>CAZRIK010000041.1:0-16352 GCA_964600125.1 uncultured Candidatus Bathyarchaeia archaeon
GCAGGTGGTCGCCGCCCCACGCGAAAATCTTGTTGGACGGGACAACCTCAAGCCACTCGTTCAACGCCTGCTTGTAGGCTGTTGGAGATATGTGCGCCAGCCAGCACGCGTCAACGTAGACGTTAGGAAAATACTTGGCCAAGATTCCTGCCTCCCGCAAATACGGGTATCCGCCATGGAAAAGGTCAAAGCGGACGTCTGAAAACTTCTGGAAAAGGTTGGTCAGAAGGGTCGGCTGGGCGTTTGTTAGTGTGTTGAGGATTCCAGCCTGAATTCCCGTGTGAATCTGAAACGGGAGACTGTGTTCAGCGCATTTCTCGCAGGCAGCGTGCATCATGAAGTCCTGGAAAACTTTTCTTTCCTGCAGCCCAACCTCGTTAAGCCCTTTAGAGAAGATTCTCTCGGCGTCAGCCTTAGCAACGTTGTCGAAGAATAGGCTACGTTCGTACGCCAGCGTAGACTTGACGCCCACTGCGCCAGCCTTGACTGTTGCCTTGAAGGTTTGGTCAAGCACGTTCAGGTAGTCACCGAAGGAATGCACTCTTTCCGACGCGAGATTCTTTATCACGTCCATGTTGCCACGGATGAAGTCGTCCATATTCACGACTTGGACCAGCCTTTCGTCCTTAACGATTTTATCACTCGGTAATGGTCCACTAACGTTCAGGATGACCCTGTACACCTTCATTCTGTCCAGAACCTCTAGCGACCACTTCAAACTGTTCTGGCTCTTTTCGCGGATGCGCTGCGAAAGTTCCCTCCAGTTGGAGTCGTCCACCTCTTCGCCCTTAAAACCGTAGAGGTCGCGGAGGGCGATGAGAAGATGCCTGTAATAAATCGTGTTCCGTACCTTTTCCAAGTACGGTTTTAGCTCATTCCACCGTTCTTCAGACTTGTCCTCGTCAAGCGGCTTCTTCAGATATGCATACTTTTCTGGAGTAATGGATTCTTGGGGGAACCCGATTGCCCACAGGTCTCCGCCCAAATACGTGTTAGTCA
Organism: uncultured Candidatus Bathyarchaeia archaeon; assembly: GCA_964600125.1. Taxonomy (GTDB): domain Archaea; phylum Thermoproteota; class Bathyarchaeia; order Bathyarchaeales; family DTEX01; genus JAGTRI01. The sequence goes on from CAZRIK010000041.1 coordinate 1,000, forward strand.
GAAAGTATGGGAGGTCAATCTCAAAGTTGCCTTCCCTCATTAAAGGCGAACCGAGGTGCTCGTGCTGGTCAACAATCTTTACGCCTTCAAGATGCTCGGAAATTTCTTCCTTGACTTCCTCAACATTCACCAAGTCGAGTCTCCTGCAGTAATCGTCGCGTGACTGAACGGAAACTGTTTCATAAGTATCATTAAAAACTTTTCTAATCCTCGAACTGAGGTATGAGGTTCAACTGTCCGTAGAATCTTTCATGACGTTGACGAAAGCATTCAGAATAATAAGTTAAAGTATAGAGTGCGTTACCATTAAATATCTCCAGAAGATTGTATGGTGGTAAAATCCAAAGGTCGATTTGAGAATGTATCTGGATAAGAACGAGGAGCGAATGCTGGCAGGCGAGTATGGGCCTGAAGTTGGAAAAGCCATGGAAGTTCTGGTAAAGATCGGAGACGCATTTGATGCCAAAAAGATGGTGAACATTTACAGCGCCCATCCCTATGGCCCGGGAGTTCTTGACTGGATATACAATGAGGAGGAGCAGGAACTACTCCTTAAGCGGGCTAGAGAAGGTTTGAAAGTCAATGCTTTTTCAACTTGTCATGTGGGTCTTCCCGACTTTGAGGAGCGGGAGGCTCAAAATTACTCTGACGAATATGAAAAGAGGGTTCTGAGGCTAATAGAGATCTATAGGGAGTTGGGAATTGCTTTAACTAGCACTTGTGCGCCCTACCTAGTCGGCAACATAGTTCCTAAAGGGCAGCACATAGCATGGACTGAGTCTTCTGCTTGGATCTGGGCGAACTCTGTTTTTGGTGCTAGGGGCAATCGCGAGGGAATGGGGGCTTATTACTCAGCGTTGACGGGAAAGACGCCGGAATTTGGAATGCATTTAGATGAGTACAGAAAGGCAACTTTGCTCATAGATGTAAAAGCCTCACTAAAATCCGCTTCTGACTTTGGGGCTCTCGGCTATTTTACAGGAAGGCAAACAGACAAGCTCTGGGAAATCCCAGCTTTAACTGGTATAAAAAGCGTCACAACGGAAGGTTTAAAGCAGTTTTGTGGAGGAACATCCTCTTCTGGCGCTAACGCAATGTTTCATATGGTAGGGATTACGCCTGAGGCTCCTACATTAGAGGCAGCCTTCCAAGGCGACAAACCAAGGGAAAGAATCACCTTCACAGATGAGGACCTGAAGAAGGAGTACGAACTCCTGTCTACAGCAGAAGACGATGATGTTAACATGGTGCTCTTTGGGTGCCCTCACGCCACGCTTAGGGAGGTTGGCCAAATCGCCTCGATGCTGAAGGGGAAGAAGGTTCATGAAGATGTACGACTCTGGGTGCAATGCGCGGACACAACAAAGTTTATGTCCAAAAAACTGGGATACACAGACATCATCAAGAAAGCTGGCGGATGTGTACTATGCGGAGTCTGTCCTCTTCTAGGACTATTCGGAGTCTTTCCTTGGGTAAAAGAAAAATTCACCCTAGCCACTAATTCATCAAAGCAATCGCATTACGCGCAGGAATGTTATGGGCGACAGGATATTTCCCCCGGAGAGGGCTGCAAGATATGGTACGGAACAACTGAGAAGTGTGTTGACGCTGCACTCAAAGGTAAGTGGTGATAAGACGTGAAGAATCTGGTTTTGAAAGGAAAAATAGGCAATAAGGGATACGCTGAAGGGGAAGCACTAGTTACTAAGGATAGTATATGCTTCTTTGGCGGCATCGACCCGCAGACAGGCACGATCACAGAAATACGGAGTACAGATAAAGGCAAAAATTTCAAGGGCAAGATCTTTGTGATCGAGTCAACGAAAGGCTCGTCAGGCGTATGGGTTTGGCTTTCTCTCCTAGGGAGACTGGGAAATGCGCCTAGAGCTATTGTTATGACAAGGGGTGATCCTCTCGTGGTTGGGGGTTCGATCGACGACAACATTCCCTACATCTTTGATCTAGAAAGAAACCCAACAGAAGTCATAAAGACTGGCGACTATGTCAAAGTAAATGGAGACAAGGGTACAGTGGAGATAATATCGAAGTGATGTTATTTTGAGCGAATCCGCCATGGAAGTAATGAAAACAGACGTACTCGTAATAGGCGGTGGAGCAGGAGCACTTCGAGCGAGTGTAGCAGCCGCAGAAAGAGACGTCAATGTGACTCTGGTATGTAAAGACGTGGTTACTAGGAGCGGAGCCACGCCTTGGTGCGACAAATCCTCATCCTTTGAATTTTGCGGCATCGGCGCAGCTCTTGGGGATGACGAAGGATTTCTCAAAGATTTAAACTCGGTGAACGCTGGACTTAACATACAGCATTTGACTAGAACTGTTGCATATTCATCCACGGAAACAGTGCACTACCTAGATAAATTGGGGGCTAGATTCGAAAAATATCCTGATGGTCAGTTCGTACAGTTGAGAGAAGCTGGTTACAGTCGCCCGAGAATCTTGTATTCTAAGTGGGGAGCTGGAACGGAAGTCGTTAGAGTACTGAAACAAGAAGCTGAAAGACTGAAAGTTCACCTCATGGACTGGATGTACACCTTAAGACTGTTGACCAAGGACCGCTCTGTCGTCGGAGCAATGGTGCTTGACCTCGAAAAAGAAGCTCCAACGGTTATTCAAGCCAAGGCAACTATAATGGCGACGGGGGGAGTGGGATGTCTCATTATGCCCACGCTTTATCCGCAAGATGTTACCGGGGATGGTCTGGCGATGGCATACAGGGCGGGAGCGGAGCTGACTAACATGGAGTTCATCTACTCAATACCGCTTGTTGTCTATCCAACATATGGTCTTGGTCTTCTCACTCCAGCGCTGACAAGCGGTATCTTCTCGAATTCCAAGGGAGAGGAATTCCCTGTACCAGAATTTCCGCCAATCACCTTCTCGAGGAATTATCTGGGCACCCCTCCAGACCCGTCGGAAGAGGAATTATGGATGCCAGCCCTCATATTTTATAGCAAGCTTACGCCGTGGATTGACGCCCAGATTAGAAGTGGCTTAACGGGTCCGCATGGAGGCGTGCATTGGAGGTTGGACACCAAAAGATTGCCGGTAGAAACTTTTGCTAAACGCTATCCTGCCAGTTATCAGAGATTATCGATTTCAGGCGTGGATCTGTCTAAGGACTCATTGGAGTTCGCACCATTTGGACATTACCTCATGGGAGGAATCCGCATTAACGAAAAATGCGAGTCGAGTCTGCCAGGTCTATATGCAGTAGGTGAGGTCAGCGCCGGCGTGTTCGGGGCTTCTAGACTTCTGGGTGCAGGGATAATTGAAGCTCTCACAACGGGGAAAATCGGAGGAGAAAACGCAGCCAAGTATGCCAAGGGTCTTGCTGCATGTCTTCAACCTGATGGAAGAGAGATAGCATCTGAGAAAAAGCATATTTCAGAATTATATAAGCGAAGGACCGGAGTTCGGCTGGAAAAAGTCAGGGAGGGTCTAAACGAGGCTATTTATCCGATTTTCGCAACAAAGGATCAAGTGAGCTTAGAGGAGACTTTGAGGAATCTTAAGGTTCTTAGAGCTAAAGCTAATAGAATCTATGTGCCCACTGACGCCTTTCCCTTCCACAGAATAAGAGGGATGACAAGAGTGTTTGAGACCGAAAACATGGTCCTTGTTGGAGAGATGTATGCGAGGGCATCAATGTGCCGGACTGAAAGCCGAGGGCACCATAGAAGAACCGATTATCCTAAGGCGAGTACAGAATGGTTACGGAATATAATCCTGAAGAATGATGAGGGAATGATGAAGGTTTCCGTCGGACCAGAGTTAAGAAATTGTTGAATGATTAAGTATTCGGCATCTCAAATCATACTAGAAGTCCGATACTACTTTCTTCTGAGATAAGCGGGCACTGGAACGTCCCACCATCCCGTTGACTTTCCTTCGGAAATTGGGTATTCATACTGCACGGGAACCTCTATCACCGCTGGCTTCCCTGAGTCGAAGGCGCGTTTCAAAGCCGACGCAACTTCCTCAGGTTTCTCCACAAACTCGTTTTGGCAGCCGAAGGCTTCTGCGAGTTTCGTGAAGCTCGGGCTGTACAGATTGCCTGTATCTTCGGCTCTGAATTCGGTGGCGTACTTCCGTTCTTTGCCATATTTATCCATCTGAAGGTCTCTTATGCTCAGCCACCCGCAATTGTTTAGAACCAAGTGAACAGTGGCTATGTTATACTGCACTGCTGTCGCGAGCTCTTGGCACGTCATCAGAAAGTCGCCGTCCCCCGAAACTGAGACGACTTGCTTGTCGGGCTTCGCCAACTTTACGCCCATGGACGCTGGTATCGCCCATCCCATCGTGGACATCCCACCGGAACTAAGGTGCGTCCGAGGCTCGTAAACTGGGAACTCCTGGAAGAGCTGGGCTTGTGGGTGACCCGCGGAACCTACCACAATCGCGTCTCTCCTCAATGCCTTCCTGAGCTCAGATAGGAAACGGGAGATAGTCATGGGCGCTTTATCGCTGTTCCTTAACGATTCGAGCTGTTTTGCCCATTCATCCTTCGCCTTTTGTATCGCCCTAAAGTAAGGCATCTCTTGGTACTTCCTCTTAGACATCATCGTCTTGAGGGCGTCAATAACCTGTTGCATCACGACCTTCGAGTCGCCAACTATTCCAACCTCAGTCGGATAGTTCTTGCCTATCTCCGTTGAATCAATATCGACGTGGACAAGTTTGGTCGGCGGAATAGCGAAGCTTACGCCATCCTTGTAGGAGCTTGTTGACTGGTCCGCAAACCTGCATCCCACAGCCAATATCACGTCTGCCTCCCTTGCCACTTTGTTGCCGCACGATGACCCTTTGGCACCCGCGTAGAAAGCGCAAAGCGGGTGATCCTCAGGAATGGCTCCTTTACCCATCATGGTCGTTATCACCGCGGCTCCTAAGAATTCTGCAAGTTCAACGAGTTCAGAAGACGCTTCGGAGAGTATGACTCCTCCGCCTGCCAGAATAACGGGTCTCTCAGCCTTTGCCAATAGTTTTGCTGCTTCTTTCACCTTTTCGGGGTCGCCGTAGATTCTTCCCGACGGCTTGCGCTTCGCGGGATCAGGAATCTCGACAGAGTCAGAGTTGGCTTGCACGTCCATAGGAAGGAATATGTGCACTGGCCCCGGTCTTCCTGTAGTGGCTATTTTGAAGGCTTGATGGATCACGGACGGGATCTGATCGACCCTTGTGACCTTCCAGACACGTTTCGTCACTGGCCTCATGACGCTGGACGTGTCAGCCCAATATTGTCTCTCAAGTTCCTGCAACACGCCTCTTCCAAACATGTAGGTGTGCGCCTCTCCGCTGACGACTATGACGGCGCACGAGTCCACGTAAGCTGTGGCTAAACCAATGATTGTGTTGTAGGCGCCAGCGCCGATTGACGTAAAACACAACAGCGGTTTACCTGAAGCACGATAATAGCCATCCGCAAGATGAATCGCCGATTGTTCATGCCTGACCTGAATGACCTTTATCTTGTCCTGTCTGTCCTTAAACGAATCCAAAAACGGTAATATGCCATGCCCCGGGATTCCAACAATGTAAGGAACCTCTTCCTTGGCAAGGTACTCAGCAATTATTTCTCCACCAGTAAATTTAGGCATTTTTTTTCCTCCATAAACCTTAGGATAATAGCAAGAAGGCATTAAAAAGGTTGTTCATGCTCACTAGTTTTCGACTCGTTAAAAAACCACATGAACTATCAGATTCAGAAAGACCAGAAGATTTTTGACCTATTGAAAAAACAATATTAAAGGGAGAAGACGCATTTTAAAGAAATAAGGGTGAGAAAATGAAAATCGCCGTGATTAACGAAGTGAGCGCCAGAAGCAAAAATCCAGACATCATCGCGGCTTTGAAGACGCTGGGAAGGAATGACCTCGTCATCTTCAATGCGGGAATGACGGAAAAGGAAGGAGAACCGGAGTTAACTTACATTAACACAGGCTTCTACGCCGCGCTTCTTTTGAACCTTAACCGAGTTGATTTCGTGGTCGGCGGATGCGGTACTGGACAAGGCTTCCTGGACTCCGTTATGCAGTACCCGAACGTCTTTTGCGGCTTGATTACTAGTCCGCTGGATGCTTGGCTTTTCCGTCAGATAAATGGAGGAAACGCCGTTTCTCTTGCGTTGAACCAAGGTTACGGCTGGGCTGGCGACGTGAACCTTCGTTTCATTTTTGAAAAGTTTTTCAGTGTAGAGTCGGGCTTAGGGTATCCGCCTCATAGAGCCAAGTCTCAAGCTGAAAGCAGGAGGATGCTTGAGGGAATTAACAGGGTGTGCCATGCTTCCTTTGTTGACATCATCAGGAACGTCGACAAACAGGTCATAGAACCCGTTCTCAAGTTTCCTGGCGCCCTTGAGCTAATAAAAATAGATACCATAAAAGACGAGAAGCTCAAAGAAGCCCTGAAAAGCAGGGCAATGATCTGAAAAGAACACTGGTTCACCCATGAATTCGTCAATATTCGTGACACATGACAAAAATTTTAATTAGGTTTCCATCTTACGGTTCTCATCCAGAATTTTGAGAAATTAGTATGTTAATCTAAAATTATCGATTCTTCTTTTAATTGGACGTTGAATTGCTTCATCATATTTGTCTAGTTGGAATATAGTCGAGCTGTCAAGAAGGCTTTTGTAATGTAGAATATGCTATCCAGTTTTCGGGAAGCGAGTTTGGTTCTAGAGGCTTTTCCTCTATAGCTGACTTTATCGCTGTTAGAGTTAGTCTAAGGTCTGTTTTACCTTCTTCGCCGGAATATCTTGGTCTCTTGTCCTCTGCAAGGCATTCGATGAAGTGGTGAACCACGTTTCTGTGGGCTTTGTTGTAATAGTTAACCTGTGAGACCCAGATAAGGTCGTCTCCCTCGTCGATTCTGTAGTAATGCGTCTTACCTTCTTCGTAAAGAACTAGAGGGCACGGCTTTATTCCAGAAATCGCTGCACCAGCGCCTTCTCCGAGAACTTCAATTGAAGCTCCAGTCCCACTCACGGTTGTGCTGAATCCTCCTGGCTGGTCAAAACTTCCTCGCTTGACCCATATTCCGCTTTTTTCTCCGCCACTGTATTGCCACATAACCGAAGTGAACACCTTTTCCTCCTGTCCATACTTGTCCTTTGCTGATTTGGACCAAGCGTAAATTCGGTTTATTTCAGCATCCTGCATCAAGTATCGCGCTGTCGCCGTGGCGTGGGGGAAATGGTCTATGGCGTCTCGGTATAGCCCGCCGCAGGATTTTACGGGGTCATACCTGAAAGGTATGGGGGCTCCTTGCAGGGGGCGTGCTTCTGGTTTACGACGAGTCCATGTGCCCATTGTTTCAGCCAAGAACAAAGGTTTTCCGATGGCGCCTTGGTCTATGAGCTCCCTTGCCTTCATATGCGACGTTGTGAAGACGTAGCTTTCGCCGACCATTAAAGTCACTCCAGCTTTCTTTGCCGCAGATATCATTTGATCGGCTTGCTTTATTGATTCGCACATCGGCTTCTCTACTAAAACGTGCTTTCCCGCTTCAATCGCTGCCACAGTCATCGTCGCATGCAGATACGGCGGAGTGCAGATATCCACCATGTCTATCTCCTTATCTTTCAGAAGGTCGTTGTAGTCAAGAAACCTTTTTTTAACACCAAAGTCTCTTGCCATCGCCTCGACTTTACCTTGTTGAACATCGCACAATGCGACTAGCTCAGCTCTCTCGTCTTCCAAGTAACCCGCAGCGTGAGCGGACGACACAAGCCCACAGCCTATGATTGCTGCCCTAATTTTCCTCATCCTAAAAACCTCGTTACCTCTCCGATACTGGCATTATTGAAACTATTTATCTTTTCTTCCGTCTAATGGCGCGTTGTGCCGCTTCGACGATGTTTTCCACTCCCATCCCGAAATAATCAAGTAGTTCATCGTGCGATAGAGCTGTTTCAGTAAAAACGTCCGCGATTCCAACGCGTTCAATAGGCACAATGCATTTATTTCCCAACGTTTCTGCCACAGCGCCACCTAATCCGCCAATTATTGAATGCTCCTCCGCAGCAACTATAGCGCCTGTTTCTTCAGCTGCTTTTTCGACCGCGGAAACATCCAAAGGTTTTATGGAGTACATGTTAATTACGCGTGCATCTATCGCCTTTTCAGCGAGAATTTTTGAGGCTTCCATACAACGAGAAACCATCATGCCACTGGCTATGAAGGTTACGTCATTGCCGTCGCGGACTACGGAGCTTTTTCCAATTTTGACTTCATGGCTGTCGTCAAACAAGACTGGCATATCAGCTCGGCTAATTCGGAGGTAAACTGGTCCATCATGTTCAGCAACGAGCGGCACCATCTTTTTCACTTCAAAGGCATCCGCAGCTTCCAAGACCGTCATGTTAGGCAAAGACCGCATGATAGCGATGTCCGCCTCAGTGTGATGCGACGGACCATCCTTGAAATCAGACAACCCTGAGTATCCTCCCACAATTTTAACATTGGTTTTCGCATACGCCACGCAGGTTCGTATCTGCTCCAACGCCCGAAGGAAGAGCGTAGCAAAAGTATTTGCGAAGGGAATCATTCCGCCTAAGGCTAAGCCAGCTGCAACATCAACCATAGATTGCTCCGTTATTCCCACGTTAAAGAACCGTTTGGGAAAGCGGTCAGCAAAAATTGAAGTGAAAACGGACGATGAAACGTCCGCCACTACGACGACTACTTTGGGGTTAACAGCGCCATAGTCAGCAAGGGCTTCACCGTAAGCCTTTCGAACCGAAATTTTCTTCATCATTCCTTTAAACCTCCTTTCAATTCAGAGACAGCTCGAACGTATTCTTCGTCGTTCGGCGCTAAACCATGCCACTTTGCCTGATTCTCCATGAATGAGACTCCTTTGCCCTTCGTTGTGTGGGCAATAATGACCGTCGGTTTATCATGAATCTCCTCTGCTGCATCAAGCGCCCCCAAAACTTGCTGCGTATCATGCCCGTTAATCTCAAGTGTAGCAAAATTGAACGCTTTCCACTTATCCACCAGCGGGCTCAACGGCAATATTTCGTGCACAGGACCATCCAGCTGAACATTATTGTTGTCCACAATGACAACCAACTCCGAAATCTTGTATTTACTCGCTATCATTGCTCCTTCCCAAAGAACGCCGCCTTGACATTCACCATCCCCCACAAGCACATATACGCGGTATCTGAGACCATTGAGGCGAGCCGCCAGACATAACCCGACTCCAACAGGAACTCCATGGCCTTCCATGCCTGAACTCATGTCTATGCCAGGTGTTTTTAATCGGTCAGGATGCCCCTGAAGACGACCACCAAGATGCCCCCAAGTTTGAAGCTCTTCTTTAGGGAAGAACTTTCGCCGCGCCAAGGCAGCATAAAGAAGCGCGCAGGCGTGCCCTTTACTTAAAATGAAGCGGTCGCGTTCTGGCCAATCAGGACGGGACGGATCAATCCTAAGGTGGTGAAAATATAGAGCAGCAACGATCTCAGCTGCTGACAGGGAACCTCCCGGATGCCCCTGCCCTCTTCTGTGAATCATTTCCAGAACATCCAACCGCAGATCCCGCGATATTTCGTTTAACTCTCTAACCAACTGCTCCGAATGGTATGTCATATTTTTTACACCTTCATGCATGATATTCCTTATGGGATAAAAACGTTTTTACATAGAAGGGCACTCGGATTAAAAACCGTTTAGAATAAGAACCGAATTGAACCGACGCCCTTCCTATTCGCTCTGCAGAACGACCAAAGTTTTTCTGCTTTGCCGAAAGCGATATTAGCCAAAAAACTCGTTAGTCTCAGAGAATGGCGAGAATGTAAAAAACTCATGTCAGTGATGCTAAAATGTCGAAAAACGCGTGGAAGACGTTCGCCTTGTATGCTCCAGATGAACTGGAACTGGCTTTCAAGGAAATCAGCGAGTCCGGGTATGACGGTATAGAGCTCAGCGTAGATGAAGCCAAAAACATTAAGAAAGTAAAGGCGCTTTCTAAGAGATACGGACTTCAAGTGGCTTGTGTAACTTCTGGCTTCATGAACAATTCGGACTCTGTTAATAACACAAAAAAAGCCATCGACCTGTGTAACAGCCTAGACGTGGATTACACTTTGTATCTACCTCCTGTCAAAAACTCCCTTTCTTGGCAACAATTCATCGACTACACGCGGGACCTATGCAAGTACGCTGACGAGAAAGGCGTTGTTCCAACCGTCCACCATCACACTGGAACTCTGGTTGAGACTTTGGAGGACGCTGAAAGGTTTCTTCATGACGTTAACATGGAGAATTTGGGCATATGTTTTGACACAGCACACGCCGAGCTTTTCAGCGACCCTGAAGGATGGATCAACAGTCTCGGCGAAAGCATAAAATATGTTCATGTAAAGGATTTAGCGAAGATCGAGGGAGACCTGAGGATTAAAAAAGACCAAGTGACTCTTGGGTCAAAAAACTACTTATTAATAGCAACGAAATTCACGGATTTAGGTGTGGGCGCAATAAATTTTAAGCGCATATTTAATGCCTTGAAGAAAAATCGTTATGATGGCTGGTTTTCAGTAGAAATGGAAGTTCAGAGAGTGAGTAGGAAAGAACATTTAAGAAAAAACCTAAGCATCTTGAAAATATATTCGTAGGATGTATTTTGTCTATGGTCCGAAAATGGAAGATTGCTCTCGGAGAAAACGGATTCTGGTCCAGCGAAATCAGCTTCGGAGCAACTTATACGCCAAGTGAGATTTTGGCTCATGCCAAAGAAATGAACTACGATGGAATCGAATTATTCCCAGTTTATCATAGCCCCCTTCCCGAAAAGAGCGGAGAGATAAAAAAAATGAAGAGCCTTTACAGTGAACAGGGATTAGAGATACCCGCTATTCAGTCCGTGTCTGGTGGAAGCCTCGCTGACCCTGATGACGATAAAAGGAAAGAATACGTGAACAACGTCAAAAAACAAATAAGGTTCGCCGCAGAGATAGGCGCCACTTTTTCTGTTGCCCTTTATCCAGGGTCTATCCCGCCGGGAATGCCCCCGCAGAAAGCACTAAGGATTCTCATTAATTCCTATTGCGACATTGCGGGAGAAGCAGAGAAACTGAACGTAACCTTAAACATGGAAACTGAACCCCCATTCATAGTGAACACGCCAGAAATCGCGAAAGAAGTACTCGACAGGGTCAACTCTAAAAACTTTAAGGTTTTATGGGACTTCTCTCACGTGAACGTCATCTCAAACGGTGACCCTATAGGTTACCTGAAGCTCATCGGTGGCAGGATAGGCTGGACCCACGTGACTGACAATGATGGATCGAGAAGATACTTCTCAGCGATTGGCGCAAAAACCTCGACGCATCTGCCACTTGGCTGGGGAGAATTGGATTACACGAACATAATTAGGTCGTTGCTTGAATACGGATACACGGGATGGTGGCAAGTTGATCTGTGGGAATACCCCGAACAATTTTTAGCGTCGCAAATCAACAAGAAGGAACTGGAACGAGTACTGAATGACCTGTTAAATTAAGAACGGAAACAGAGGCGATTGATGTGAAAAAGCTGCAAGTCGGCATTATTGGAACCGGCGTAATTTCTTCGCTTCACGCAGAAGGATACTTAGCCAGCGACAAAGCTGAGATAGCTGCAGTATGCGATGTTGTGGAAGAGAAAGCTAAAGACCGCATGAAACTGTGGGGAACAAAGAAATACTACACGGATTACCATGAGCTCCTGAAAGACGATGAAATCGACGCTGTGGAAATTCTTACTCCCCACCACTTACACAAAGAGATGGCAATAGCCGTAGCAGAAGCTGGAAAGCACATCTCTATACAAAAACCCATGGCACTGAACCCCAAAGAATGCGACGAAATGATCAGCGCCGCTAAAAAGGCAGGCGTGATCCTAAATGTGACCGAAAACTTCCTCTTCTATCCTCCGTTAGTCAAGATGAAGGAGCTGATTGACGCCAACGAAATCGGCGAACCAATCATAGTCAGAATGGAAAGCGTCAACGGAACCTCCATCGGCGGCTGGTACAAGCCAGTCACCCAAGGCGAGTGGAATTCTGCAATTCAATGGAGACAAAATCACGAAAAAAGCGGAGGCGGTCCAATATTCGATGGTGGTCTTCATCAACTTGCGGTCGCCAAATTCCTGATGGGTGAAGTGAAAGACGTCGAAGCGCAAATCGCCGATTTCAACACTGATGCTCCTGCGACAATAATGTGGAATTATTATGAGCCAAAAAAATACGGGTCTTGGGACTTTGTTACGTCCAAAATGCGTATTCGGACAAATTATTTTGCGATTCACGAAACTTTCGAAGTCATCGGGGAAGAAGGCATACTTTGGGTTACGCGGTGTCACGGCGAAATGCGGTACATCTCTCCATTGATCTTGTATAAGGATGGAAAAACAACAAATTACGAATCTATCGAATCCGATTGGAGCTCGAGCTTCAAGAACGCCGTTCACCACTTCATAGAATGTGCTTTGGGAAACGAAAAGCCCAAGTTCGCCGGAGAAGACGGAAAGAACGTTATTCAATTCGCTATGGCAATCTATAAATCAGCAAAAGAAAGAAAGTCAATTCAGTTAGAGGAAATCACCTAGACTTCCACCATGAGAAGGACGCGGGCAAAAAGATTTTAGCATGTGGACTACCAAAGATTGAGGATAAGATGAGCCTAACAGCCATCTTCAACACCTTTAAAGGTGTTCCATCCATAAAATAATGGTCAAAAAGCAGGATGATGAAAACTATGAATCAGGAGATGGGAACATGAGGAAGATAAAGCCTCGGGTTGGATTACTGACACTAATGTTTGACACTTACTCCGTTTTTCCCAAGTTAGAGACCGAGTTGACGCAATATGCTGATGAGCTTTCTAATGTTCTTGAAGAATTTGCTGACGTCGAATGGTCTGGAATATGTAAAACGTGCAACCAAGTGAACGAAGCAGTAAAGCTCTTTGAAAGCAAGGGTCTCGATCTGATCATTCTTGTGTTTCTGACTTATACTCCAAGTTACACCGCTTTCAAAGCGTTGAAGATGACGAAACTTCCGATTCTGATGTTCAACACCCAAAAGCTGTATGAATTAAATGCAGACACAGACGCAGGTGAAATCCTCCGTAACCATGGAATGCACGGCGTGCAGGACATAGCTAACGTCCTTTTGAGAGCTGGTATAAAATTCAATCTCGTTACTGGTCATTACAAGGACGAGAAAGCTTTGGCTCAAATAAAAGAATGGTGCCAAGCAGCAGCTGTCGTGAACTTTCTTAGAGGGTGCCGTGCCGGAATCATAGGCTATCCTCAGGAGGGAACAGGCGATTTTGCGTTTGATGAAACCTGCCTACTTAACGTGTTAGGAGTCGAAGTCCATCACATTTCGCAGAACGAATTGGCGCACACGGCTCAAGAGGCGCCTATAAACGAAATAAGAGAACAAATCGAGAAGGACCGACATCTATTCAACATATCTAAAGACGTAACCGAGAAAGAACATGAGGAAAGCTCCAGACTGGAATGGGCTATACGGGAAACTCTGAAGAAAAATAATATTGCGGCTTTCACTTTCCACTTTAGGGCTGTTTCCAACGAAGGCGTGTTACGGACACTCCCTTTCCTTGCTGCGTCGAAGATGCTTTCTGAAGGTTACGGCTACGCCGGCGAGGGCGACATTCTGGCTTCAGTTGCGGTCTCAATAATGCAGAAGATCACGGGGCACGCCCACTTCACCGAAATGTTCACTATGGACTTTAAAGAAAACGCTATACTGATGACTCACATGGGCGAAGGTAACCACGCATTGGCTAGGGAAAATGAGCCAGTTAGGCTTGTGGGAAGCAACCTAAACCTCACAAAAATTCCCTTTAGGCCTGTCCTTCTAAGTTTCGCCCTCAAGCCTGGCGTAGTGACCCTTGTCAGTTTATCTTTCACAACTGAAGGTAGGCTGAAGATAGTTTCCACCGAGGGACATGTGGTTGATTCCAGCCCAATTAAAAGCATCACTGCCCCTCAATTCATGTTCCAACCCGAAAAGCCTTTAACCGATTTTCTCACTGAACTTAGCCTTGAAGGCTCATCCCATCACTTCGCTTTAGCCTATGGCAAATGGTCTTCTCTGATAGAAAAAATCGCTGACATCGTCGGCGCTGATTTTGCGAAGATATAGTGCCACTGCAAAATCAGGCTAATTAATGATGTTTAGACTGCGTTTTAGCCGCATCTAATGATCCATATGCCATAATCGCACATTGATCAGTTACTACAACACACGTAATTTTCTGATATACGACCTTAGGGTCACTCAGTGGTCTTCCCATGAAAAGTATTTTATGTCGAATATTGTATCATACGTGCATCACACACTAATGCTGATGAAATGAAATGGGTTCCGCTCAATGGCCTTATCAACCTGTTATTCTAGAGAACACAGAAAAGGAAATCTACGCGAATGAAATACAGCCCTTCCTTCCTCAGAAAATAATTGACTTCCATACTCACATCTGCCTAAAAGAGCATGTGCAAGAGCCTCATGCAAAGAATCAAGGAGCACAGGAGTCAAACTACTACAGTGACTATACAGGACGGCTTTACCCGCTTACCATTGAGAAGCTGCTGGAGACGAACAAGACGATCTATGCTGGCAAGGAAGTGATGGTACTGTGCTTGCCCATCCCTTTTTGCCTTTTTGACGCCAAGTCGATGAACCTGTACATTAAAGACAGCATTGAGAAACATAATGTCTTTGGTCTTGCCGCTCCAATATACGATAAAACACGGGACTTGGATGACCTGATTGAGTGGGGAGGATTTAAAGGCTTCAAGACTTTCTGTGATCTTCCAAATAAGATGTATGGCGATAATTCAATAAATCTAAGCGACCTTGCCAAGTCTGAGATGATGAAAGTAGCGAACAAGCGGAACCTCATCGTCGTCATCCATTTGCCCAAGAGTAAGAGAATAGCAGACCCAGAGAACGTCAAAGAAATTAGAGATATCGCGACAAAATACCCCGATGCCAATATTGTGCTTGCCCACATGGGACGATCCTTTTGTCCCGAAGTCCTGCAGGTTGGGCTGAAAAGCCTTGGGAAGCTAGACAACGTTTATTTGGACACGTCGGGAGTGACAGAGGAAGAAGTTTTCAAATTAGGCTTAGAAGAATGGGGCATAGACAAGGTGACCTTTGGAACAGATTCTCCTCTAAGCTTTCTTAGAGCTAAACGACCGTGCCTAAGAGACAGACTGCACGTTCAAAAAAGCGGCATGTCACTGTGGTACGTAAAGGAGAACGTTCCCTGGGTGACCCCTGAAGAGAGAAAGGCGTACGAA
>CAZRIK010000042.1:0-16247 GCA_964600125.1 uncultured Candidatus Bathyarchaeia archaeon
GCAGTCATAATGTTTGTTTTACCCGAATCATTTGGTCCAATGAAAGCGTTCATTTTGCCTAATCGAAGATCCAAGGATTCAATTGATCGATAATTTTTAATTATCAATCTTTCAATCATATTTAATCTTCCAAACTGCGAACTAATAATAATTTTAGCGATTTCATATATAAGTTTAAGGTGTAATTTTCAGAAGTTTGTTCTATGTGGAAAGTGTATGCTTATTTTCCATTTGTTATTTTCGTGTCCACCTTACAGAAGATACATAAATTAGTAAAGGGTAACTTCTTTATTTCAAACATTGATGGCTAATCTACATTGCTCAACATTTATCAAATTGTGTTTGTTTCAAAATGGAAACATTCATCATATTTGGGTTTGACCTTGACTTATAATACCGCACAGCCCAAATTTAATGAGTGAATGGTTAAAACCAAAAAAAAGAATCAAAAACAAGCCTGAAGTCAAAAAGCCCATCGAAATAATCCCATTTCTGATCCTCCAATTGAACAGTCCGTACTATTGCCAAAATTCTTGAGAAAAATTCTATAAAATTATCCGCTGAATTGTTAATATAGCCAGCGTTTCGTACCAATCGAATCGCCGACCAATACGGTTCATGGGTAAGTTCGACGTTATCCCGTGACTATTCGATGATAGACGGCTAAACGTTGATGCCCTCGTCACTCGTGATTCTACTCCGACGTTGCGACGTTCGTAAATCGAAGAAAAACAAACCGCCACAAAAACGGTTTGGGAGGACGTCGTATGTTTTGGAAATACGACGACAGCTTATGCAGAAACGAAAAATGCAATGGTGAACACAAAGAATAGAACGTCGCAACGTCGAACATGGAGGTAAACGAAATTACAAACGTCGCAACGTTGTAACAGTAAGGTACATAAAAAGAAATAAGAGAAGACGCAGTTGCAAGGTTAGACGTTACTCCATAAGCGTCCAAAGAAATAATGGAGATTACTTTCGCCCGCTTTTTAGGGCAACTTTCGTTCGTGGTCCTTCAAGTTCGACGTTGCGACGAAATGAACTTTGAGCTTCGCCGTCTTTTTTATAAACCGATTGAGTGGACGTCGTAACTTCAGAAGATACGACGACAGTTCAAACCGAACAAAAAACGGTTCGTGTTTCTTCGAGTCACCATCGTCGAAACGTCGTGATGTAGACGCAACAGAAAACGCCGTTCACGTCGGACACGAATGGGCAAACCCCATGAACGACTGCAAAATTAAACCTAAAAGGCTAGAGTTTTGGGCTGAGAACCAGGTAATCGCCCATTGCTGAACATACGACGACAACGAAAGGAGACGCCCGTAGGCTAATTCCTGTTGGCAGGTTTATTCGAGTTCTCGTTCTACGAGGATTTTCCCGCTCGGTAGTGCGCTTACGAATTCCCAGCCGTGGTTTAGATGGTTTTCAGCCTCTGTCTCTGGTACCACCTTGCGCTCTTTTCGTTTCTTGGCTTCGATTGCTTCCTCGATGGCTTTTTCGGTGGGATTGGTTTTAAATTGATTAAGACTTTATTAAAATTTTTCACAAACCCATTCATGTAATCCTCTGGAATTATTTAGAAAAAGTTAAAGGCATTTAGAATATATGAAGTTTATTTAACTAAGATATCTAAATCCTTTAATACGTACAACTTTCTCTCCATTATCATTTTTTATCTCCATGCCATACTTTGCTACTATTGGATAAATTTCCTCTTCAATCAATGAAGGAGAAACTCCCAATTTACTCGCAATTTGGTCAATTGTGACAGTTGGTGGCGATGAATCCGATTCTTTTAACTTATTTAAATAATCATCAATAGCCTTCTTTAATTCAATAAAATTCCAAAGGGCATATCCTTCCTCAGTTTCCTTAATAATTTTTATCTCCAATAGTGGTTTGATACGATAGAAAGTTGACAGATGAACACCCGCACTTTTACAGAGATCTTTCTTCTTTTGTGGCTGTTTTCTTAATAATGCTACAATCAATCTGGCGTCTGCACTAAGCTTTTTCCTATAAGACATTAGATCGTTTCGCCTTTCCACCTTTCGCAACCTCGCTACTGCGAATAATAATCGTTTCGCAACCTTGCACCAATAAGCAGAAATTCGTTTCGCACTTATCAAATTTTCCAAAAAGGAGGAATATTTCATGGAAAATAAAGAAATGATTAAAGAAATAGTTGACTTGCTTAAAGGTCTTACATTGAGGAATGAAGACTTCAAGGGTCATACAGCAGACGCGACGTCTGTTCATTTTGTGATAATCAAAGAAGTAGGAAAACAATGGAGCATAAAAACAGGAGTATATACAGAAAAATTCACTGACTTCGGAATCGATTTTATTGGCAGGAAGATGAATTATGGGAAAATCATATTAGCAATGGAAGTCGACCAAGGACATAGAGGGCAGAGAAGTTGGACCAAGTTAGCGGATATCCGTGCTGAAATAAAAATGTGGGTCTACATAACAGATAAACCAACAATGCAGGCAGAGCGTTATTTTAAATTGGCATTAGACACAATTAATAGATTTCTGAAGTTCCGTGGAGAGGATCAGGCTTCCTTCGGAAAGTTTGCTGCTGTACTAAAAACACCTGAAATCTTTAAAATTGGATGGATACTCGAGTAGCAACTTTCACCTATTGGTTCTTTTCGTGTCCATTCATACCAATAGGTAAGGGCGAAATCTTTTGATTTGCCCCTTCTGCAGTCACAGTGGATCATGGCGAAACGGGCATCGAAATGGTCAGCAGAGGTGGCTCTGCAAAAACTGTGGACGAGAGTACGTTGAACCAGTGTTGAACAAGACTTTAATTAAGTCAGAGCCTAACTATCTTTTGGTCGTTGAAGGCGAAAAACAAGCGGAACGGCTTGTAAGCGTCCGAAACGGCACAAAGAGGGAAGACGAATTGAGCACCATGCAGGTTCAGATAAAAAGCGACCTGCTGAAAGACTTTCCTGACGGGCTTAGAGCAAAAATCCTAGAGTTTGCAGTGAAGCGAGAAAACCAAGGCTTCAAATGCACAGAACACATAATACGCGTACTCAGAAACTTCATGAGACACGGGGCAGATCTCTACGACCCCGAAAATGTCAAGTATGTCTTAAAGAACTTTCAAGTATCCGAAACAAGCAAGTGGATATACGCAACATACTACGAGACTTTCTTAAGGTTTCTTGGCGGAACATGGGAAAAACCAGCATATAGGCAGCAGTTCAAAATCCCGTTTATCCCCACCGAAGAAGAAATAGACCTGTTAATCGCTGGATTAGGGCTAGTAACCGGCACATTTTGCCAAATAGCGAAAGAAACCGCTGCAAGAAAGGGAGAAATCGAGCGGCTCAAATGGACAGACATAGACTTTGAAAGACGCTTAATAATGATCAATGACCCAGAGAAGAACGGTAGACCCAGAGTAATTCCAGTATCAGAGCGATGCTTGGCCATGATAAAACAATTACCAAAGAAAGGCGAAAGACTGTTCACAATGTCAATACGGCAATCCTTCTGGAAACAACGGAAAAAAATGGCGTTTCGACTCAATACCCCCCGAATACTGAGGATTACAATACACACGTTTCGCCACTGGAAGGCAACAATGGAGTACCACAAGACCCATGATCCCCTTTATGTCAGAGACTTCCTAGGCCACAAAAGCATAACGAACACCGAAATCTACGTGACCATAGAGCGAACAATATTCCAGACCCAGACAGACGAGTTCAACGTGAAAGTCGCTTCATCACTTGAAGAATTCGCCAAACTGCTTGAGGTAGGCTTCGAGTACGTCAGCGACTACGACGACAAGAAGATACTGCGGAAACGCAAGTAAATCATCCGACCAGTATACGCTAATGCCAAAAAGCTTACAGTAATAAATATTATCATCAGCAAGTCTTCTAGGGTTAAACAGGTAATAGCAATAATGTGCGATTTAAGACCATGAAGAAACTGAAAATGCATGTCGGCTTCGACGACACCGACTCCCGCAAAGGAGGATGCACAACCTACATAGCAGCCCTCATCATCGAAAAGCTGAGGAAACTGGGAGTCTCCTTCACCGATTTTCCGTCTCTTGTGAGGTTGAATCCGAATGTTCCGTGGAAAACCAGGGGCAACGGCGCCCTTTGCCTGAGAATCTTGTGCGACAACCAACTTCGCGACAAAGTCAAGGAGCTCGCAGTCGAGACCGTTGAGAAGGAATCCGACCTCAGCAACCGAGGAACCGACCCAGGAATCGTGTTCCTCGAAGGCGAAGTGCCTAAAGAGGTCGAAGATTTCGCTGAACGAACCATAACAGGCATCGTAACAAAGAATGAATCTTTAAGACTCATAAAAAAGTTCAGCGCGGAAGCAAACGGATACAATAGGGGAAGAGGCATAATAGGCGGACTGGCAGCCATAGGCGCCCGACTAAAAGGAGACCACACGTTCGAGTGCATAACCTACCGAATAAAAGAAAACAGGGGGACGCCGAGAAGAATTGACGAATCATCAGTCATCATCATGAACGAGCAGCTGGAACCTTCAGTATTCAACAACGTCGACCCTGAAACTGGACGCATTCTGATTACCCCGAGAGGTCCTGATCCCATCCTTTACGGCATTAGGGGAGAGACGCCTGAGGCTGTCAAACGTGGGCACGAAATCGTGGTTAGCTACGAACCTGTTGAACGGTGGGTCATCTTCAAAACTAACCAGGGAACCGATGCTCATCTTAAAAGGGCTGTCTCGATTGGTGACGTTAGACCCTACAATCCCGTTGTGGTCCAAGGCGAAGTGGCAACACAACCCCGCATCATCCAAGGCGGACACGTTATTTTTCGAATCAAAGACGATACTGGAAGTGTAGATTGTGCAGCCTATGAACCAACAGGCGTCCTTCGCGATGTTGCCATGAAGATGATGCAGGGAGACCTCGTTGAGCTTTATGGTGGGATTCGTCCAAAGTCGTCCAAAAATCCGATGACTGTCAACATCGAAAAGTTACGAATCATCAAGCTTGCGCCTCTTCTAGAAACGAAGAATCCGCTTTGTCCAGCTTGCGGAAAAAGGATGAAGTCAATGGGCAAGGGACAAGGCTTCGAATGCCCAAAATGCGGATTTCACGGTCCACGTCTTAAGAAAACCTTTTTCGAAATTGAAAGACCGATAAAGCCTTGCTTGTTCATCTCGTCTCCACGATCGCAGAGGCATTTGACTAAACCTTTCGAGAGGTATGGCTTAGAAAAGTCTGAGACTCCGCAAAACGCTGATTTGACTGTACCCTACGACTCTTTTTATGGTCATTAGCTTGGTTAATCAGGTTTTTTCGAAGAATCCGTTTCGACCCATGAAAACTTCTTTTGGAGCGCCTTCGGGTAATAGAGTTTCCAGTCGTAGTCCACTTTTTTACCCCAGTCGTAGTAGATGCGCGGGTCAATGTAGCTCTTGAGAGACGTGCCGAGGTTGAAATCCCGCGTCTGCCTTTTAGCCTCGATTTGAAGCCTCGACTTCTCGATCGCAGCTCTCGCACGTTTCTGTCTCTCGCCGTTTCTTTCATTAATTTTCCTGATTTGTTCGACATGTCTCTCTCTGATTCTTTTGACGCGTGCCCTTTGTTCAGCAACAGCCTTCTTTCGTTTGGCAATCCGTTTAGTTAGATTTGAGATACCCTTATCCTCTGCCATTTCTGTATTTAGCTGATTCTGGAGTAGTCCTAGGTTTTGCTGTAAAGTGTTTAGTCGTTCCTCTTCCTTTTTTAGGAGGCTTTCGAACTTTTGTTCAAAGTCTTTTACTTGCTGCTGCATCTTCGCTTGAGAAACCTTGGACTTGCCAACAAGACTCTTGTGCTGCTCTTCCTGCCTCTGCAACGAGGACTCCCACGTCTTAGGAATGGTGCGTTTGTGATTGCAGGTTTTCGCAGCCTCAAGGTTCGCCATTGTTGCCGTGTACCTTTTGGCATAATCTGGATTTTCAACTTTTACAGGTGCATCTTTAAGCACGCCCTCAACGGCGCGTGAAGCATAGTATGTTCGGAAAACCTTTGCTGAAAGACCGTGAACAACCTCGCCGAGAAACTCGCTCACTCGGCTTGAGTCGACGCCGTTGAAAAGTGTGGATTGTGTGTTCGAAGAGAATTCTTTAAGGTTTCTCACGACGCTTTCGGGAAGCTCCTCCACGAAGACGTGAGGCACAGAATCTTTGCCGAGGAAGTTGAAGGTCACTTTCCCATCATCGTTAAAACGGACATGTTCCGGTCTGAGGGTTGAGGCTCCAACTGTGTCTGCTTCGTCGGGGTCTTTCTCGTCTCCTACCCTGATTTTGAGCCTATCAATCAGGAAACAGACTATGGCTGTTTTTCGCTTTTTAAGGTCTGTTGAGTCCAAGTTTTCCGCTATGTATTTTTTTATGCGTCCGATGTTTCTTTGGAGCTCCTTCGCCTTCTCGAACTTGTCCTTCTCTTTCGCCTGTTTAAGCGCACTGTTTTCAGCAAGCCAGACATACTTCATTTTTTGTGACAAGTTATCCATCCATCTCGCAACCCACATGACGTCAGGTTGCCAAGTGTGTTTCCAATCGCCCTGAAGATGCGAAGCATCAGAAATGTTTAGTTCAACGTCTCGCTCTCGGGGTCCCTGTTTCCAGCTGCCACGCAACGGATGCTTGCCTCTGCCCATGAAGATGCAGGATGGCTCAGCAGTGTAGTTGCTTATTTCGGTTCTGACGCCATCAACGGTGGCGTACCCATATTTTTCCTTGAAGGCTTCTCTCTGTTTTTTTCGTTCTTCTGTTAGCTGCTTCTTTTCCGTTTTTGAGAGGTTGAGCTTCTTGGCTTTTTCATTGTCAACATAGTTTATTATGGTTGAAAAGTCGAATGTTTCTGGATCAAGCGTTTCTTTTAGACTTAACGCTTTGCAGAAGTCTTTGAAAAAGTTTTTCACGAAGACTTTATCGTTGACGTAGTCGGTTCCGAGTTTTCTGACCCACGCGACAGCCATCTCTTCTTGCTGCAGGTTCAGCTCTACCTCTGAACCTTTAATTTTGATGCGAATTTTTTTCCACTCGTAATGCGGGACTAGGACGCCATTGTGGATCAGTTGCTTCATCTAAGCTCTCTCGCTTTCCGTTTGAATTTTGTGCCGCCTTTCTTAAATCTTACTTCTATCCGACTAAATTGTTCCTTCTTTAGATAAGCTTGGCTGTTAATGCAGTGTTTGAGTACTAAGGCAAAAAGACGATATTTATAAATAGTTCAAAAAATTATTGGATTATTGAGGAGCTTCTTATAGGCAGCCAAATTCTTTAGGGCATGATTATAATGCTGAAGAAGGAACCAATCACAAAACCTCTATCTAACCTTATCGAGATCATGCAATTCACCGAAAGCGTTTCTGCCAAGATACATGGCGTCCAAGATAAGGATGAAATTTTTCGAATAGTGGTTGACGAATTCAGAAAATCCAAAAAATATACTTGTTACATATTATTGCTTACAGACGACCAAAAATCCCTAAGAGTAGCGAACACAACAATATCTCCATTAAAAATAAAGGCTGCAGAACGACTCGTAGGCTTAAAGCTCAAAGACTTAACAATCCAACTAGACAATTCAAAGTTTTTTAGTCAAGTTGTGAGAGAAGGAAAGACAATTCAAGCCAATGTTAACGACCTTATTAGCGAAATGTTTCCACAGTCCGTCGCCTCCCTAATTTTACAGCTTTTTTATTTCGAAAATGCAATGAGCATCATTACTCCGCTGGAACTTTATGGCAGAATTATTGGCTTATTCACCATGACCTCGACCAATCTTGTTGAGCATTTCATACCATCGGTAAAAAACCTTTCAAGACATATCTCATCAGCTTTAGAGCTAGCTGAAGAAAATTCGTCTCGTTTAAAGATAGAGAATTTACTTGCTCATGAACGGGATTTACTTCAAGCCCTCATGGACAATATTCCAGACGCTATCTATTTTAAGGATGATAACTCGCGTTTCACGAGAATCAATAGAGCACAAGCACAAAATCTGGGGCTCGAAAATCCAGAAGAAGCCGTGGGAAAAACCGACTTTGACTTCTTCACGTCAGAACATGCCAGAGACGCTTTTAGCAATGAACAAGAAATCATAAAAAAAGGTCAACTTTTGATTGGTAAGGTTGAAAAATCCGAGAGGACAGATGGTCAGTTTCGCTGGGTTTCCACATCAAAGGTACCTATTAAAGACCAAAAAGCTCAAGTTATTGGCTTGGTCGGCGTTTCGAGAGACATCACTGAACTCAAGAAGATGGAAGATGAGCTTAAAAAGTATTCAGAAAATTTGGAAGAACTTGTCAAACTTAAAACCGAAAAACTGAAGGAATCTGAACGGCTTGCCACAATCGGAGAGACCGCCGCGATGGTTGGGCATGACTTGGCTAATCCTCTGCAAGTGATTTCCAATCAGCTGTACATCTGCAAGAAAATGTTGGACCAAATCCCCGAAGAGTGCAAAAAAGCTGCAATTGAAAAAGGAATTTTGCAGTTATTTGAAGGCGTCGCAGAGCAGATTCATTACATGAGCAAAATCATAAACGACTTAAGAGATTATGCCAGACCCATCAAGTTTGAGCCTGTTGCGGTTGATGCGAAAAATCTGATTAACGAGATCCTTTCGACGTTGTCCATTCCTGAAAACATTAAAACTACCATTGATGTGGAGCAGAAATTAGTCTCCATTGCATTAATGGCAGACCCAATTCTGTTGAAACGGATACTCATCAACTTAATGACGAATGCGGTTCAATCCATGGTTAATGGCGGAAAACTGACGGTTAAAGCCAGTCTTGCAGATGAGACCATTTCTATAAGTGTCGAGGACACAGGCGCAGGCATAACTAAAGAAACTTTAAGCAAGCTTTTCGAGCCACTGTTTACAACTAAGGCTAAGGGAGCTGGGTTAGGCTTAGCTGTATGTAAACGTCTGATTGAAGCCCACGAAGGCTCTATCGCTGCTGAAAGCGAAGCGGGAAAAGAAACAATTTTCACAATCAAATTTCCATTTAGGAGAGCAACTTAAAGATGAACGACATAAGAAAAACTATCTTACTTGTGGATGACGACAAACAAATTCGTGAGAGCCTCAAAGTTATTCTAGAGTCAGAGGGTTACGCTGTCGAAACGGCTGAATCTGGCGAGGAAGCTGTCACAAAAAACAAGTCAAACGTGTTCGATGCAGCTTTTTTGGACATTAAGCTGCCGGGAATGCAGGGGACAGAGCTGCTTGCGGCTTTGCACAAGGAATCTCCCCGGATGGTGAAGATTATGATGACGGGTTATCCATCCCTTGATAACGCTATTGCGTCGTTGAAGTTGGGGGCAGACGCGTACATCATGAAGCCCATTGATCCTGAGAAACTTTTGGATCTTGTCAAGAAGAAGATGAGAGAAAAAAGATGAACATGAATATAGTAAGAATATGCCATCACTTATTGACGAATATTTCCATTGGCAACGTAAAAACATCGAATTAAAAATGACCAATTATTTATGGGGTGAATGAAATGAATGAAGGCAACATTCCATTAGAAATCAGGACTTTCTTCAAATTTTTCCCTGGGCAGACATTGCTGGTTAAAGGTAATGCTGGGACTGGAAAAACAATTTTTGCGTTGGAAACATTAAAAGAAATATGTGAGGAACATAACGGGCTATATTTTTCAACGAGAGCGACTCCCGATAAGCTGTACGAGATTTTCCCATGGATTAGGAACGTTGTTCCAGAAAAGAACGTTGTCAACGCAACGTCGAGTAAAATTTTGAAGGCTTTCGGTTCAGAAGTTGAACTTACTAAACGACCTTTGGATTTTGGGTCAGCTCTAACCTTTTTTAAGACGCTTTACGAAGACGCTGAGGACATGAAAAATCCAGTGGTCGTCATCGACAGCTGGGACGCTGTGCTTAACTACATTAATCTCAAAGATCAGGGAGCAGCGTTAGCTCAAAGCCTGTGTGAGCTATGCCACGAAGTGGGTACACACTTGATTCTTGTTTCTGAGACAATGGATCAGACGCATCTTGACTACATTGTTGATGGCGTAGTCACGCTTTCAGACATCGAAATTCATGGAGAAGCTGCAGGTGGACAGGTCTACTCGGAGCAGTTAGAATTAAGGACAGCAAGGCAGATTGAACTGAATAAACTTAGAGGAACAAAAAGAGAACAAAAAAGCTACGTTTTCACTCTCGAGAACGGGAGGTTCAAGTATTTTCCACCTTACAAAAAACCAACAATCCCAAGTTTAGCGTCAATCCCAGACATTGATAAAGAGCACCGATCAAGCGGCATAAAAGACTTGGATGACATAAATGGTGGCCTAGAAAAAGGGAGCTTAACCTTATTTGTTGTTGAACATGGTGTGGGTTTGTGCTATGTCCCGTTTCTCGATCAGATCGCAATGAACCTGTCTAATCAATGTCTCGGCGTGATAAGAGTCCGTTCTGTAGGAGCGTCATTGCCGAAGGACTCTGGTCGCACCAATAAAACTGACGGGATATACCAGTTTAAACCCAAAACATGGATTACTTGGCGGTTGGAGAAGCTGTTCCCAACGTCGAAGGAGTACATAGACTTTCTAGAGGTTACTAAGAAGGAAAGTTCCGAAATACTGGAGTTATCGTTGATGGAGTCTCGTAAAGAGTATGCTGAATTTTTGGAGCAACTCAGAGAAAAACACTCTAACATCGTAGAGTTTTTAGGATTGGACACTTTCGAAACCCTTTACGGTGCAGAAAACACATTGAAACTTTTGGATGAGGCTATTTCTAGAGCCGTCGAGAATAACGAAATACTCATAGCTGTAGTAAAGCGTGGGATGAAGAGTGTCGAAATGATCACCAAGCTGGCTAACGTGCACTTTGTTTTCAAGGACATCATGGGCAGCTTGTTCATTTATGGCGTGCAGCCAAGAACTGGAATATACAACATTTCCTCTAACGAGCAAGGCATCCACCTTACGTCTGTTGTGTAAACGGCGGAATGTATAGAGTTGTGAATCTTGCGCATGCACATCTTTTTTTGCACGCAGTTTTGGGGGAACACTTTTCAACACGGTTTGTTCTGGGAAACGTTTTAATTAAAGCCATGCATACTAATGGTGAACAACCAAAACAATAGGCATGACGGTGTTGGATGATTATGAGTGAAGGTGTAGCACTTCCTCCAGCTGTTCAAGAACGGTTAATGAGGTTACAGCAGTTACAGCAAACGCTCCAAAGCGTCTTGACCCAGAAGCAGCAGGTCGAACTTGAACTCCTAGAGGTTGACCAAGCTTTAGGTGAGCTCGAAAAAACAGCTGACGACGGCGTTATCTACAAGTCAGTTGGCTCACTTTTGATAAAGTCAGAAAAACCGAAAGTTACTGATGAACTTAAGGAAAAGAAAGAGCTTTCGAACATGAGGGTTTCTGTCCTCGGCAAACAGGAAGAACGGCTTCGAACCCAGATTAAAGACCTTAACGACAGACTTCAAAAAGATTTACGTCCACTCTCTTCCACCTAACGGTGAAAGTTTTGGATGAACCACGTGGGTCCCTTCCATCTGACGATTTGTATGAAGAACTGTGCACAATAGCTGATGACGCTGCTAGAAAATACGTAACCTCGAAAGTTTCGGACCAGGAAATATCTGACCTGACGATTTCAGTGAATCTAGAAGAATCCGAAGGTCTAAACGTCGAGGTAGATGTTGATTTGACTCTTTCTCGCATGAAGGAGCCCACTGACGAAAAAAGACTGGCTCAAGAAGCAGTCAAGGCTGCCTTCAAGGCTATAGACAAGTACATTAGTGAAGTAAAATGTCAGTCAAAAACCTAAAGTCGCTAATAAGCAAGGTCAAGCCAAAGTACATCATTTTACTCTGTCACCAAAACGCAGACCCAGACGCCCTCTGCTCAGCATTCGTCCTTTTAAGGCTCCTGAAACGATTGGAGCCAGACGTAAAAGTTGACATTGCCTGCCCTGAAGGCATGAGCAAACTGTCAAAAGCGTTGACCACCCGTTTACCTATCAATGTTTTGACCAGCGAACCGCGCTTTGGAGACGCGGACATCATAACGATGCTGGACACGAACACCGTGAAACAACTTGGAGAATGGGGCGAAAAAGTGAAAAAAGCCCGTTCGCCAGTTGTTGTCATTGACCATCACGCAAGTCATCCAGAAACAGAAAAAATCGGCGCCCTATGCATCTCAGATGAAGGTTCCTCGTCTACGTGCGAAATTGTGTACGGATTTTTCAAAGAGCTCAGCATCGAACCCTCGAAGGAAGAAGCAGAGGCGCTTTTCCTTGGAATAGCCTTCGACACGAAGCACTTCATTCTGGCAAACTCGCATACCTTCAAGACTGTAGCCGAGTTGATGGATGCTGGCGTGAATGCGCATGAAACTTTGTCTCACCTTTCTCTTCCCATTGACCTTTCTGAACGCATTGCTCGGCTTAAAGCCAGCAGAAGACTGAGGATTTTGAAAGTCGACAATTGGCTCATCATCTTTTCGCACGTAAGGTCATTCCAAGCCTCAGCTGCAAGGGCACTGGTCGAGACGGGCGCCCATTTGGCGATGGTTGGCGGACAGAGAAACGACCAACTGCAGATAAGCATCAGGTCAGACCAAGAATTCTACAAAAAAACGGGCTTCCATGTCGGCACTGATTTAGCTAAGCCTTTAGGCGAATACCTCCACGGAATGGGAGGCGGGCACTCAACCGCGGCAGGAATAAACGGAATAGGCGATTTCGAGTCAGCGGTTAAACGGGCAACCAAGATTCTGAAGGCGAACCTCACAAAAAGCCCAGACGAAGACAGCTGATGGATTCATTTTTCTCCAGAAATTTTTTTGATGAACTCGACGCATTTTGTCTTGAACGTTTCGTAACTGTTTGAGAACTCATCCATCGTCTTCACGGTCGCCCCGAAGGTTCCCCACTGCGTCGGCAGGAGCCCTCTGGAACCATATTTTTCAGTATTCGGTATTTTAGCTTCTCTAAGAATTTCTGACTGACGCGCGCTTACTTCGTAGGACTCTTCCACCACTTTTTTGACGTCAGAAGCATTTCCAGTTAACCTTTCAAGGATTTCTGGGTCAACCGCCTTCAAAACCGATTCGCAATAATCTTCAACCTTAAAGCTCGGTTCAGAGCTTGCCGTCACAACCGCTGTCTGGTGGTTCGGGAACTCAGTGTGCGTCATGTTTTCCTTCGCCAAAGTAAGCAACGTTTCCTTCGGGTGCCTCTTGGAAGCTGGAAGAACGTCGATTCCCCTCATAACCTCCTCAGCCTGCTTCACCGTTAAACCGTATTTCCATTGCAGGAACACAATCCACTTTTGCTTGTTCTGTGCGCTGAAGAAGATTCCGTAAACTCTTTTCGTGACGAGGATTCCGCAGTAACTGATGTCGTTTTCTAAGGTTTCAAGGTAAGTTTTTTCCTGTTCTTCTGAGCCAAAAGGCACATTGTGGTCTGCGAGGAAACTGACCAA
Organism: uncultured Candidatus Bathyarchaeia archaeon; assembly: GCA_964600125.1. Taxonomy (GTDB): domain Archaea; phylum Thermoproteota; class Bathyarchaeia; order Bathyarchaeales; family DTEX01; genus JAGTRI01. Next base: position 13,505 of record CAZRIK010000042.1, read on the forward strand.
AGGCTTTTTGTTTAAGGGACGAAGGTATTTTCGGCTGCTGACAACTGCAACTTTTTCAGCTAAACTCTTTTTCTGTGCCGCTTCGTTCCATGCCCCCAGCTCTTCAGCGAGCTTTTTTAAAGCCTTCTCCTTGTCGTGAACTTTTTCAAGCGTCTTGTTTATGAGCGTTTCAGCTTGGACTTCTCTCACGTGGTCGTCGAGTCTTCCGCCCATGTTCGTTTCGTACACGGTCGTCAACGGGACGCCTTTCTTGGCTGCTTCAGCCCTTCCTTCCATCTTGGCTAGTACGAGTTCGACTTCTTGGGAAACCGTGAATGTGACTGTGTTGTTTGTGCCCACGCCGAGGCTTTCAAGTTTCCTCGTAACATCGATTGACGCCGGAGAGCTGCCTGCAACCTTGAACACGATGTTCGGTCTGCTCCGCTCCACGTTTCCGGAGTAGCCCCAAAGCAAGTAAGCGTCGTACAGCTTAAGAAATTGTTCCGCGTCCCCGTAAAATTTCAGGGCGCACCTAACGCTTTCTTCACAGTTGTCCGCGACGTTCGGGTTAAGCTGAAGGCTGATCATCCCGTGAAACATGTTCGAGGCAATCGCGATTGGCCTGAAGACTGCGAGGTTCCGCCAGATGCTGACTTCGGTTGCATACGCGGTTATTTCGTCCCCAAGCGCCACAGGGTCTGTGAATAGTTCGGTGTGTTGTTTGGCGACGGTCCTGAAGTCAGGGCACAGGTCTTCTCCTCTGTAGCCCTCCCACTGCGAAGGGTCGTCGTCATAGGCTATTGCAGCCAGCGACGGGTTCGTCGAGACCTGAACGAAGCCTAAATGGCGTAGCCACCTAAGCCCCAAGGCGTAGTCATTGCCAAACTTGCCCGTCCCTGACGCACTCAATTTATAGTAAACGTTCTCTCTGATCTGCTGCTTAGCCAGTTGCAGGAAAGATTCCATGATGTTTTTGTCGTCAAAATTCTTCTCAATCTCCTCTGCAGCGTGAGCGACCATGGCGCCTGGTGGTCTGTAAACGACCTTCATCACGGTCTTCATTTCCGTTAGGACGTTGTCGACCACGGCTTTTGCGGCTGAAGGCTCGTTTTGTTCTCCGCCGAATACGCCGTTTCTTTCAAGGGTCTCAAGGTCGTTCAAGGCTGCTTTCAACAGCGACAGAGAGACATCAGCTTCAGCGTCGGAGAATCCCACAATTTTTGTTTCCAAGCCAACAAGGTTCAGCGCCATATTCACTAACGTGTCGTAGATTCTCGAGCATAAAATGACGCTTTTTTCCGAATCTTTTTCGAGGAGGGCTTGGTTAAACGCGAGGGTGAGCTGACGAACCACGTTGCCGACCGTTTCTGCTAGGTGGTCTTTCATTTCTGGGTGAAGAATGTGGTCCGCTGCAAGTTTCGTGTACCCCTTTAAAGTAAGGTATGCTATGTGGCTTGCGTGGTCCACGCTTGGAGGAGGGTATTCCAGCTCATCGGGCTTTGCATGAAACAATATTTGTGAAACGTTCTTCAATTTTGACCAACTGCCCTGGCAAATTAACTATGAACCTATGGTATATTGATAAGTTAACTGTTGGTGCTTAAGATTATCGAAAAGAATTTCGACTTTTATTGCGACGAGGTTTAGGTTTTGCTGGGTTTCGGTTTGATTTTTTCTTTCAGTTTCGCGATTTCTTTGTTTGTAAGGATTTCTTTGGGGGTGATGAATGTTACGCCCACTTGTTCAACCTGAAGGTCTTTCGTCGTAACCCATTCCTTCCCCAGCTGCATGGTTGACCGTGGGTGGGGTTGAACGTCTTCCGAGAAAACGTCTTCCGTGATTCGGTAGAGGAATCCCGATTTTTTGCCATCATGTTTTATTGTGCCTTTGTCTGAGACGCTGACTAGGGTTGGTTCGTGGGAGAACACTCTGGCGAGTTCCTCGTCTTGGGTTATTGTGCTTCCCTTGCGGAGGACGCTGAACCTTTGCGGCGAACCGTGGAACCACGGTTTAATGTAGTCTATTGACGGCGCGAACGCTTCTTTCTGAGATTCGTGTGCGAGAGCTTTTAGGTCAAGCGTTTTCAGCCATCCAACAGTCTTTTCGGTGACTTCCTGCGTGTGTTCCCTTGTTGAGAAGACGTGGTCTCCGCCTTTGACTATGTAGAGCTCGTTTCTGCTGTTCAGGTCTTTGACGATTTCGTAGCCTTTCACGGCTCCTTCCAGAGGCACGGTTTGGTCGGAGTCGCCGTGCACTATCAGGACGGGAACCTTAATTCTGCTTATAACCTCATGCGGGACGGTGGCGTCGAGGGTGTCGAAGAAAGGCTTCTTCATGTACCAGCCGCCGTTAAGCTGGACGGCTTCGCCTCTTTCGAGCTTCCCGATGGATTCGCTGTTTAAACCTTGCCAAAACCTTTGCTTTAACGGAGCCAACGCTGCGGAGTACAATACGACGAATTTCACGCGGTTGTCTTTTGAGGCAAGGATGGCTGCGACCCTTCCGCCCATGCTTAACCCGATGACGCCTACGGTTTTGTCGTCAACCTCAGGCAGCCCTGACAGGAACGTTATTGCCTGTTCTGCGTCGCTTACCTCTCCTGCTACGGTCATGTCTTCGAAGTCGCCGTCGCTGTCCCCTGAACCCCTAAAATCGAAACGTAAAACGACGAATCCCTCGTTGCATAGGGCTCTGGCGATGCGGACAAACAGCCTGTGAGTTTCGGACTTGTGCCCCGTGAACCCGTGGAACATGGCTATGGCGG
>CAZRIK010000043.1:0-15677 GCA_964600125.1 uncultured Candidatus Bathyarchaeia archaeon
GCATAATGCAGTGTGGAGGACCTTTTGTGGCACAGAAATTCCAGATTCTGAAAAAGGACTCGTTGGCGCCAGGCATCAAACGCCTAGTGGTTTCGGCGCCTCTCATTGCGAGGAAGGCTCACGCGGGGCAGTTCGTGATTCTCAGGATTGACGAACGGGGCGAAAGGTTCCCCCTTACGCTTGTGGACTGGAACCCGGAGGAAGGCTCCATCGTCCTCATTCTTCAGGAGGTAGGCGCATCCACCAGGAGGCTGGGAAGCCTCAACGTTGGCGACACAGTCATGGACATTGTTGGTCCCCTAGGCAACCCCACTGAAGCAGAAAAGTATGGCGAGGTTGCCGTGGTAGGCGGCGGGGTGGGAACGGCGCTGATTTACCCGTGGGTCAGGGCGTTGAAGGAAGCGGGCAACCGCGTAATCACTATTCTCGGAGCCAGAAACGTCAGCCTCCTGCTTTTGGAGGAGGAGCTGCGAAGCCTAAGCGACGAGCTCCACGTCTCAACCGACGACGGAACAAAGGGGTTCAAGGGCTTCACCGCCGACGTTCTGAAAAGTCTCTTGGAAAAGGGCAGAAAAATCGACCTCGTCATGGCTGCTGGACCAGTGCCCATGATGCGTGCGGTCGCCGAGGTCACCCGCCCGTTCAAGGTAAAAACGGTCGTTAGCTTGAACCCGATTATGGTTGACGGAACCGGGATGTGCGGCGGATGCAGAATCACGGTCGGCGGAGAAACGAAATTCGCGTGCGTGGACGGCCCCGAGTTCGACGCTCACCAAGTTGACTTCCGCGAACTCACGAACAGGCTGCGAACCTACACCGAAGAAGAAGCCAAAGCCACAGCGAACTAAAAGACTGAACAATAACCTCACTGTTCTAGGATTGCAGAATACTTGAGTCTGTCATGAAGTAAACTGTGCTTTCTGAGGTTTGTCACACAAAAATTGAAAGCCGATGTCACACAAAATAGACCAGCTAAGAAGTCATTTTTTTGGATTTCGCCATAAATCTGCATGGAATAAACATTAACTCGTATTTGCGCCCCAAAACAACAGAAAATTTGCGCCGCAAATCAGACGGGTCTTCAGAGGTCGTGCATTGTCACTCAAACGGAAAATTCTATTTTCACACAAAACAGAACAGGTCTTATGCTGCGGATTGTTAGACAAAATTGAAATCTGATGTTACACAAATCAGATAGGTCATTTCAGCTTACGCGTTTGTTGGTCAAACAAAAAAACCTATTGTTGAACAAATCAGACCAGACGGAAATATTTTTACACGTAAATCTGCAGTTTTCAAAAAAGGGTCAAATCTTTTTGCTCATTATGTAGGCGTCTTCGCCGTCTGAGTAGTATTCTCTTATGGTCCTTTCAACCTCGAACCCTACTCGCCTGTAAAGGCTCACCGCAACGTCGTTGCTTACCCTGACTTCGAGGTAGCAGCTCTTCGCCTCGTAAGACGCCAGCATGGCACGCAAAGCCTCGTCGACCAAAGCGTACCCCACGCCGACGTTGCGGTTCTCAGGCAACACAGCGATTGAGATGATGTGCCCCTTCTTGGCGATTCCGAGGGTCTTGAGGCTCATCCCTGAAAACCCGCTTTCAATCCTGCACAGCACGTAGCCGATGATTGCTCCGTCCTTCTCAGCCACGATGAAAGTGTCAGGAAACTTCTCGTAAAGATCAATAAAGAACCCGTTAGAATAATTCTCAGGCAGGCAAACTTGGTTAATGCGGATTACTTGATGCAAGTCTTTCGGTTCAAACTTTCTTAAGACATACTGAGACGGCACGCCTAGACCCATCTTGAAGTTTTATTTTTTTCTCTAAAAAAGGACGCTGACAGATTTATCTTTTTCCCAAAAGTAGCTATTCCGCGGTCTTAATTTGGGGCACGGTCAAGTTTCCGTACGGAACAAACGAAACCTTCCCGTTCTTCCCAGCGACGTCAGAAGCGTAGCGGTAAGCCTCATTAGCTGTCCTCGCGCCTTTCACGCCGTGAACCTGAGTGACAAGGTAGTCGGGCACGACCGAAACAAGGAACAACCCAGCGTTCTGGACAGCGGACAAAAGACGGTAAGCCACAAGCCTGCCGACGCTGAAGTTTCTCTTCAGCTCCTTCTCCAAAGCCTTAGGATCATCGTGTCTTGATGCTGCCTCAACGAACTCTCTGTCGCCAAGCCCATGAGCACACTCCGCGACCAAAACCACGGGCTTACCCCTTTTCGCCAGTTCCTCAGCAACGTCCAAGCACCTCAAAGACTCGAAAAGGCTTCCGTCAAACGGGAAACCGCCTGGACTAACAAAAACAACGTCAGCCCGACTGTCAACAGGAACGCTGCACACCTTGTTTGCGAGCTTAACTGCTTCCCCGAAAGAAGCCTCAACGCTGCCAGCGAAGGCTTTAACCACCTCAGAACCGCCGTTCCTGACCACGATTAAACAGAAGTCCACCCTTGCAAGCCCAGCAGCCTCAACCATGTCCTCGTAAACTGGGTTGCCTTCGACGGTTCCGCGTCCCACTTTCTTGTCTAACACTAAAAGAAAATTTCTGCGAATCGACTCAACGCCCGATACGCCTGGCAAAACCAGCTCAGCTCCGCCACTGTAGCCAGCGAAGGGATGCGGCTCCACGGCTCCTGCCACGATTTTTACGTCAGCCTCAACGAACGCTTTGTTCAAAAAAACGTCCGTTCCCCGAGAAGTTCGCCCCACGTTAACATGCTCCATGCTCTTAGGGTCGTGGCGGACAACCTTGACTCTCGAAGAAAGGCTTTCGCCTAACGTCGGCATCTGCCTCCAAGTTTGAGTGTCGCGAAGCGGGTCACAGGCAACGATGACCGTCACGTCCTCGTCTCTGGCTTCCACGGAGTTCAGCTCGTTCAACAAGGCGGAAACTATCATCGTGTTGGTCGAGGTGTCCGAGTCCCTTAGAACCAAAGCTACCTTGCTTCCGGGCTTCGATATTTCGGATAAACGCTTCGTCCCAAAAGGATTCGCTAAAGACGATTCGAGCTCGGACTGAGGATTTTTGGCTACGCCCACATTGTTCGGCTCGATCGTTTTAAGCAAACTTTGGGTCGGAACCCTCACGCAGACTTCCGTTTTCCCGTAGGGCAGCCAAACCTCGACCAAGAACGGTTCGCTCCTGTTTATGGCTTAACTGTTTCTACCAGAACCCATTTAAACGTAACGAACCCCTGCGGAGGCAGACTAAGTTTTCCTCGGTTGTTCCCTGAAGAACTGGACGATTTTTTCAGCCAACAGAACCGAAGCCGCCTTCTGCGCTTCCTCTGTCTGAGCCCCGATGTGAGGCGTGCAAACAACGTTCGGCAGCTGGACGAGCTCAAGGTTCTTGCACGGCTCAACACAGTAAACGTCCAAGCCTGCTCCGCCGAGCTTTCCAGACTTTAACGCTTTCAAAAGCGCGTCCTCGTCCACGATGCCGCCTCGGGAAGTGTTAACCAGAATCGCCCCCTTCTTCATGAGACTTAGTTCCTTCTCTCCGATCATGCCTGCTGTTTGGTCAGTGAGGGGGACATGGATTGATATTACATCACTTCTACTGAGCAGCTCACCTAGCGGAACATACTCAGCTTCCAACAGCTTAAGCAGTTCCCGACTTGGAGGAGTCCTCTTGAAAACCACAATCTTCATGCCCAATGCTTTCGCGATCTTCGCAACCTTAGTTCCGACGTTTCCAAGCCCGATCAAGCCTAATGTCTTGCCGTTAAGCAGTGAGCCTTCGAGCTCTTTTTTTGCCCATTTCCCGTCCTTCATGGAACGGTCGGCGAGCGAAATTCGCCTTGCAATCGCTAATATCAACCCAATGGTTAGTTCAGCCACGGAATCGGACGGAGCCTCAGGCGTGTTCAAAACCGCTATTCCACGTTTCTCGGCAGCCTCCGAGTCGACGTTGTCGACGCCAGTTCCGACCCGCCCAACGACCCTCAGCCGCTTCCCCTTCTCAAACAACTGCTTTGTCACCTTGGTTCGGCTCCTGACCACAAGCGCATCGTAACCCGCGACGATTTTTTCGAGTTCCGCCTGCTCGATTAAAGGCTCAACGGCAACCATGAAGCCCTCACGCTTGAGCCTCTCAACGCCCTCAGCATCGACGGGGTCGCACACGAGAATCCTGACAGACATTTTGCGTCTCTCGCTTGACAATTGAATACTGACTATTGTTTTATAAGGCTTGGTTCCTGATCGGAACGAGAAGACGCAGAGACACTGAGCATCGTCCTTTAAGCGAACAGATTATCGCACGAAAAACACCATCAACGCTATCTGATGTTTAGTTTCGCTGAACATATTTTTTCCAGTTAAGTCTTACTTCCTGCACCAAGTCGTACGCGTACTTTCTATTTTCAGACAAGTCTCCGTATTTCGGTTTGGAGCCAGCAGCCACCAAGACGAAGTCCTCTGCGCTGAGGAATAAGCCGCCTCCCGGGGCAGCGATTCTGAAAAAGTTCATCACATGCTCCTTGATCTGGTCATGCGAAAGATCGTCGACGGAAAACGATTTGCCAGGCATGTCTTGTCGACCCCAAACGGTCGGATTCAAGGTCATCTTGTCACCAATCTTTTCCTTGACCGCCTTCAAATCCATTCTTTCATGCGGGTCAATGGGGTTCAAGCAGTCGATGCCAGCCTCGACAAAGTCGTAGAGAATCGGGTTGATGTTTCCGTGAGTGTGCCAGAACACCGGCGCCTTAAGTTTATGGAAGATGCCGGTGCACTCCTTCTTCACAACCTTCGCCGTCTTCCTGAAGGCTTCGGGCCTGACCCATGGACCTTCAGCGTTCGCTATATCGCTGGCGTAGTGTACCGCATGGACGCCTCCTTCTTCAACCAAAATTCTGTTAATCTCGTTCTGAGGCTTCATAGCTATCTCCATGCAGCGTTTCGCGAATTCTGGTCTGGTCAGAATGTCCCTGGCTACTTCTAAATGGTCCCAACCCCGCAGGAAAGCGGAAGCCGCTTCGAAGGGTCCTAGGCTTGTGCCGCTGATGCAAAAGTACCCCCTTTCCGTGAACCACTTTCCAGTTTTTATTATGTCGTCTATGACTGGTCTGAACTCTTCGACGTCTATCTCGGGCAGCTTGTCCAGGTCCTCAGGATTCTTAACAGGCGAGTATAGGACTTTCCTGAAGAAGGTGGTGGGGACGTTGCGGACGTAATGTATCCCGCCGAATTTGGTGGTCATGATGTGAGATTCGTCTGTGCCGTAGGGTCCCTTCTTAATCAGCATGTGCCAAGCGCCAGGGTCTATTACGACAATTTGCGTTTTGGATTGCTGTAATTCGAAAAGCGCAAATTCCTTTTCGTAGTCTCCTCTAAGGCGCCATGGAGATGGCGTTTCCCAGACATACGGGTTGTCGCCAACATCCACATATGGACCAATGGCTGGAACGATGTCAGTTTCTTCGTGGTTAAGTGCCGCATACACATAATCTATTGGCTTCATTTTTTCTCCATCCTTTTCCCACTCCTAATTTTGAGTAGTTTTTTCTTTCATCCATTTCTTGCAGATTTCGACTCCCTTAATAGCGTCGTTGGCGTATGCGTCCGCGCCGATCTCCTCCGAAAATTTCTCTGTGACAGGTGCGCCTCCAATGATTACTTTGACTTTTCCCTTTAATCCTGCATGCTTTAGTTCTTCGACTACTTGCTTCATGTTCAGCATGGTTGTGGTCAGAAGGGCGGACACGGCGACGACGTCAGCGTTTGTTTCCTTCACAGCTCTGACAAACTTTGGTCCATCAATATCCACGCCTAAGTCCACAACCTTGAAGCCGGAAGCTTCCAAAAGGATGCTTACGATGTTCTTGCCGATGTCGTGGAGGTCTTCCTTAACTGTGCCCAGAACCACCGTGCCAATCGGCTTGATGTCCCCTTTTTCCATGTACGGTCGTAATACTGCTAATCCTTCCTTCATTGTTTCCCCCGCCATGATCAGCTCGCCGACAAAGTACTCGCCCTTCTCGTACAATTCTCCCACCTTCTCAATGCCCTTGGACATTCCGTCCATGACAGCTTCGTAAGGTGACATTCCCGTCTTGATGGCTTCCAAAGCTGCATCTTTTACTCCTTCCATATCAAAATTCACGATGCAGTCGGAAAGCCTCAGCAACATTTCCTCATGCTGGTCTACTTGTCCCTTCATTTTTTATTCACCAAGAACATCTCTGCACTAAAAATTACTATATGCAAATATATAGATTTATTTTTTCCTATTTAACACCATTCTTTGGGTTCCGTATTACCCTTTACGTATTTAGTTGAAAAGCGTTGGTGGACAATTCTGAAATAAGCGAGAACCAATTGGCGACCAAACACTCAACATGATAAAAACGGACGTGAAAATTTCCGTGGTCAATATGTTAACGAGGTTTATTGTGAGTTAACAATGTTTTTAGCTGTATGCTTCCAAGTACTCCTTTAGGCGTGTCATGTAATGTTTGTAGTGTTCGAAGGGAATCTCTGGGGGTATGCCGTGGTCCACGGTCGGGAAGTATCCTCCCTCCTTCAGCAGGTATGGGAGTTTGCGTTCGAGCTCCTCGTCTATGGCTTCCTTTCCTTCGATGAGCGCCATCTTGTCAATGTTGCCCACCATCCTCAGACTCCGCGGATACTTCTTTCTGAGCTCCACCGCGTCGTTGCCTGCCATGACCTCCAAGGGAAAGGTGCCGTTCACGCCTGCCTCCAGCCACAGCGGAATAATGAGCCTCACGTCGCCATCGCTGTCCACGAAAACTAGGTCGATGCCGTGCTTCTTAAGCAAATCCGTCTCCTCCTTGTACCTCGGGACTATAAACTCCCGTATAAGCTTGGGAGACATGTGGGGACCGTTCTTGTATGCCATGTCTTCTCCGAGCAGGGCAAAGTCTATCCTGCAGTTCTCAACCACTGGCTCAAAAAGCTCTGTTGTGAATTGGGCTCTGAACTCCATCATGTCGTGGATGAGGCCAGGGTCTTTGTACAGGGCGACCAAAAAGTTTTCTAAGCCCATGAGGCTTCTGCACCAGCCGAAGAATCCTGAGATTTCTATACCTACGGGATTAGTTGTCGTCTCAAAGTGTTCGATCAGCTCATCTCCCCAAGAAATGTCCAGCCTCCGAGAGTCACTGGCGTCATACCTTTTCTTCACCTTTTCCCAGTCTTTTCTATCTTTGACTGGAAACTCGAGGAACTGAGGCATCCCCCAGCTTAGACTGCCTTGCGTAGATCTTTTCTTGAAAATTTTTTTCTTCACGCCGTCGCTGTCCTGAACGATGAGGCACTGTTCATCTTCGGATATCGTCTTTGCTGGAAAAAGAGGAATCATGTCCAGATTCACTGGAACACTCTCATAGGCGAAACCTATCCCGAAGTAATCGACCGCCGAAGACCACGCAGGCAACCCCTCGGCGTGCCATCGGTTAGCTGTCACGCTTCCCTCGACGGAAATGTTGTAGGCTCCCCCGCCCATCTGCGGTATGAGGGGAATCTTGTCCACCTTCTCGAAGTTCATGACGCCCATAAAACGCTCGCGATTGTTCAAAACGATCACACTCGGTAACACGTCACTTTCAACACGAAATCCCGCGGATTCTGAAGTCTGCAGTTGTGTCAACTTTCCCGCTTAAAAGAATTTTTCCCAAGACAACCAACAAAAAAATAAAATTCAGACCATAATCAGAAACCGTTGCAGAAATAAAGCAATTTCAATAAAATCCTTTACAGAAAAGATATTAAGAAATAGCTTATTTCACGTTAACTATATGGAACCCCATGCTAGGTTCACTTCTTCGTTTAAACCTTGGCTTCATAGTTATAATAAGTAGAGGTAGTAATATATTGTATTAACAATTTACTATTCAAAGTTGTGAAATTAAGCCATTACCGAGTCATGCTTATAAAAAATTATATTAATTTCAGAAAGGAAATTTCTTATTCTATAATACGCTCAATCTTTGATAAAGAAAATGTTTTTTGGCAACTTTTTATGAAAACTTACCATTGAATAGGTAATTATGAGAGCTGCAATGTGCCCTATTTAGGCTCCATTCTCAAACACTTACTGATTTAAGTTCTTTCACACAATCTCTAGCCGCAGCTAGACCACCATCAGAAGAAAGGCAGAAAGATTTGTAACGTCCCTTTGTTTGTGAAGTAATTGTCCATTTTTTATTTCGGAAGCTTTCTAATATTCTCCCGAGTTTTCTACCGGGTAAAGGGTATCCATTGACTTGCGTTAGAATGTCCTTGATATAAGCTACCTCCAACCATTGTTTCTGAAGACCGACTTGAAGAGCGTAGCAAACTAAGAGTGCAGCATTTTCTTCTTCAGGGTGTTTAGGTAGATGGGGGACTTCCTCTTGAAAACCTTCAAATACATTAAATTGTAATATATCAGATAATTGATCAGTACTAACTCCACAGTCCTTTGAGATCAATTGTAGTTCTTTATTTTTAGCATTAAGTGATTGGTCTGTAGTATGTGATGGTTGTGACTCAAGCGGAGCAGTTTTAGCAATTACTGCAGATATTGGGATACTCTTGACATACTCAATGATATCTTTGTACAATGTCGTTGCTTCGTCGCCATAATACTCAACCTCTCGGTCAGCCCATTTGATTCGAAATCTTGATTTATTTTGATTACTCATAATCATCAATATAAGTTAAATAGGGACATAATATTTAAGCTTTAGAAACCTCTGAGTTGATATGTTAAATGGAGAAGACCCTTTCTAAATATCCAGATGAAGACCAGATTGAAAATGTTCTTGACCATCTTTATTTAGTTGCATGGGAACATAGAAACCTAACACATGAAAATTGGGTAGAGCTAATAGGAAACATCAGATGGGTTCTTAATGTTTGGGATAAGAACTACATGGGGAACAAACATCTTTCTCAGATTATTGAAAAATGTTTCCTCTCTGAATTGAACGAGAGTTCTAGTAAAAATACTAAGTATAAGGAGCTTGACCTTGTCATATGCTTTTTTCAGCACTATATCTATGCGTTTGAGGAATTCATGAACAGAGGATTTCGTGACTGTGTGATAAGATGTGGGTTGATATGCGAGCGATTTATTAAAAGACTTGCGGTTGCAGATAATCATCAAGAGGTTCTTGCCATACCTAAGTTTGAAGCCAGAGCGAACAGACTGATGAGCCTTCTTGAGAGTAGATGCGATGAGATACATTTTTTAGTGGAACGCATGAAAAGTATCTATTCAAAACGTACTAAAAAAGGAGCACACGATACGGGTGCTGCAGGTATGTTGATCTCCAAGTCTTGTATAATTCAGATTCCTATTGCTTTTATGGAATACCTTAATTGTCTAGAGCGAATTGGTTATAGCTTTAGATGCAAAGATGAACTGCTGGATTTAATTAACTCAACAGTGGCAATCAGCACTACATTAATGGTGACAAAAGCAGGTGAACCTACAAAACCAGAATCAGTACTTGAGACTTTGTATAGACAAGGTTACTTTGAATGTACTCGAGCTTTGAAGGATGTTGAAAATAAATTTAGAGAAGCTGGCTATGTTTTTCCCAGAACAAGTTTATGGAGAGCTCTCAATAATCTTTGTGATCGCAAAATGTTGACAAAGCCAAAACATAACTGTTACATACAACGAATGCCACCTCAAGATTACTATGCGAAGGAAATGATTGAATAGTTTAAACTTGTGCTTAATTCAGAACAAAATATACCCTATTGTTTTATACTTACAGACTTTTGCATAACCAAAAAAACAGCTGAGTTAAAACAATCTAAGCATACAATAAGTCTTAATATGGACTAAATGAAGATCCATGTGGGATTTGAACCCACGTTGCCTTTTGAGCTACAGACTTAGCAGGTCTACCTACTATCAAGGTAGAGCAATCCGGCGTTTAAACACACAATTATTCTTTTCCGTCTTAAGGGTTGGCTTAAGTTTCTAATGATTATGTGGCGGTATAAAAATGTCGGAGCGCATACTTTACTCTAGATAGAAATCTTGGTGCCGCGAACAAACTAAGTATCGCTTTAGTCGTGTTCTGTAAAAGGGGCGACTCAGGTAGTGAGTGGCTTAGTTGTCTTTCATGAATTCTTTTCTGAGGTAGTTGGCTGAGGTCCCTATGCCTTCTTGGGGTGCGGTTTCAGGGTCTAGGCTCTCGATTATTGTCCATCCGTTGAAGCCTGCTTTCAGCAGTGGTTTCATTAACGCTTTCTGGTCGATCTCGCCTTGGCCTAGATTGGTCGAGCTTATCTTCATTTCTTTGAAGACTTCTTCTCTGCTCCTTTTTTTCTCGCACATTTGTTCATATGCCTCTGTGATCCTGTCGATTCCTTTCATGTCTGCGACATGTACGTAAATCACGCGTTCTGCGTAGGCTTTGTAAATCTTGTAGGGGTCTGTTCCGGTATACAGAAAGTGCGATGCGTGAGGACATAGACTTACAAGATCGGGGTCTAGGCGTTCCATTAATGTATCGAGCTGCTTCCTTGTCTCCACCATTGTGCCGAAATGCGGGTGAACTGCAACGTTGATGCCGTGTTCGCGTCCCTTTTTTCCGATTTTGTTCATCGTATCTGCGAGATGGTCGTAGGCTAAGATTGGGTATCCTTCTTCTTTTCTTCCGCTTCCGCTGTTGAGTATCAGAAATTCGCCGTTCACTTTTGGTAGGAACTTGATCGCGGTGGTGGCTTTTTTCAGTTCCTGTTTTTGTGTCTCAGGGGTGATGAAGTCGCCTTCGTAGTACATGCCTGTGAGTGCGACGTTGTGTTTGTTCAGGAGCGATTTGAGTTCGCTTGGTTTGCTGTAATATTCGCCTAGTTCGAAGGTTTCTATGCCTTCAAGTCCAGCGGATTGAATGTCCCGCAATGCTTCGTTTAGGCTTCTTTTCCATAATCCAACTTGTGCACCAATCTTCATTCTGCTTCTCTCCAAAAACGGCGTGTCGCTTTCTCAGTGGCTCTGCCCAGTTTTATATTTTCCAGTATTCGTTGATGTCGTGCTGGAACGTTTCTGCACGTCCTTCCATAACGTCTCTTAGTTTTACAGCTTTACCTGCGGCGTCTGATTCTAAAATGGCGTCACAGACTGCTTGCGCTGCTAGGGCATCTCTTCCAGGTATCTCCGGCGACCTTTTCTTGGTCAAGGCATCGAGGAAATCGTATATGCTTATGCTGTAAGAATTTGTCATCCCAAGAGGGAAAATCTTCTCTTTCTCTTTTTCGTTGAGGCTTTCTGTGAAGCGTTTCTGGAGTTCGCTGAGCGAGAGGCTTTCTCCATTCTTGGTTCTCAGATTCTGCTTTTTCTTTGAATCCGTTTGATCTAGGCTTCCTTCGCTTCCATAGTAGCGTTTGATCGACACGGGTTCGCCTATGGCTGCGTGGGTCCAAATGAATGAACCGATGACGCCACTTTCGAAGGTCAGAACAGCGAAAGCAGTGTCTTCCACATCTGACGGAACGGGATTTGCGCAGGCTTTTGTGTCCAAATATCGCGTTGTTTCAAAATTCCTGGTTTTAGCGTACACTTCGTCCACGTCGCCAAAGACCATGTGCAGGAAGTCCGTATAATGTACCTCACCGTCGAATACCCATCCGCCGCCAGACTGAAGCTTTTGGTGCCGCCATGGGGTTCCCACGACCACCCCTAGATTGTAGACCGCTCTTTGATACAGGAAGAACCGCGGGTCACCGATAAGGTGCGCTTTGTTGATTGCCCAATCTACCATTCGGTTGACTGGGGTTCTACGGTGATGTTCAATGCATGCCAGCACACGTTTGTTCTCGTCTGCCGCAGCGATCATTTTTTGGCCTGCTTTAACAGTGATGGCAAAGGGTTTCTCGATCAGCACGTTTACTCCAGCGTTCAGTGCGTCGACAGTTGGTCCATGGTGCGCGAAATGGGGGGTCGCTATGCTCACGGCGTCAAGCGTCTCTTTCTCTATCATCTGTTTGTGGTCTGTGTAGATTCTTGGTCTGTGTGCCTTTTGGAAGGTTGAAACTTGCTTCGCGATTTTACGGGCGCGTTCTTCTTGAATGTCGCAGATGGCCGTTATCTCGTAAAGGTCGGGGGCTTTCTCCATTACTTCCCTATAGGCTTTGACATGTTGGTTGTTGACGATGAGTCCGCATCCTATCATAGCTATTTTAATCACTTGCCTTACCTCGCCCCCCAAGGTATTAGGTCACTGCATAAATAATTTGTCCAGAGTTGTTGTCGCGTGTGCCACAAGTGATAGAAGAAAGTCCGCAATATTAGCCCACGCTTCCAACGACGAAATAGAACTGCATTAGCGGAACCTCCATTAAACCTCTAGATTCCATAATTTCTCTATGGCTCCTAATCTTATGATTGACTAAAACAGAAAGAAACAACGAACAGAACGCCCTATACCTTCCGTTCCCCGCGCACTTCACCCATCGCGGTGATGAAAAACGTATAATTTGGACTTTCAGTCAAAATATTCAGCAAAGATAAAAAAATGAGAACGATTAATCGAACCCTATTCCCAAAAACAACACAAAAAATTCCCCTTTCAGATCAAGTTTGATGGAGCCCCGGGCGGGAATTGAACCCGCGATCCACAGCTTACGAGGCTGTTGCTCTAGCCGCTGAGCCACCGAGGCAAACAACAACACATGAACACTCAGAGGTCTTCATGAACTTTTTGCCTAATCCGTATTTAACGCTTCTTTTCTGGGTGCGCCTCCTTACTGTGTGAAAGCTCATTAAAGTGCTTGAATAATAATTCATGTCTTGGAGGTTCCGTTGTGAGAAAGGTCAGCGAGCTCGGCGAAAGAAAAATTATCGAAATAATCAAAGGCTGCCTAGAAACGATGCCTGAGATGCCTGTTCCCTTCGGAGACGACGTGTCCGCCGTCCAATTTAACCGAAACACTCTCGCAGTCTTAAAGACGGACATGCTTGTCGGCAAAACGGACGTTCCACCGGGCATGAGCTTGAGGCAGGCAGCCAGAAAAGCGGTTGTCATGAACGTAAGCGACTTCGCAGCTAAAGGAGTCTCGCCAGCTGCAGTTCTGGTCGCTTTGGGTTTACCTAGGAGCTGCAGCGAAGAAGACGTTAGGCAGATAGGCTCGGGCTTGAACGAAGGCGCACGCGAATACGGAGCATACGTTGTCGGCGGGGACACAGGCGAATCTTCTGACCTCGTCATCGGCTGTTCGCTTCTCGGGTTCTGCGGCAATCGAACTTTGGTGAAAAGAAGCACAGCCAAGCCAGACGACATAGTCGCTGTGACGGGAGAGTTCGGGAAAACGGCGGCTGGACTGAAAATCCTTCTCGAACAAAAGGTTGTGCCAAAGAAAATCGAAAAACCTTTGACTGAAGCTGTTTACGTGCCTAAAGCTCGGCTCAAAGAAGGAATCGCACTGGCAAAAACAGGCGCGTTGACGGCCTCGATAGATTCCAGCGACGGATTAGCGTGGAGCCTCCACGAACTGTCCGTCGCCAGCAACGTTGGCTTCAGAATCGACAACGTTCCTTTGGCTTCCGAGGCTGTTGAGTTCGCCAGAATCTTCGGCCTTAATCCTTTGGAGCTTGGGCTCTACGGGGGAGAAGAATACGAGCTTGTGGTCACGGTGAACCCGAAGTTTTGGGACAAAGCGGAAAGCGCCGTGGAGATACTCGGAAGCCGATTGTTCAGAATAGGCACTGTGACCAAAGAGAAGAAGCTTGAGCTCAAGACAGGTGAAGGAACGTTGACGATAATGCCCAAAGGTTGGGAACACTTCAAGAGCTAATAAGAGTCATCTCTGAATCAAGCGAGAAAGCTTTATGCGATTTGTTCGGGTATTCTGACGGGTTCTTCTTACAGGGCGTCCAAAGTTTCGATGATTTCCGAAAGCTGGCTTATTTCGTACGCGGCTTTTGCTTTTGGCGACGTCGGTTCCTCGACGGCAGCGTCTCCCTGTCTCATTCTGACCGTGACGATGCCCGCTTCGTTCGCGCATAGAATTTCCTTGTTAGGTTTAGCGCTGACGTAGACGGCTTCTTTCGGTTTGACGCCTAGCTCCTCCAGACATTTCTTGAACGGTTTGGTGCTGAGTTTCTCGCCTTTTACGTCTTCAGAAATTACGACGGAGTGGAACAGGTGATGGACGCCTAGTTGTATGAGTTTTTGCCACTGTTTAACTGACCTTCCGTCGGAAACCACTCCGAGCTCGAGTTTTTGGTCCCGCAGCTTAACCAGCGTCGGAATCGTGTCGGAGAAAGGCTTCAGGTAGACATCGCTTGTCTCTCGGTACGCAACGACCCCTGCGGCTATGACTCTCGGGTTCCACATTAACCCTAGACGTTCAAGGAGGTTGTCGAAGTGTCTCGTGTAGTGCGGTCCATACTGGTTGGCTATGTCCTCAAGCGTCTTGTACCCCATCTCCAAATCTATCGGAAGACCCGCTCCAATCATGGCTCTAACCGCGTTCAGCCTCGTCATCCTCATTTGAAGAGACGAATCGTACAGCGTGTCCTCAATGTCGAAAATTACGGCTTTTGCTTTCAATCTTACTTCACCACCTTCG
Organism: uncultured Candidatus Bathyarchaeia archaeon; assembly: GCA_964600125.1. Lineage (GTDB taxonomy): Archaea > Thermoproteota > Bathyarchaeia > Bathyarchaeales > DTEX01 > JAGTRI01. Next base: position 14,541 of record CAZRIK010000043.1, read on the forward strand.
TTAAATTTTTAGGCTTATCAGGATTGAATCCTCTGTTCACGGAACTATAATATGCGAACAGATGAGTGGGAACAACGTACAACAGCGGCGAAAAAACGTCTGGCAACCCGCTGGGAACCAAAACAACGTCGTCTGCTGCTTCAAGCATGTTGGGGAAACTTAGCCCTTTTTCAGAAATCAACAAGACAGAAGCACCGAAACCTCTCAGGCTTTTGCATATTTCAATCTCGGTTTTAGACTCGTCCGGGGAAACGAGCATAATAATCAAGGTTCTCTCGTCAACCAGCCTCATGGGACCGTGCAGGAACTCTCGTGTAGCAAACCCCTCAGCGAAGATCATGCACGTCTCCTTCAACTTCAGGGCTGCTTCAAGCGCAGTCGCATAGTTTGGTCCGCTGCCCAAAATGAAAATGACGTTCTTATGTTTGTATTTCTCCGCAATTTTCTGGATTCGAGCGCTTGACTCCAACGTTTGTTCGAGAAGCTGCGGAGCCTCGTAAAGCCCCTTTCTTATTCGGTACACCTCGTTCGCGCTCAGGATTCCTTCAGCAAGCTCCACAGAAAACATGAAAATCGACATGAGCTGCGTAACATAAGTCTTCGTCGCTGGGACAGCCTTCTCCGGACCTGACCTTGGGAGAAGATGGTGATCCGACATTTTCGCAAGTCTGCTTTCAGGGGTGTTCGTCACAGCCAACACCGTCATCCCTCTGTCCACAGCAGCCTCCGCAGCCTCAATGACGTCTGAGCTTTCGCCGGACTGCGAGATAGCCATCAACAGAACCTTTTTCGGCACTCTGGTCGGAACCCAACGCTGAAATTCTGACGCTGGAAGAATGCTTGTGGACAGGTTCGTAAGTTTCGACAACGCGTATTGGCTGGCTAGTCCAGCGTGGTAGCTTGTTCCGCTGCCAGTTATGTAGAACATCTCGTACCCTCCGGATTTGACTGCCTGAGCTATCTTTCGGGTTTTGTCCGCCTCAGCTTTTATGGTTAGCCTTAACGCGGCGGGTTCATCGAAAATCTCCCTTAACATGTGGTGGCGAAACTTTTTTGTTGACGCAGCTGGCTTGGAAACCTGCAAACCTTCAACACTACGCGTAGTAGATTAGTTCTTCTCTTTCAAGCCGCCGATGC
>CAZRIK010000044.1:0-14824 GCA_964600125.1 uncultured Candidatus Bathyarchaeia archaeon
GACTCAAGCCTTCCAAGCTTGCAATCCCGGGTTCAAATCCCGGCAGCCGCACCACGATGCTTTTGGGATTCAAACGAGGTATCTTGTCTGGTCTGATTTGTTCAACAATCAGAAATGCTGTTTGAACAACAATTGTTATCTTCCAAGGGCTGTCTGATTTGATCATCATCAGGTTTTCAATTATGATTATCAATTCGCAGCCTAAGACCCTGTCCTGTTTTGGGGCGCAAACATACTGTGTAATCGTCTGGTCTGTTTTGTGTGACATCAGTTTTCAATTTTTGTGTGACAATGCTGGAGAGTTGTGAAGAACAAGCCGTTTCAAAGCGCGTTTGTCCAGTTATTTTAGACCTTTTGCTCATTAGTTCGTGTTGTTCTCTAGATTATACAGTTTTGGAAAAGGGTTTTTTTGTTGTTCCAGAATTGTTTTCTTTTTGTTTATGTCCGCTGGGTTCTGTACATTGTGAAGCTTAGGACGCCATTTCTGTAAAGCAGATTTTCGACTTTCGGTTTTACGGGAACAGGGAGGGAGACTTGCCTGAAAAATTTCATGTCCATGTAATCGGATGATATGACGACTTCGCGTTCTGAGACTTCGATTTTTATATCTTTAGGGTCAAGCCCCGGCAGGTTAGCCAGAACTGTCACCCTGTCTTCGTCCACAAGAACGTCCACCAGCGGCGAAATGACCATGGGAGACGAAACCGAGGCTGGCAGATGCTCCTCAGGAACCATTTGTTGCCTCTTTTTCGGCTTAACACTCATGGTCTTCACCACAATCATTCCCAAAGCGAAGCCGCCTATGTGAGCCCAAAACGCCACGGACGATGAGAGCCCAAAGAATGAACCCAGCCCCATTAGAACTTGGTATAGGAACCAGAATCCGAGGTAGTAGAAGGCTGGAATTTTGGTGAACGTTATGATGTAGACGATGTAGACCACCGTTCTTATCCGAGCCTGCGGAAAAAGAAGAACGTACGCTCCCAGAACAGCCGAAATTGCTCCCGAAGCGCCGATTGTTGGAATAGTGAGTTCAGGCGTAATGAAACTGCCAAGGTTAATGTAGCCCGAGATAAGGGCTGATGCGATGTGCGTAAATTCAGCGAACAACCCCCCGACCAAGTAAAACAGTAGAAACTTTATGTGCCCAAAGGTGTCCTCAATGTTATCGCCGAAAATCCAAAGAAACAACATGTTACTTCCGATGTGCAATATATCGGCGTGCAGGAACATGCTCGTAAAGAGGGTTTCCAGCCTCTCTCCTCGGATTATGTTTTCTGGGACGGTTCCATAAGTATAGAAAATGTTGTACTGTGATTCTGGCTGAAGAAACATTAAGAGGAAGACGGCGACGTTGATGGCGACCAGTCCCCAAGTCACGTAGGGTTTATGAGTTGGTCGATTTTCGTCTTGAATGGGAAAAACAGCGACCATCCGCTCAACCTCGCAGTCAACGGCACCTTTTCATTGCGAACATTAGAAACTTAAAGGCTAAATAGTTTGGCTTCTTTTCCGCCATCATAATTTCTTGTTAAAAGAGAACGTCTGATTGATTTTCATTTATGCTATGTCAGAAGATTTTCAATCGTCCGTTTATAGACCTGTATACATGCAACGTATTCTGAGAGTTCGATTCGTTCATTTCTTGTGTGGCTTAACCTTGAGTCTCCAGGACCATATGTCACCGAAGGAATTTTGGTCTCAGCCCCGAAGATGTTCATGTCTCCTGTGCCTGTTTTTTTAAGTAATTTCAATGGTCCGCCTGTGACTTCCACGATGGCTTTCTCTAATGCTTTTGCTATAAGCGTAGTTTTGTCAGCCACAAACGGCTCAACCATGTCCAAGACCATCGAAGCGACAGACACGCTGGGGTTTTCAACCTGAAAGTCGTCAATGACTTTTCCAATAATTTTTTCGCACGTATCCGTTTTTACTGACGGAGGAAGCCTAACGTCAACGTCAAAAAGGCATACGTCCGGAATGCCGCCTGAGGTTCGTTGGCTGCTAACTGTGGTTAGGCATGGAGTAACCGAATAAAAGATTCCTTGGGGCGATTGAAATTCAGCACAAGCAATCTTAATTTTGTTCCACAGTTCAAAGCCCTTTTCGACTGCATTTTCGAGAAGATGCTGGGCGCCAACGTGTCCAGAGGTTGTTTTGCATTTTATCCGAAAATCCACTTTTCCTTTATAGGCGAACGTTATGTTCTTTGCTCCGCTTGGTTCCCCAAAAATGGCATAGTCTACGTCTAATTTTTCACGCAGCAATTGGCGAATTCCTTTCGACGTTTTTTCTTCCTCGACTACTCCAGCAACGATTACTCTGCCTTTCTTGAGGGTAGACTTAACGTCTGAGGATGCTGAAACCATGGCAGCCAGAGAAGATTTTGCGTCAATGGCTCCTCTTCCATGCAGCCAACCGTTTTCCTTTTTTACTGGCATCCAGCCTGAAACTGTGTCCATGTGACCGCAAAGAAGAACGGTTGGAGTTCCAGAGCCAATTTCTCCGTAAACGTTCCCTGCTTCGTCTGTTCTGACGTGCTCGAAGCCAAATCCAGCAAGTTTGTCTTGTAGAAAAGCAGCCAGTTTCTGTTCCTTTCCGCTCGGGCTGTAGATTTGAAGCATCCCCTGAAGCAGCTGGACAAAGTCTTTCTGGTCCATCTTCGTTTCACTCAACGCCTCGTGTGTTTTCTTCACAATTTTTATTGAGCTTTGAGGACTTTCTTTTCCTCCTTTAACAAAACGTCCTTCAGGATTTCTGCTGCCTTCTCAAGCTGGTTCATCTCGATGACGAGGGGAGGAAGGAAGCGGATAACGGTCTTGCCCGCATACAAAAGGAGCAATCCTCTGTCAAGAGCCTCCGTCAACACGTCGCCTATGAAGGTTCTGGACTCAAGCCCAACCATCAAGCCTAAACCCCTGACTTCGCGCAGAATACGGAGGTTGCTTACCATTTCCTGCAGAATCTGGATGAATTTGTCTCCGAGGACTCGGGCTTTGTCAGGCAGTTTTTCGTCTACGATAACATCAATCGTGGCACATGCAGCTGCGCACGCAAGAGGGTTTCCACCAAAAGTGCTCGAATGCTCCCCGACTTCAAGAGAGTCCATAATCTTGTCCTTTGCGATTGTTGCGCCAATTGGCATGCCCCCGCCCATCGCCTTTGAGACGCACATTACGTCGGGCGTGACGCCCCAATGTTGGGACGCCCACATCCGTCCAGTTCGTCCGAACCCCGTTTGAACCTCGTCGAAGATGAGCACGACGCCTTTCTCGTCGCAGAGGTCCCTCAGCGCCTTCAGGTAACCGTCAGGAGCAACGTAAACTCCGCCTTCGCCCTGAACAGGCTCAACGATGACGGCTGCAGTTTTTTCGGTGACTGCTTCTTGGACTTTCTCGATTTTTCCGAATGGCACAAACTTGAAATTCTGTTCAATCATATGCTGGAAGGAACCTCTATACTTGGGATTATGCGTTGCAGACAAGGCGCCGAGGGTTTTTCCGTGGAATCCCCTTGTCATGCTTATGACTTCGGTCTTCTGAGTATATTTCACCGCAGCCTTAAGGGCGCACTCGACCGATTCGGCTCCGCTGTTGCACAGGAAGACCTTGTTCAACCCTTTAGGACATATCTTGGCGAGTTTTTCGACGAGCTCAGCCCGTTTGTCGTTGTAGAACGAGCCGTGGCACGAAATCAGCTTCTCGCACTGTTCCCGAATCGCAGCCACAACCTTCGGGTGACAATGACCAACCAAGCTCACGCCGTAACCGCTCATGCAGTCGATGTATTCTTTCCCGTTCGCGTCCCAAACTGTTGCCCCCTTACCCTTAACTAGTGCGACGGGAAACTTTTGGTAAACGCCTGCGAGATGAGCATTCTCAGATGCAATTATTTCAGCTTCATTCAACAGTGATCACGGTTCCATTCTTGTGAGTTAATGCGCTGGAAATAGGTTCTACTACTAGGCCTGAGGAAATAACAGCTTCTTTGGCTCCAGCCTTTAAGGCTTCAATTGAGGCTAGAACCTTCTTGTCCATTCCTGCCCCTATCCTTGGCAAAAGATTCTCCGCTTCCTTCATAGACAAAGCCTTAACAAAATCGCCTTTCATGAGAACCCCCTGGACGTCAGTCAAGAAGACAACCTTGTCAGCCTTTAGTGCCCCCGCTATTTGGGCAGCTGCTCTGTCGGCGTCAACATTCAAGAATTCGTAGTCTTCTCCGAGGGCTATCGGCGAAACCACTGGAACGTAACCTCTCTCGACAAGCAGTCCAAGGATGGACGTGTCAACTTTAGCGATCTTCCCGGTGTAGCCGCCGTCAATCACGCGTTTCCTGTTGCGTTCGTCGATTATGACCAGCTTTTTCTTGCGTTCAGCCCGAAGTATGCCCGCGTCCAGTCCAGCTAAGCCCACGGCGTTGATGCCCTTGCTTAGGAGCCAACGGACTATTGCTTTGTTTATTTTTCCCGCCATAACCATCGTGAAAATCTCAACCGTCTCCTCATCCGTGTATCTGCTTCTGATGCCGCCTGGAGACGTGATGAAGGTCTGTTGTTTGCCCAGTTTTTGAGCGATCGACGTCACCTCGTCCCCGCCGCCATGCACGATGACGAGCTTTTCATGTTCTAGGATTTTCTTAACGTCATCCGTAAGTTCGGGAGTAAGCCCCTTCTGGTAAACGTCGCCGCCTATCTTCACAACGATCAAGGCAATTCACCGTTAGACGGGATGCAGACCTGAATCCCGCAAGCCCTCTTTTTCGTCCCACCCGCACATCAGGTTCATGTCCTGCACCGCTGTTCCAGCTGCGCCCTTCATCAGGTTGTCGAGGGCTGAAAGTAAGACTAATCTATTCGAGTTTTCGTCAACCTCGAACCCTATGTCGCAGTAGTTGGACCCAACAACAATCTTCGGGTCGGGATAACGATAAACGCCCTTCATGTCTCGAACGAGTCTAATGAAAGGTTCCTGCCCATAGAAGCCTCGGTAAATGCGCCATATTTCAGGCAACAGCATAGGAGTATTCAGGAAAACGTGGCAGGTTCCCAGAATCCCTCGAACCATGTTGACAGCATGGGCAGACATGGCGACCACCACTTTTTTCTGAGCTATTAGGCTGAGCTCCTGCTCCATCTCAGCTGTGTGCCGATGTCCCACGGGCTTGTACGGTCTGACGGTGCTGTAATGTTCAGGATGATGGGAAGAAAGGGAAGGCTTGCCTCCCGCGCCTGATGAACCTACCTTAAAGTCGGCAACTATCCTGTCTTTTTCGACGTTCCCAGACTTAACAATCGGAGCCAAAGCCAAAATGCCCGTTGCAGCCATGCACCCGGGACCAGCCACAAGATGTGCCTTCTTAATTTCTTCTCTGTGGAGCTCCGGGAGACCATAGACCGCCTTTTCGAGTAGTTCGGGGCATCTGTGGCTCCAACTGTACCATTTCACGTAATCCTCCGCGTTTTTTAGCCTAAAGTCAGCGCTGACATCAATCACCCTTAAGCCTGTTTCGACGATTTTAGGCATGAAACCAGACGAAACTCCGTGCGGCGTAGCCACAAACAGCAGGTCACAGCCACCGACGATTTTCGTGGGGTCTGAGATCACGAATTTGAGGTTAGTTTGCCCTCTGAGGTTAGGGTGAATGTGGTGAATGAACTCGCCAGCGTAACTGTTAGAAGTGGCAGTGGCAACCTCAACCTTGGGATGTCTCAACAAGAGGCGAAGAAGCTCTCCGCCCACGTAACCGGAAGCGCCTAGAATGGCGACTTTCACTTTTTGTTCACCTCAACCGCGTATTTTATGATCTTACCTGGAATGTCGACCTTTGTCGCCGAGTACAACCCTCTGAACTCGACGGTGCTGTTAACCTCATGCACCATCAATCCCTTCGGAGACTCCATGCAGTCAACAGCTAGGACGCCTCCGCCTACGGTTTGGGCAGCCTTCAACGCGATGTTTTCAAGTTCACCCGTGACCGGGCAAGGCTCGCTTGTTCCCCCTCTGGCAACGTTTGTCCTCCACTCGTCCTGAGGAGAATACCTGTACGAAGCCGCGACCACCTCGTCTCCGATGACGAGGATTCTTAGGTCTCTAGGCGGGCGTTCCACGTACTCCTGAAGGTAATACGTCTGAAGCAAAGCGTTGTTCATCTGTTCTCTCGATTCAACGAGTGCTTGGGCTGAATCCTTGTCTTTGATTAAGGCTATGAGCCGTCCCCAGCTTCCCACGACAGGTTTTGAGACAGCAGGATAACCGAGGTTTTCAAGGGCTTTGTGGACGCCTTCTTCCGTGAAAGCCATAAGAGTCCTAGGCGTCGGAATCCCCGCCTTAGTCAAAGCCAGCGTCGTGTACAGCTTGTTCCCGCACGTCAACGAGACGTTCAACGGGTTAATCACGTGTAACCCCGAATTCTCAAGCACCGCCGTCACATGCAAGCCTCTGAAATAGCTTACGCAACGTTGGATGACCACCTCGCCGTATTCAGCCTTCAATTTTTTCGGGTTCACGGCAGTATCCAGAAACGTGGCTTTGGGGTCAACGAGCTTCAGTTCTACATTGGCCTTGGCTGCGGCGCGAATTAAGGCCTTCTCGTCCCATCGTATCCTGTCGTAAACGAGTCCTATCTTGTTCATCGGGTTTTATTCGCCCCAGTCTTCTCCTTCGATTTCTGCCGTTCCAAGGCTCACCTTGCCGTCGGAGCTGAGCTTCACTTCGTAGTCCATTCCGCAGTCTGGGCAGCTCACAATTTCGCCCGAGATTACGTCTTCTGGAATTTCGAGCTTAGCGTCGCATTCTGGACATTTTAGCTGGAAAGTATATGCCTCCTTACTTTGCTCCATTACGAAGGTTAAGATTTTCTTATAAACTTTTCGGAAAAATGAAGATTCTTCAGAAAATGATTTATATAGCTGTCTTTTCTTTAGTCAGTCTGTGTCGGAGGGCTTGACGTGTCCGAGGGACTTGACAACATAGACAGAGTAATTCTTGATACTCTTCAGGACGACGCGAGAACAGCGTTGAGAAAGATCGCTGAAAAAACTGGAGTCAGCGAAGCAACAATTTTTACTCGGGTCAAGAAGCTTCAGGAAAAAGGCGTAATAAAAAGGTTCACAGCGCTTGTCTCACCTGAACTATTGGGAAAAAGTCTTACGGCTTTCGTTCTCATAAACACGAACCCGAAACGTTTGCAGACGGTTCTCGCTTCGCTGCAAGATATGGAGGACGTTTACGAAGCGTACGACATCACGGGATCATTTTACGCCATTGCCAAAATTCGTGCAAGTAGCCGTGAGGAGCTGGCAAAACTGATCGATCAAATCGGGTTAATCGACGGCGTGACAAGCACAGAAACCGCTATTGTTCTCAGATGCATCAAAGAGGAGACTCGGGTAAAAATATAATTTAATGCACACATAAAAAAACAGACTATTGGAACCCTGATTAACAAAGAAGCTCTCTCATTCGCTAAGTTTAGCTAGCTATATATCTGAAGTAGGAATGAATCTTTTCTTGCCGCTTTACGGTTTTTTCCAGCTAGCTAGTGTTTCACGAAGTTTTCGGGATTGAATAGCGCCATGTAAAGCTTGTTGACAGCATGCTTCACTAAGCTGATTTTATAACTTTAGAAGATGTTTACTTTTTAGGTACATTTTCTGGATGCTTTTCCCATTGCATGATTTTTCAGTCAATACAGACCTACCCCTATCCCCCTAGGTCTTTCTTACATGAAACATCTCTAGCTATCAAGGGGATTCAAATATCACACTCACTAAAAAACCTAGGGGGGTAGGGGCTGAGAAATATTATTGTCAGACTTTTTTCTGTGCTATAATATGTTGAAAGAGTCCAATCCCGCATCATGGTAAACAGAAGCGGATAAAAGTAAGTAAGAAAGAAGAAGAAAAAGATTAAAATTTTCTGTGAAACAAGTTTGGAAAAAAATTAGATTTAAATCTGTTTGATTTAATGATGTTTTATGGAGACTAAGAATTCCAACTTGAGGGATATTTCATGGGATCAACTAGTGGCTTTGTTAATTTCTACATTATCTTTGATTGGGTTTCTTTTTGTTGCTTTGTTGAAGAGTATCTTTGTTCCAATAGACGCGAACGTGAACTCTTGGTCAGCATCAATCCAAACGAGTTCACTCACGCAACTAGCTATGATAGTTGCTTATTGTTTCGACACTGCTCCCTTGCTTGCGGCATCTCTGTTAATAGCCGCGTGCCTCTTTTACAAAAACTACAAGAAGCATGCGTTGTTACTGGTAGGATCAATGGGTGGAGATGCAGCGATAATTACAATGGTTAAAATGTTAGTGCATTCAGAAAGACCCTTAAATGGAATAATGCAGGAAACAGGATTTTCTTTTCCAAGCGGTCACGTCACAAGTTCTGTAGTTTTTTTCGGTTTACTCACTTATTTTGTATATCAATATTGCAAATCTTCAAACGGGAAAACATTATCAAGCACGTTTTCTGTTGCAATAGCATTTCTTGTAGGCTTTGATAGACTATACCTTAGAGTTCACTGGTTCAGCGACATTTTAGGAGGATACCTACTAGGGATATTCTGGCTCACGTTTTCGATTTTAGCATTTCAATATATTGAAAGAACCGTCATCTAGTTTAATTGTTCATTCTGTTCTCTTAGATTCCCAAGGATAGCGCGATGTCTATAATTCCTAGTCCAAGTAGAGCAGCAAATATGATGGCTGCTCTTGCCATCAACAGGTAGAGCGAATAGCTAGCTAAAGCTTGTTAACAGCGTGCTCTTCGAATAATCGATTTTTAGAAGGAAGATTTTTTAGGAGTATATACAATATTGGAGTGCTTCGGAGGGTTACTTTATGGGATTCAAAGCTATTGATTCAAAGCAGGTTTCAGTCAGCCAAGTGAAGGAAGTTGGTGCAGAGGGTGTGCAGGTAAGGTGGTTGATCAATAAAGAGAATGATGGCGCAGAAAATTTTGCTATGAGGCTATTCGAGATTGCGCCTGGCGGGCATACTCCTGAGCATTCACATGACTGGGAACATGAGGTTTATGTGCTCGAAGGTGATGGAATCGTTTTTTGCGAGGGTTCTGAGAAACAGTTAAGACCAGGATATGCAGTTTTCGTGCCACCTAACGCTGTGCACCATTTCAGAAACATTGGGAAAGAGACACTAAGTTTTCTCTGCTTGATTCCATACATCTAGTTAAACAATCTGCAACATTAGCTAGCTAGCTTGTAAGCAGTGGAAACGAAGTTTTAGGTGTGCTGTATCCCTCTCGAAATCAAAGCGTTCATTAATATTACGCCCAACGCTCCGCCTAACACTCCGCCTGTAGCGTGTAGTCCTGCCCACCCTAATGTACCGCCCCAATTTTGCAGGGCTGTCGGTGTCATGAAGAAGAATGCTACAAGAAAACCTGCTAAAGCCGCAGACAGCACGGAGATCGCGAATAGGCTGATTGAGCCCAGAAGTTTTTTGTTGAACATCCGTTTGTAGCCTACGATGAACGCGAGAACGTCAAATGCGATTGAGGCGGCTGTGAAGCCTAGGAAATGTATCGCAGTGGGTAACAACATGAAGTTTATTATTGTGGCAATGAACCCAACCATGGTGGCTGTCCCCATCTTTCTGACATACCATATTGCAAGTATTATCGACGCGAACCCGATTAGGTCGCATAGGAACGGCAGATGAAATATTTGAAAGAAGATTGGCGAAATCAGCGAGTTCAGGACTCCCCATAAGGCGGCGAAGACTGTTATAGCGGCAACGTCTTGTGTTCTAAAGTACGTCAAATTAACCACTCAACGGTGTTACGAATAATGAAATTCGTAATACCTCGTTTATAAATCTTTTGCGCATAAATAGTTAACTATGAACAAAATGGAATCCCTTGTCAAAGGTGTAGTTCGGTTCACCATATCCCTTCCTCCCTCGCTGCTGAAGGATTTCGACGAAGTCTGGAAAGCCAAGGGCTACGATAACAGGTCAAGAGCTGCCCACGACGCTTTCCGCAGCTTCGTAAGCGAACACAAGTGGGCTTTCGGCGATACAGAAGAAATCGCTGGCGCCATCATACTGATCTATTATCTGGACAAGCCGGGGTTGCTGAACAAGATTGTCGGAATTCAGCACAGTTACGATGGCATAGTCTCCTCAACAATGCACATCCACTTAGCCAAGAACAAGTGCCTAGAAATAATGGCGGTCAAAGGAAAAGCAGAAGATATACGAAAACTGGGACAAGAAATCAGCACGCAGAAGGGCGTAAAAGAAATGAAACTGGCGGTCACGACGCCCTGATTCCATACGGGTAGTTAAACAATCTGCAACATTATGGCACATGTCGTTTCATTTAGGCAAATGTGATCGGAAAATAAAGGAAATGTTTGTTTTTATAAACTTAATGGCACTAAATTATGCCTATCTCTTCTAGTACTTTTTTGAGCTCGTTTTTCTCTTCATCCTTCAAGTTTTCCATTGGCAGTTTTAATGGCCCTCCACTGAGTCCCACCAGATCCATACAAGCTTTACCTACACTCATGTACATGTAATTCGTTCTGTAAGCTAGCGGTATTATAGAAACTGTTTCCCGTCTCTTCATAAACTCTCCAACTATACGGAACAGTGGTAGCAAATTTTCTAGCAATATTTCCGCTTTTTCAAAGTTTTTTTCCTTCACTGCCTCATACACAGCATAACTCAAGGCGGGAGTAAAGTTTCCAACCCAAGTAACGAAACCTTTGTACCTAAAGCCATACGCTGCTGATCCTACATACTGTATTTCGCCACGCCCATTTATCAAAACCATGTCTTCCGGATTTACGGTTGCAGAATTCAAAAAATAATCGTCTATTATTGGAGTATTATCTTTCACAGCCACGATGTTGTCGATTTTCGAAAGCATCTTCATTAAGGCGGGATCAATCAATGATCCCGAGACATCTGGATTGTTGTATACCATTATGCCTATTTTAACCGACTCAGCTATTTCTTTATAATGTTGGTACATCCCATCTCTAGTAGGAGTATGATAGTATGGTAGAACTACCATCGCGCAGTCCACGCCGATGCCCTCAGCATATTTAGTCATTTTTATTGTTTCCTTTGTACCTGCTTGGCTTGTGCCAGCGATGACAGGAGCTTTTCCACCGGCAACTTCTACAACTTTTTTTATAACCATTTTCTGTTCTTCAATCGAGTTTGCATAAAATTCTGTGGTGCTGCCATTAGTCATTATCACTAAATCTTTTCCGTTTTTGGCGAAATCAACAAGGAATTGAGTGTTCCGCTTTAAACCATCAAGGTCCAGTTCACCTTCTTTTGTAAAAGGGCAATACTGCACTGGAATGATGCCTTTGCATCTTTTTTTGAATTCTTCGGGAGTCATAACAGCTCACTCACTCTTTCTAGTAATAAAATATTATTGTTCAAAAGCTCTATATACGAAGTGTTCTGCATGTAGTTTCTTTGAAAAATTTAAAATATTTTTTAACCTTTTGACAAACACCGCAAGCTCACCCTTTATGACTTTCTGAAATAGAATTCTTCACCACTCACCACTCTCGTGTCAATTTGATCTCTATTCCTTAAACCCTTCAGAACATTCTGCGCTGTAGGCAGGTCTATCCCGAGAGAGACAGAGACATCGACGGTACGGCACGGCCTCCTCCTCAATAGGTCAAGTACTTCTTTTTCTATAGATTCGTGCTTTAGCCAAGTCACGATTCTCCCTCTCCTATCATGAATTCCATATACCCAAACTCTTTCTTCACCCAAAATCTTCGAAAACTCGCTAGAAACCTGCCTCAGCTTCTCTTGAGATGGCTCTTTGATGTAGCTTTCAGAGGGTGGTCTATAAGGAACTTCCAACTGTACGATGTCGGGTTCAATCTCAATCACTGCATCAATGAGGTCTTTGAGATTTTCTCCTTCTACATTGGAGATTCTTCTGTCATCCGACTGAAGAAGCATAACTTCCAAGGCTAAGATTCCTCTGATCTCCTTCTTTAATTTTTTAATAGAATCGGTTATTGTTTGCATATTGAGCTTTGTGTCTGCTGGTCTGTTAACCAGTCTAAGAACTTCATCGTTGCCCGCATCGAGCTTGGCAACCACGAAATCGAATTTTGATAGGTTCCTTCGGACATCTTCCCTGTAGAAGAGTGAGGAGTTTGTGAGTATCGCCATGGGTTTTGTGCCTATCTCAGCTTTAATTCGCTTCGCAATTTTGCCAAGACTCAGATTTAATGTGGGTTCTCCGCATCCAGAAAAAGTCACAATGTCAATGGTCCTAAAATCTACTCGCCCTAAAACATCATCGAAATCCCGCATCACTTTGTCCAAGCTTACCAAGGGTTCTTTCAGCATCTCTGGAGTGGATATGTGAATCTTTGTCTTACCAAGTTGACAGTATACGCAGTCAAATGTGCATTTCTTAAGCGGAGTAACAACATCTACTCCCAAGGATCTGCCAAAACGCCAAGAAGGAACCGGACCATAAACGGTAGACATTATCCACTACCCATTGAGGGCTTTCGAAATTCCCGCCCAGACTTCTTCAATCTCTTTGGAAACTTTGCTTTCAGGTGAATGTTCCAGAACAGGTTTTCCCGAAACCATCGCCTCAGTAACAATAGGATCGAAGGATACTTTTCCAACGAGACCAACGCCGTTGGCTATACAAAACTCTTCGATCTTTTTTGTATTCCTGGTGTTTAAGTCGTACTTATTTATGCAGACCATCGGCTTGACTTTGAAATGCTCAAGTAGCTTCAAAGCCCTTTTCATGTCGTGAATTCCTGATAATGTCGGTTCAACAACGATAACGCCGATGTCTACACCGCCTATTGAAGCTATGACTGGACAGCCAATTCCCGGTGATCCATCGTTTAGGATGAGATTAAGATTGTGATCTTCAGCTATCTGTCTAGCATTTTGCCTAACGAGAGTTACAAGCTTTCCTGAGTTTTCCTCTCCGGGGTTAAGCCTTGCATGAGACATGAAGCCATACTTTATCTTTGAAACGTAGGCGTGACCACAGACCTTTTCTTTAAGCTCTATCGCCTCCACTGGACATACATAAGCGCAAACACCGCATCCTTCACATAAGACAGGATCAACTTTCATGTCTTTTATTGCGTTAAACCTACAGTTTTCTTCGCATTTTCCGCAGTCTATGCATTTTGCTTTGTCTAAAACAGCTACTTTTCCGCCTCTGAATTCCTGTTCCTTTATGATTTCTGGTTTTAGAAGTATATGCAGGTCCGGCGCGTCTACGTCGCAGTCCGTCACCACGATGTTGCTGGCTAGTACGGCTAAAGACGCAACAAGGGTTGTTTTGCCTGTTCCTCCCTTTCCACTTAAAACTGTTATTTGCTTCAACAGTTTACATGCTCCCCGATATCTTTGAAAAGCTGCTTGAACCGGTCTTTCCATTCGGTCATTTCCAGTGTGAAGGGAACACCGCGAGAATAGAGTTCGGCGATTCTTCTGCTGAATGGTATCTCAAGCAGGATGGGAATCCCTTCTTTCTCGCAGTATTCATAGACTTTTCTATCGCCAATCCCAGCCTGATTCACGACCACGCCCAATGGGATCTGAAGCATTCTTAAGACCTCGACAGCTATTTTCAAGTCGTGCAAGCCAAACGGGGTTGGCTCTGTCACAAGTAGGGTGAAATCACTTCCGTAAACGCTTGTGACGACGGGGCAGGATGCTCCAGGTGCAACATCAATTATTACGTCCTTAGTTTTCTCAATCTCTTTTTTCGTCTCTCTTATAACAGGTCCAGCCATGGGTTCTCCAACATTGAGCTCGCCATAAACAATTTCAACGCCATCAGCGGTTCCCTTTCTTATGACGCCGATCTCCCGTCTTTCTTCGCTAATTGCTCCTTCTGGACATGCTAAAACACATAATCCGCAACTGTGGCAGAGCTCAGAGAAAACTAGGACGCTTGAAGCGGTGACGAAGAGAGCATTGTATTGGCAAAGTTCAGCGCATTTTCTACAGTGAGTGCACTTGTCTTCATTGATTGCTGGATTGAGCGCATAGACAGGTCTCTCCTGGTGTATTCTTGGTTTCAACAGAATATGTGCATTAGGCTCCTCAACGTCACAGTCTATAAGCTGAGCATTATCGAGCGCCAGAGCTAGGTTAACAGCCACTGTGGTTTTTCCAGTTCCACCCTTACCGCTGGCAACTGATACTATCAAATGCTTAGCCTCGATTTTCCCGTTAGTTTTCAATCTAGCGATTTTGCGCGTGGTGGCAGCCTTCAGTCAACTCTTCAAGCTCATCTTTGACGTATGATGAAATTACGCCATTTACCGTGTCTGAGTTTGCTCTTAAAACAGCTACTTTCGCTTCCTGGAATTGACTTAAAGCTCTCGGCCCCATGCCAAAAGTTATGACAGCGTCTGGTTTTAGCTGCAATATGCGGTCTGGAGGAAAACCTGTTCCACCGAAATGTTCACTTTCGTTAGGCACAGCGTTCTGATTCAAAATTTGGCCATCCTTCTCCAGTTCGAAGACAGCGAAGAAAGGCGCCCTACCAAAATGTTCCGACAACTTCGAATCTACACCCTTATCTTCCTCTACGGGAATTATTACTCGCATCCACTTTCACCTCCTTTACCCACTTGATGGTTCATCTTCCCAACAAGACCTCTGCATCACCATTTACACAAACTATCAAAGGAAGGTTCACGTTACCTCCATCTCCTTCCATGACCCATACCGCGACCCTTGCCCATTCCGAAATGCTCACTGACAGTCGGCGAATTAATCTCCCTAAACTCTCCTTTTCTGTATTTTGTGATTACTTCTC
>CAZRIK010000045.1:0-14732 GCA_964600125.1 uncultured Candidatus Bathyarchaeia archaeon
GGTCCGCGGTAGCCACTTCCGGGCGATTTAGGCCATCCTTTAACCTTCTTTCGCATCTTGTTGTCTACGCCGCGCGGTTTTCTCCAGCTTTCATTGAGACGTTTATACCGCCAGCTCTCTTGACGGAGAAACTTGGGATTCTTGCTCTTCTCTTTCTCTCTTTTCTTAAGAAGTGCCGCGGTGTCCCGTTTTTGCTCAGTCAATCAACCATTCCTTCTAACTTTTCGAAAACGTAGATTCCGTCAAGGAATTTCCGTGTGTCTCTTCGCCTCACAATCGTGGCCTGCTCAATGTTGGCGGCAGTTTGGCTCACAGCTTCGATGTTGACGCCTTTAACTATGACGTCGTCTCCCTTCACTGAAACAGTGGAGTCGCCTACTATGTTGGCTGCACGTGGATTCCTTTCCCCAATGAAGTTCTCAATGACGACGCGGTTCCCCTGAACCTTCACCGAAATCGGGAAGTGAGAAAAGACGATTTTAAGTTTATACGTGAAACCTTTGGTTACCCCCTTAATCATATTGTTCACGTGAGAACAAATTGTGCCCACAAGCGCGGACTCTTTTCTTCTTTGTCGCAGGGCTGAAACCGTTACCTCGTTTTCATCAACTCGGATAACTATGGGAGTCTGAGAAAAATTTTTGACTAGACGCCCTTTTTCGCCCTTAACCTCGATTGTTTTACCGTCTAACGTAACTGTTACTTCCTTAGGAATCTGGACGGTCCGAGTTTCCAAACGAGACATATCATATCCTCCAAGTCAATATACGAAGGCTAAGAGCAGCCCTCCAACCTCTTTTTGCGCAGCGTCTTTGTGTGATATGACGCCTTTGGACGTCGAAACCGTGATGATGCCTATGTCCCTTGACGGAAGGAACGATTTTTCCCATTTTTCAATGTCCTTGGACTTGACTGCGAATCTCGGTCTGATGGCGCCGCACTTGTTTATTCTGCCGAGAAGCTGCACCCTAATTTTTCCTGAGCGTCCATCGTCGATGAACTCGAACTCTCCGATATAACCGTTCATCTGGATGACTCTCAGCACGTTACCTAGGAGTTTCGAAGCAGGAGCAATGATGCACTCCTTCTTTCTTCTCAACTCGTTGTTCATTATCGTTATTAAGCCGTTTGCGACTGTGTCCATCCGTGTTTCCCTTCATTATTGATACTTTTTGAAACCCAATTTTACAGCAACTTCCCTGAAACAGTGTCTGCAAAGGTTAAGACCGTATTTCCGAATTACGGGTCCGTAAGACCCACATCTTCTGCATGGTCTGCTTCCTTTACCGAATTTCCGTACCTTTTTTGTGCTCTGTGCGCTCATGTCAGATGCTCCTACGTGATTCCCACACCGAATTGGTCTTTCAGGAATGATACGGCTTCATCGGGGGTTAATAAATGCTGCGAACCTACTTTGGCGCTTGTTCGATGCCTGTGTTTCACTCTGTACCCAGGTCGTTCGAGAGTCACTGAAACGTCCATGCCGATGATGCCCAAGTCTGGAGAGTACTTGGTGCCAGGAATGTCAATGTGCTCCTTGATGCCGAAAGAGAAGTTGCCATTTTTGTCGAATGACCTTCGAGAAATCTGGTTGTCAACCGCCCGTAAACTTTTGGTTAAGAACTCCCTTGCCTTTTCGCCACGTAATGTGACAATGCAGGCAATGGGCTCCTTCTTTCTGATGCCAAATTCCCTCAAAGTTTTTTTGGCGTTTCTCGTACACGGTTTTTGCTTAGTTAGGTCCTCAATGATTTTCATGGCTCTGTCAAGGGGTTCGCCTGATTTGCCGATTGAACAGTTCACGACCACTTTGGCAATTCTTGGCTTCAGCATCGGATTGTCATGTTGCTTTTCGCTGGCTTCTGCTGACCCCACTTCATTGAGCCTCCTTGCTGGGCATGGTTATTTTCAGTTTTTTGTCTCCGACAGCAAAGGCGTATTTCAGTATTGTTTGATAGACTTCGCCTTTCTCGTTTTGTATTGTTATGAGGAAGTTCCTTCGTTTCTGCCCTGTTTGTTCTTCGATTGATGCGACTGTTCCGTATTTGCCAATGTTGTTCCCATCAGCGAAGACTGCTAGATTCCCTTTTTCCAGTTTCAAATACTCGAGAATTTCCTGTTCTGGAACACTGATTTTTAGAGTGTTAAAGGTTGTGTAAACGTCTTCATCTGGCTTCTGTGCACTTTCAACGTGGACCAAAAGGTTTCTGCCGTCATGAAGGTTAAGTTCAATGTTTCCTTTGTTCAAGGTTTTTTTGTTTTCAATCCTGCAAATCTTGAATTTCGCTTCGTCCTCGCTTACTGCATGGAGGATTAGCCCTTTATCTGACGGAACAACGCGGTAGTTTTGGTTAACTTCTGAAATTGAAACAACGTCCATTAGGCCTACGGGGAAACGTTCATCGCGGATGGTTCTTCCATCAACCTTTATTTTGCCTTGCGAAACAATTTTCTTCGCTTCTTTCCTCGTCTTGGCTAAGCCAAGGACTTCGCGAATCATAATCACTAATGGGAGGCATTGATGAATGGGATGAGGACCAGACGTAGGCTTAATGGTCCACATGAGCTCTTTTCTGTGAATCGGCCAGAATCCGGGAGCTGCTTCTCGTTTCAGGTGGGCTTTTCCGCCTTTTTTTCCCATGTTATTCCTTCTCCGCTGTTTTTACAGGTTTTTTAGTTGTTCTTTTTTTGGTGCTTCGTTTTTTAACCTTTTTAGTTGGTGTTTCCACAGGTTTTTCTTGAGGCTTTTCCTCTTCTTCAGGTTCTTTTCGTTGAAGAATTTTGTCACGCCATTTGTCGCCAAGGTCTAATCGGATAACTTCAACTTTTGAGGGATGAATGGCTACCGGAACAGAGGTTCCGTCTGATTTTTCTCTGTTTATGCCATCAACAATGATTCTGTAACCTTTACGGTTGACTCTCAATATTTTGCCCTCGAACCCTTTGTAGTCGCCTCGAAGAACTCTTATTGTGTCCCCCTTCTTCACTGGCATGGTTCGAGAGTTGTGCGAACCTCTTAGTTCAGAGGAGAGATGAGCTGAAAAAACATGGCTACGGCTATGATAAGGTGCATTGTAAAGCCTTTTCCTTTGTTTGCTTGGGCTTTTCGTCTTCAGCTTCATACCATCTTCACCTTGAACCTAAACTATCATGCTCGAGGCGCTTGCAATTCTGGGCCATCTTTCAGCTGCTTCTCTCGCCACGGGACCACGTATCTCTGAGCCTCGCATCTCGCCTTCCGGCGTTAGTATCACCGCGGCGTTGTCTTCGAACTGCACCCAGTTTCCTTCAGGTCGCCTGAAGGGTTTGACCTGTCTGACTATGACGGCTCTGAAGAGCTTTTTTCGCATGTCAGGGGTTCCCTTTCTGACTGAAACGACGATCATGTCGCCTACGGCAGCCAATGGGACGCGCCTAAGCCTTCCCTTGTATCTTGTGACTTGGACAAGCCTGAGAACCTTTGCTCCTGAGTTGTCTGTGCACTTGAGCATTGAGCCAGCTGGCAACCCAGCTGTGATTTTCATTCTGTATCCGACGGTTCCTTTGGCTAGTAAGCCTCTTCCTTTTGCTTTAGCTGCCATTTGTTGCTCACGTTCCTGTCTTTTCTATGATGACGAATGAAACGGTTTTGCTGATGGGTCGGCATTCTGCTATCTTTACGTGGTCGTTTTCTGAGGCTCCTATGCATGGAGGATTGTGAGCGGGAATGTGGCTGTGCCGCCTCTCGTAACGTTTGTATTTGCGGATATAATACACGAAGTCCCTTCGCACTATGACGGTTTTGTCCATTTTTGCGCTTGTGACAACGCCATCTAAGACTCTGCCTCTCGTCTTAAGTGAGCCGTGGACTGGGCAGTCGGGGTCACTGCACGATTTTTCTGAACCTGTTGCTTTTGCCATCACCAATTTCTCCTCACAGTTTTTTTGGCGCGGTCTTCTGGTCGTCCAACCAAGACTTTGCCTTCTACTTCAATCACTGTTTTGTCGGGTAATATGAATTGGAACGTTGATGTTCCCTTGATTACGCGTTTTTCTTTATCGTTATGTGATATTGTCAGCGTCTTTTGGGTCTCGTCCAAGACTTTTCCCCGTATTCCTATCTGGCTCTGGTTTGAGCTCCGTACGACTTTTGCTTCGAGACCGATGAACTCACTTTGAAGGATTGACGGCGTAACAGTCATTCTTGTTTACCTCTTTCCGTCTTTTCGTTCCTCACAGTCTCGATGCGGGCAATCGTTTTTCGAAGTTCACGAATCCTAGAAGGATTCTCAACTGCTCCCCCAGCCTTCACCATAGTTTTCATTCTCACAAGCTCAGTTCTCAGCTCGGAGAGTCTCTTCAGGCGTTGCTCTTCCGAAAGCTCGCGGATTTCCCGCATCCTCTTCATCGGCATCTAGGCTTCGCTCTCCTCTTCCTGAGATTCGGTTGCAGCCTCGGATGCTTCTTCAGACGAAGCTTCGTCTTCTGACTGTTCCTCTTGCCCTTGAGCAACCTCCTCAGTTTTCTCAGGTGTTTCTTCAGGCGTTTCCCCAGTGGCTTCCTGAGGTGCTTCTGCGATTTCTTTTGGAGGCTGCGGTTCAGTTTCTATTTCATTAATCGTAACTTGATCGGGAAATTCAATTCCTGGAGGCATAATTGAAACTCTGATGCCGAATATTCCCGGTTTCATTTGAGTGTGAACAACTGCTCTTCTAACGTACTTTATCGAGGGTTCTCCGCTTTTAGGCACGTATCCTTCGCGGAACTTTTCTCTTCTGGCTCGTTCGGTCCTTAGTTTTCCGCTTACGATTATTTCGGCGCCTAATGCTCCTGCTTCCATTATTTGGGTGAGCGCCCAGAAACCTGCCCTGCGGAAATGCACGCCCCGTTGAAGAGTGGACGCGATTCGTGAAGCCATGACCTGAGCGTTAAGCTCTGGGACTTCGATTTCTGCTACCGAGACTTGGGGGTTGGGTAGTCCGAATTTGGCTTCTAATGACACGGCGAGATTTTTTATCGTTGTGCCCCCTCGTCCTATGATTATGCCTGGACGCATCGCGTAGACCACTATGTTTGTGCCCAACGGAGTCCTAGTTATGTCTACGCCTCCGTAGCCTGCTCTTTCAAATTCTTTCCACAAAAATTCGTCTACGCCCGTTTTTCTGATTGATTCTTCAATAAAATGTTTAATGGAAGACAACTAAACTTCTCCTCCCACCTGTTCTAAAACAATTTCCACGTGGCACAAGATGTCATTCCGAGGTGTCGCCCTCCCCATGGCTCTGGGAATGAACCTTTTCACCTTGATTCCGGGATAAGCTGCGGCGTGCGCCACCTTCAACCGTTCAGTGTCTAAGCCCTTGTACATGGCGTTTGATTCTGCGCTTTCGAGAACCTCCAAAATTTTGCCTGCCGCCTTAACGGGGTATCTTCCTGCGGCGATTATTTGAAGGTTTTTTCGGTGAGGAAGCGTCTTCCTGTGTTTTCTGTAGGGGACTGCTTTCTTTTTCTTTTGGACTTGCTCGAGGAACGTTTTTGCTTCGTCGAGCTTCATTCCGTTGATTGCCGTGCACACTTCAACAGCTGCTTTAGGCGATACTCTCAGCTCTCTTCCGCTGGCCTTAACGGTTGTTTCAGGGTCTAACCCTATCACGGAGTATCCCCATTTTGGCAATACACATTCACCGACTTTCATTCAACAGATGCATGGTGGTTTATAAGAATTATCCCGCACTATTTAAAGAACCTCTGTTCTACTAAGACCGTATAATTTAAAATCCGCTGTTAGAAAGACGGATTTTATTTAGGCTTTTCAGGTTTTTTCTTTAGTCTTTAGCTCAAAGGCTGTTTTAGCGCAAGCACCTTTTTTAGAGCTGCAATTAAGGGTGCTCCAAATATGAACGAAACTGCTATGACGAGGATATCCTCAATGTATGAGTCGGTTGCTCCTAAAATAAACATGGAATAGACCGTTTCAGCTGGCCAACCGAAAACAGCATACAAGCCGACAGGTACCAGCAAAAAGATTCTTGTTAAAGAGTCCGTCACCGTTCCAATGAAAGCAATGAGGGGAAAACTGAAGGGCAAAGAACGGTTGTTTTCTTTGAATAATCTTTTTCCTATTATTGTCACTGGGAAAATGAGCACCAACGCAGCCAGAATGTCCAGAATGGTCCACAGCGGAAACCATCTTCCGTAAGGATGCGCAAAGTATGCTCCTAGCATGAAAGCGTAAATCGCCAGCAGAGGCTTCCATTGTTTCTTCGCAATGAATCCGCATGCCATTACGCCTAAGGGTTCAGCGACCACGCCGAACAACCATAATTCTGAAGGTTTAGCTGCCCTTGCAGCCATGCTTCCCACAAAGGCGGAGGCGAACCCTACCCATGGTCCCAAGATTACTCCTTCGATGGGTTCTAGGTAGATGCTCCAGCTTCGCCAAAGCTCAAAAGACGGTAGATACAGCACGGCGTGCAAGGCTGCGAAGACGCTTACGAGTGCAACTTTTTTTGATGAGACTCTCATCGCCAGAACCGAAAGTAGTCTTTTCGCCGAAGTTAAATCATTTTCGCTGACAAAAGCCGCATAAACAGAATCTTGTTATCAATAATATTGAGATTTGAACGGACTAATATCCTGCCACGATGTTTTTGAAAGAAAGTTCTAAATGCTTATAATGTTAGAATAATGGTGGTTTGTAAAGGAGAAGGTTTCAATGTTGGCGCCTGTCGTCTATAAGGGTGTTCGTTGGTTCAAGCCCTATATTGATATTTGCAGGATGGAAAGCTGGTTAAGTTGGGTCTTTGGTTTTGCTTTGGGAGCCGTCTCTTTCAGTTCCCTTTTGCTAGGTCAAACCATAGCTATTTTCTTTGCCTTCTCTTTTGCTACAGCAAGCATCTTCGTCTTGAATCAATATTTTGATCGTCAAGCAGATGAAAAAAACAAATTTAAATCGAACTTGCCTATAGCCTCCGGGCGAATATCGCCAAGTAATGCCTTGATTTTCTCTTTCTTACTCATTGTTTCGTGTTTTATTCTGGTCTACATGGTAGACATCAATTTATCGTTGCCTTTACTTGTGTACCTTGTTCTCTGGGGTCTGTACTCGGCGCCAACTCCCAGACTTAAGTCCATGCCGATCATAGACTTCTTAACCTCAGGTGTCGGCGCAGGATTTCTTCCCTTCTTTATAGGTTCAAGTGTGCCGCATCAGCCCAGCGTCGGTCCCTCGCTCATCATTCTGGCGGCTACGCCCCTGATTCTATTTCAATGCGGGGCTCACATAATTCAAACCATAGGCGATTATGAAGCTGATCGAGAAGCAGGCGTCAGAACGTTCGTCGTCAGATACGGGAGGAAGAAGGGAGTAACAATCGCAGGGCTCACGTTCCTTTTGGCTTTTCTTTTCCCCTTCATGTGCCTATTTGCGGGTCTGGTTTCTCCCGATCACATAATTTTCTTTACCGTGCTACTTCTGCTTTCCATCCCCTCGTTGATACGTTTTAGGCACCTGTACAAAAATCCCTGTTCAAGCAGCGTCGTCAGCCTGCAAAAGACTGTGAGGAAATACGGAATCCTCATATTGATAATCGCTTGGATTTATGTCCTAATAACGAAATCTTTTTTCACGGGATTGCAGTGGGACAGAATAATCTAGCCACAGGCTGTTTATGTCCAGATTGGCAAACAGTTTTAACCTAGTATGCAGTTAATTTCTTGTTCTCAAGCCAGATGAAGACCTAAGGGCGAAGGAATTGACTGAAGGAGAAGGATTCGCGAGGCGAAGGCAACGCGGCAAAGCCGAGAAACACGTTACGGAATATATCAAGAAGTGCAAACAAGGCAAAGTCGTAATTATGCCAGATAAATGAAAAAACGTTTTGATCCGATGTCTTTTTTAAGAGAGTTAGTTTTGTTTTAGGAGTCAGTTTTATACACAAATATTGGCAAACCGCACATCGATGTCCATTAGGTCTGTTTTGTTCGTCATCCAGAAATGCTGTTTGAATAACATTTTGCACTAGACCTATCTTCAGGAGGCTGTCTGATTTGTATAACAACAGTTTTCAAACTTTGATTATCATTTGTGCTCAGCAAAGACCTGTTCTGATTTGCGGCGCAATTCTTCTGTTGTTTTGGGGCGCAAATTTTGGATATCCATGGGTCCTCTGGGTTTGCTGCCCTTTTTTGGCAAAAGAAATAAATCTTGAACATGACATTCTAAGTAGGCTTTAGGTGTTGGTGGCGAAGGAATGAGTGGTTCTCCTCAAATGGGCAGGAAATTCGAGAGAGCCCTGTATCCGGGGCGCTTTCAGCCCTTTCACCTCGGGCACTTGGAGGCTGTTCGTCACATCCTTGAAAGCTCTTCCGAAGTCATCATCATGGTCGGCAGTGCCCTTGAAAGCCACACGTTAAGGAACCCGTTCACCGCAGGCGAGAGGATTACGATGATACGGATGGCGCTTAACGAGGCGAACGTTGACCCGTCAAGGTTCTACATTATTCCCGTCGCCGACCTCGAAATCCACGGAATCTGGGTCTCCCACGTCTGTTCGCTGGTGCCAAAGTTCGGCGTCGTCTACTCGAACGAGCCGCTGACGCGGAGGCTCTTCATCGAGTCCAACTTCGCCGTTGAGCCAATCCCGTTCTTCAAGAGGGAACAGTGCTCCTCAACCGAAATCAGGGAAAGAATGGTTCAAGACAAAAGCTGGACCACACTCCTCCCCAAAAGCGTAGCAACATACATCAAACAAATCCAAGGCGTCGAAAGGCTCAGGGACCTCATGAAGACCGACAGGGTCCAAGTCGACAATTAAATTTTGATATTTTTTCTCTGCTGTTCTGTGTGCTCTCTACATACTGCACTCTGCACTACTATGCACTCTGAAAAACAACCAAACGTAGAATGTATTTTTATATAAGGTTAAGACATTCTTTTTTTGGGTTGAGGATATATGTCTACTGACGATGAGAATTTATGGAATTATGCAATTGCACAAGATCAATATGTTGTTCAAGAATTTGGGTTGGGAATTGTGGGTATAGGTGCATTATTTTTCGCTTATAGTTCAATATCTTCATTTTATTTACAGGTATTGATAGCACTTGTGGGTTTAGGTGGGTCTTTTACAATGTGGATGCACATGTTTGGTGCAGATAAAGAGTTTAAAGAAATTAAGAATAAACTCAGTGGAGACTTCGTAAAAAAATTCGACGACGCACAGTCATGGCGGAGAAACGGTATAAACCGTTTTATTTATTTATCTGTAAAACGGCTCATGACCTATTTTATGGGTATGGTTTGTGTTGCATGGTTTACTATAATTCTTTATCATTTGGGGATTCCTGTTTTAACACTATTAAATTTTGATTATTTCACATTGGGCTTTGCCGTAGCACTCTTTCTTTATAGATGGTATAAAGGGATAGGAGATACAAAGAAGAAATCATAAACAAGGCAGTCTAGGAAGCCACGTTTCCCCTTCTTCTCTTAGGTATTTTATGAATAATAAGACTTCTTCGTTAATCAGAATTTCCAAGGTTTACCTTTCTTATTCTTAGGATCTTTAATGATTCTTTCTAAAAAAGCGTTCAGGTCATCAACCAGATTGCTAGTTTAATAAATGAAGAATTATATTTAATTTTTTGTCACATCCTTTTAGAGAGTAGAGTAATGTGTAGAGAGAACACAGAAGAGAAGAATAAAACTAACTTCTACTTGCCTTCCGCGACCAGATCATGCGATATTTTTCTAGATTTTTCAGCTCCAGCCCGCAGAGCAGACACGAAGGCTTCTGTCAGAGGAAACTTCGCCATCTCCTTGAGCTCCTCCTCCGTCACCCCGCCCGGCGTAGCAACCATCTTTATGATTTCGGACGGGGACCTCTTTGTCTCCAGCAGCAGCTTGCCAGATCCGATTAGAGACTGGGCTGCGGAGGTTAATGCCAAGTCGGGGGGAAGCCCAATTTCGACTCCGCCCTTGACCATCGCTTCCGTTAAGGTTGCCAGAACTGCGGGGGCGCAGCCGCTGAGGGCTGTTATGCCGTCCATTTTGTCCTCCTCAACTTCGACGCAGGTTCCCATTCTGCCCAGAATGTTCCTAACCACATCTTTGTCGTGACTCGTCACGTTGGCTCCTACACAGTAACCTATGAAAGCCTCATGTACGAGGATTGCCAAGTTGGGCATGGCTCTCACGAACCTCGCCTCTGGCGCAGCTCTTTCAAGCAAGGGCAGGCTGACGGCGGCAGCTATCGACAAAACGAGTTTTCCTCTGATTTCGTCCCGAATCTCGGCGAGGACAGCACTGACGTCCTTCGGCTTCACGCAGAGAATTACTATTTCTGCCATTGACGCGGCTTTTTTGTTATCTGTCGATGTTTCGACGCCATCCTTTCTGAGCTCAACGAGCTGTTCAAGACGGCTGTCGGTCGCGACAATCTTGTCCGCAATAGCATTTTTGGCTAGAGCTTTTGCCACGGCGCTGCCGATGACGCCTGCACCTATCACCGCAATGACCATGCAATCACCGTTCTATCACGTGCTTTGGTCTAATTTCTCATATATACTTTTGTTCACCAAGACTTCGGCGAAGCGTGGTTTTTATGAAAAAGTTAGCCACCTTCAGAAAGGGGGATGAACCGAAGCTTGCCGTGTTCCGGGTTGAATTCGAGAACCCTCTGCTGATGGCTCTCGTCGTCCAAGGGCAGGAAGGCCAGCCACCCTTCTCGCGTGAGCTTAACGAACAGTTCTCTGGCTTTTTCTGCGTCCTCCGGGTCCGTTTTCTGCCAAGTGACGGCGACTTTTGCGCCTTCCCGCTTAACCTTCAAACGTGGTCCCTCGGTGAACGTTAATTATTTATGGCTTCAACGAGCATTTTTGATTTGTGTTCTGGAAATGACGGGCTACGAAGGAAGCATCCTAAGAGTCGACCTTAGCAAAGACAAAATAGAGAGGCGAAAGTTGCCTGAGGAAATTCTAAGACAGTTTATCGGGGGCACAGGATTAGGAGCTAAGATTCTTTACGACGAGGTCTCAGCGGAAACCGAATGGTCCAGTCCACAGAACCGATTAATCATAGCTGCTGGTCCGTTAAATGCCACGCCGATTGGGGGTTCAGGCACGGTGTCGGTTGTCACAAAGGGTCCACTCACCAACGGTGCGGGGTGCAGCCAAGCTAACGGGTATTTCGGAGCCTACCTTAGGCTGTGCGGGTTGAACGGCATAGTGGTCCACGGGAAAGCCGAGAGCCTGAAGTACCTTTACGTGGACTCGGAGTCGGCGGAGCTGAAGGACGCTGAGTGGCTCAGAGGAATGGACACCTACAAAACCGTGGACCTCATAAAGCATGCCCAGGGGTGCAAAGAACGGGACATGGCTGTTGCCTCAA
Source organism: uncultured Candidatus Bathyarchaeia archaeon (assembly GCA_964600125.1). GTDB lineage: Archaea > Thermoproteota > Bathyarchaeia > Bathyarchaeales > DTEX01 > JAGTRI01. The sequence goes on from CAZRIK010000045.1 coordinate 11,369, forward strand.
TCGGTCCAGCTGGGGAGAACCTCGTCAAGTTTGCGGGCGTATTCTTTGATTACGGGCACTCGGCTTCCCACAACGGGTCTGGGGCGGCGATGGGGTCGAAGAGCCTCAAAGCCATAGCCGTCAGAAGGGGCAAAGAAAAAATCTCCATACAGAATCCCAACAAGGTTCGAGAGATTGCCAAGAAACTGGTTAATAATGTTAAGGAACAGAACACAGCGCTTTTCAACTACGGGACTATTGGGAACGTCCCTCCGAACGTGGGCACAGGCGTGCTTCCCGTGAAAAACTACACGACGAGCCTGTGGCGAGTCGACGAAGCCAAGTTGCGGAAGTTCGGCGCTGAATACATCAGGGAGCGTTGTTCCATCAGCCGAAACTCTTGTTGGGCTTGCCAGCTTCACCACTGCGACATGATGAGGATTTCTGAGGGACCGTACATGGGCGAGGTTCTAGAGGAGCCTGAGTACGAGCAGCTTGCAGCTTGGGCGCCACAGATAGACCAAGAGGACATTGGCGCGGCGATGATGCTCAGCAAGGAGGTTGACCGACTGGGCTTGGAGACGAACGAGGCGGGGTGGGTCGTCGGGTTCGCCATGGAATGCTACGAGAAAGGCGTCCTCACGAGGGAGCAGCTGAACAACCTCGACCTTGCTTGGGGAAACGCTGAGGCAGCAAGGCTTCTCCTCAACCTCATCGCGAACAAGCAGGGAATAGGCGAAACGTTGAGCGAAGGAGTGATGCGGGCTGCACAAAAAATAGGCGGCGAAGCAACAAACTACGCGATTCACACGATGAAGGGAAACACGCCCAGAGGGCACGACCACCGCAATAGGTGGACCGAAATGTTCGACACGGTCGTCTCGAACACGGGAACGCTTGAAACTTGGGGAGTCCCCTCGCCGCTGGGTCCTACTCCGCATTGGAGGGACATTGCTGAAGCAAACGTTCACGACAAGGGAGGAATGATTTTCGAGGATTCGCTGGTTGTGTGCCGCTTCAACTCGAGGACGAACGTGGAGCTCCTGTCCCAAGCATTATCCGCAGTGACGGGATGGGACTTCTCGTACGACGAAGCGTTCACGGTCGGTCGCAGAGCTGTCCATCTCCTTAGAGCTTTCAATATTAAACACGGCATTAAAGGAAGAGACTTCGACAAGCCATCACCAAGATATGGCTCTATTCCTGATTCGGGTCCAAGTAAAGGCAAAAGCTTGCAGGACGACTGGGACAAAATACTCGACGTCTACTATTCAGGAATGGGCTGGGACAGCTCAGGCAAGCCGCTCCCCGAAACCCTTGAAAAGTACGGGCTAAGCTACGTTGCCAAAGACCTTTACGGAAAATAACGTCAACGATAAGTTCACGGTCATTAACACCAAAAATTATAATTTTTTCCAAACTTCAACCAAGTTTTATATCCAATGAGAACCAAATTTGTTAAGGTTGTTTGAGGTGGATGAGCCGATGGCTAAAGCTCCTTCCGACAAATGGATAAAGACGACCAGAAAAAGGCTGGAGAAGATTCTTAAGCAGAATATCATGCCGTTCTGGTACCCCGCGACGATTGACAAGGAGAAAGGCGGATACTACCTGAACCACGACGTCGACGGGAAGCCGAAGGGCGACGGACCAAAAATGATTGTCTCCCAAGCTCGGATGGTATGGTACTTCTCGAAGCTCCACGAAGCTGGCTGGGCAGGCAAAGAAGCCCTGCAGGCTGCGGAGCACGGCTTCAGGTTCCTTATGGACAAGATGTGGGACCATAAGTACGGCGGCTTCTTCTGGGAAATGGACCCGCAAGGAAACGTCCCAAGACCGTTCAAGCACTTATACGGTCAAACGTTCGCGCTCTACGGCATTTCCGAGTACGCAATCGCCAGCGGGAACGGCGAGGCTCTTGACAGCGCCCGACAAATATTCAGCCTCATGGAGAAACACGCGTATGACGCAACTTATGGCGGGTACCGCGAGCTGTTCAGCCCCGACTGGACTTTGCTTAAGGTGGACATGCAGACGCCGTTAGCCCCGAGCATGGATTTCAAGACGATGAACACCCACCTTCACCTGCTTGAAGCGTTCACCGTCCTTTATCAGGCTACGAAGAACCCCCTCGTTTTACGGCGATTATGGGAGTTAATTATTGTTCTGACCAATTCGGTGGTGCGGATGAGGGTCGGCGCCTGCACCGACCTTCACAAACGCGACTGGACCCCCATGCACGGTCCCCAAGCGGACAGGATTTCTTACGGGCACAACATCGAAGCCATTTGGCTCATAGAGGAAGCGTGCAAGGCGGTACAGATGCCCGTGGGCGTGTTGACCGAGTTCTTCCGAACCGTGTACGACTACTGCATGGAGTTCGGGTCTGACGCGGAAAAGGGTGGACTCTACGACAATGGACCGTTCAACAAGCCCGCTGACAGGTTAGGCAAGATTTGGTGGGTGCAAGCTGAAGCCTTGGTCACGATGGCTCACATGTACAATTTGTTAAAGGACCCAGTTTACCTCGAACACTTCGACAAGGTACTGGACTGGACCGAAAAATACCAGGTGGACTGGAAAAACGGCGAATGGTTCGACACCGTTCTTCCCGACGGCAAAATCGTCGGCGACAAGGCGCACACTTGGAAGGCAGCCTACCACACGGGCAGAGCCATGATCGAGATAATCGGCGTGCTTGATCATCTCTGAACAACGAAAGCTTAAGACGCGAATTATGCTGGATTTGTACTCGTTTCAACCCTAGAGGATAAGCTCACATATTCTTGTTCTATGGAAAAAATGCATCTGGACTAGACTGAGCCTAGGTATTTCGTTTTGTCCTTCGCCCACAGCAGGCAGGTTTCGTGGATGAGGTCGATTGTTCTTTCGATCACGGTTTCGGGTAATCCCATGACTGCTGGCTCAGAAACCAGTCTGACGCGGTAGTAGTCTTCGTTCGGGCTTTTCGTCATGACGAGGCTGTTTTTGGTCCCCCGCTCTCTTCCTGTGGCGCCGAAGGCATAATCAAAGTTTATTGTCAGCACAAGCTCTCCCTTGACGTCCTCAGTTTCGGGGACCTGCACCACGTTATCGACGCGTTCCACAAAACCGTCTTTGAGCTCGTGGAGCCTGTCAAGGAGGAAGCTGATGAAGAACTCTTTTTCGCTTGTGAGAACCTTCACGGGCATACTCATCTGTCTCCCTTGGTAAACTTTGAAGATTTCTTCCCTGCGAACCTTGGCTTGTTTTTCTGTCCTTTTGACCTTCTTAACCATAGACGGAGTGTACGTGCTGACCGCCAGAGCCGCGGGTCTAATGGATGACACAACTGAGGCTGTCATTGCCAGCGCGAAGCCAGCTGCACTCCACCACCACTCGAGCT
>CAZRIK010000046.1:0-14662 GCA_964600125.1 uncultured Candidatus Bathyarchaeia archaeon
TCGGGTTTTCCGAGCTCCATTCTGACGCATTCGACCTTTTTTACCCAGCCTTTCTCGTCGCCGATGAACCGCACTGGGTTTGCTAAGAAGACGAATTTGATTCCTTCCTCCTTCGCGTTGACGACCTCGTCTCGCCTCGCTGGCATGAGCTCCTCGGTTCTGCGGTACACGACCGTGACTTCGCCTCCGAGCCTGAGGGCGGAGCGGGCTGAGTCCATGGCGACGTTTCCTCCACCAATGACTACAACCTTCTTTCCGACCTTGATGGGCGTGGCGTATTCTGGGAAGCTGTAAGCCTTCATCAGGTTGACGCGGATGAGGAACTCGTTCGCCGAGTAGATTCCGCTCAGGTTCTCTCCAGGGACGCCGAGGAACATGGGCAGCCCCGCGCCCGAGCCCACGAAGACAGCGTCGAAGCCGTCCCTGAAGAGTTCGTCCATCTTTATGACCTTGCCGACGATGACGTTGGTCTCGATTTTGGCGCCGAGGCTTTCGACGTACCTGACCTCGTCTTCGACGATGCTCTTCGGCAGTCTAAACTCAGGAATACCGTACATCAGTACTCCGCCAGCAGCGTGAAGAGCCTCGAAAACCGTCACCTCGTGCCCCAACTTCGCCAGCTCCGCAGCTGCGGTCAGCCCGGCTGGTCCTGACCCTACGACGGCGACCCGTTTCCCCGTTGAGGGCTTCTTGGCGGGTTTCCTCTTTTGCTTGTCTTCCTGGTCAGCCACGAACCGTTCGAGGGCTCCGATGTTGACGGGTTCGCCCTTCAAGCCTAGGATGCATTTGCCCATGCACTGGTCCTCCTGCGGGCAGACCCGTCCGCAGATTGCGGGGAGGCTGTTTTTCTCGCGTATTTTGTTTAACGAGTCATCGTATTTGTTTTCGCGGATGAGCTTGATGAAGGCGGGGATTTCTATGCCGACGGGGCACCCCTCGACGCACTTCGGTACCTTGCACTGGAGGCAGCGGTTAGCCTCATCTAAGGCTTCGGTTTCGTCGTAGCCAAGGGCGACCTCTTTGAAGGACTTGATTCTTTCAGCCACTTCGCGCTTGGGCATCTTCGTCTGGGGCTTTTTGGCTGCCACCTTCGCTTGCTCCGTGCTGTAGGTTAAGCTATTGAATTTGGCGATTGGAAACTTATTAATATTTTCAGGAAGACTTGGACGAAGTTTTGGAAAATGGTCAGTTATAAATCTCAATCATGGATTACAAAAAGAAGAATACTGCTGGTTCTCAGCTGACCTTTTTTCCAGCCAGTTTTTCCATAGCGACAATGGCTGCCTGCGTGCCCTGTTCACCAAGTCCCTCTGCTTCGACCGCCCTGAACATTTGCTGAACTAATGCCGTGGTAGGCAACGGTAGCCCCAGCTCAGAAGCGAAGGACAGCACGGTCTTCAGGTCCTTCTGCTGGTGCTTGATCTTGAAGCCTGGGCGCATGTCGCGTTCGACCATTTTTGGTCCGAGGTTGGAAAGCATCCATGAGCCCGCTGCTCCCGCGGTCACGACTTCGAGCAGCTTCTTAAGGTCCAATCCTGCCTTGGCTCCGAGTATAAGTCCTTCGCAGACGGCTTGGATGTTGAGGGCGCAGATCACTTGGTTGCACAGCTTCGTCGTCTGCCCCATGCCGTTCGAGCCCATGTGCGTGATCCTTTTTCCGAGAGCCTGAAAGATGGGCAGGCATTCGTCGAAGGTTTCTTTTGTTCCGCCCACCATGATCGAAAGGGTTGCCTGTTTGGCGCCGATTTCGCCCCCGCTGACCGGTGCGTCGAGGACCTTTGCTCCCTTGGCGCCCAGTTCTTTGGCGATTTTCTGCGTGACGGTTGGCGAGATGGAGCTCATGTCGATGACGGTTAAGCCTTTGTGGACGCCGTGAACCACGCCTTCTGGTCCTAACGTTACTTCTTCTACGTCGGAGGAGTCGGTGACCATGGTGATGACGACGTCCGATTTTTCAGCAACTTCCCTGGGCGACTTAGCTCCCGAAGCCCCTGCAGCTAGAAGGTCGTCCATCTTCGACTTGGTCCTGTTCCAGACTGTTAACTTGTAGCCCGCGTTCAGAAGGTTCAATGCCATAGGCTTGCCCATGACGCCTAACCCAATAAAACCGATTTTCTCTTTCTTCATGACTCGTTACCTCAGAACCAAAAAATGGTTCATAGTATTTTAAGTTTTTTAACAGCCAATGTGCATAATTAGCCAGCAAAACCCTTAAGAACACGAAAAAAACAGTTCTATGAAGAAACGGAAACGGGCGAGTAGATCAGTTTGGCATGATCGCAGCGTTGGCATCGCTGAGGTCGAGGGTTCAAATCCCTCCTCGTCCACCATCATGTTTTTTGTCGAACTCCGCACTAAACAATTATTGTTAACAGCCTCTTCTAAAACCGAGAAGTTATGATTCTATCTGACAATGGAATTGTTTCGAGCATCGTATAATTAGCATAACACATAACCATTCTCTCTGAAAATCAGTACATCCTTTTTATCTTACAACTTCAAGAATATAGTTTACGCTTAACAAGAGGCTGGTGTCATGGGAAAAATGGGTTACACTCCGGCAGCTGCGAACCTTAAATTGCGGGAGTGGTTTCAGGATTCGAAGTTTGGAATGTTTATTCACTGGGGAGTCTACAGCGTTTTGGGTGACGGAGAATGGGTAATGCACGTCAAAAAAATGACTGTGGAAGAGTATGAGAAGCTTCCTTCGTCGTTTAATCCGACTGAATACGACCCCGCGGAGTGGGTGCGCATCGCGAAGAACGCGGGAATGAGGTACATAACAATTACGAGTAAACACCACGACGGCTTCGCCATGTACGATTCCAGAGTCAGCGACTGGGACATCGTGGACCGCACACCATACAAAAAAGACGCATTAAAAATGTTGGCGGACGAATGCAAGAAACAAGGCGTGAAGCTGTTCTTCTACCACTCGCACCTTGACTGGCACCACCCAGATTATTTCCCACGTGGCAGAACGGGGGAGCACAGCAACCGACCAGACCACGGAGACTTCAACAAGTACCTTGACTACATGAACTCGCAGATTGCAGAGTTGTGCAGCGGCGAGTACGGCGAGATTGCGGGTATGTGGTTCGACGGGTGGTGGGACCAGCAGCTGAAGAAGTCGGGTGAATCAGTAAAGGCGACACAGGTGGACTGGCGGCTGGAAGAAACATACAATTTAATCCACGACTTGCAGCCTCAGGCGCTGATTGGAAACAATCACCATGTGGCACCGTTTCCTGGAGAGGACTTTCAGATGTTCGAGAAGGATCTGCCTGGGCGCAACACAACAGGGTTCAGCGGCGACTCTGAAGTCGGAAACCTTCCGCTGGAAACGTGCGAAACCATTAACGACTCTTGGGGCTACAACAAAAATGACGTGAATCTTAAAGGTTTGAAAACGCTGATACACTATTTGGTTCGAGCCGCTGGTTCAAATGCAAACTTTCTTCTCAACGTGGGACCGATGCCTAACGGCAAGATTCAGGCAGAATTTGTGAAGCGTCTTGATGAAATTGGGAAATGGATGGCTGAGAACGGCGATTCAATATATGGGACCAGAGGAGGCCCTCTTGGACCCTCTGAGAACTTTGTGACTACCCATAAACAGAACCAAATTTTTCTGCATGTACTTGACTGGAAGGGTGAAAACAGCATTTTTGTTCCTTCTGCTACGAAAAAGGTTACAAGCGCTTGGATGTTAGATGATGGAACAGCCGTTCAGATTCGAGAACAGAAAAAAGGTTTCACCGTTAGCCTTCCGAAAGATAGGCAAAAAGCCATCGACACAGTTATTGTTCTTGAGGTTGGGTAAATACAGAAACCTAGCTGAGATTTTTTTCCGCGAAGGGAAAACTCGAATTGAAATATGGGGTAACAACATTGCCAACTTGATATAAGAGGTAGAAGTAGTATTCAGTCAAAGACCTATTAAGAAGCATTTCTTTAAACAAATATTAGGGCGTGGCAACCGCGAACTTAACTTCTTTTACGCCCTTCTGCGTGCTGATTTCTTGTCCCAGTTTTCGTATGTCTTCGGCTTTTCCTTTGACCGCCACTATTTCTAAGCACTTGTTCTTGGCTAAGTGGATGTGCATTGTGGAGGAGACGACGCCCTCGTAACTGTGCTGAATTCCGACTATCTTGTTCAGCAACCCCGGCTTGTCCAGATAATAGATCAGTATGATGGCGCCAGCGATTTCCTCCGTTTCGCCGAACGCCCACTTGTGTTCGCTTACGAAGCTGCGGAAGGCGTCATGCGCAGCTCGGGACCTGTTGTCGTAGCCCTTGGCTTTCCAGACCTCGTCGAAATCTTTCAGCAATGAAGGGGGAAGGGAAATGCTGAACCGAACTACACCTTTGACAAGGGAATCCATTTTGTTCACGGTAAATTGTTTACACACGAATGATTTATAAATGAATAATAAGTTCGTTGTTTTCGCTGACAATGTTTAAGATTTTCAACCTACCATTCCTTTACGAAATGTGCTATAATGCCTCGTATTCTATCCAATGGTTAATTCTGTTCGTTTTAGGTAGTGGACTATTATTTCGGCTAAAATAGAAGCGATAATCGTTTCTATTGTCAGGTTTACGAGAATTGTAGTAACTACTGTTAAGGCTACCCCTGAGGGCATCAATCTGGAATAAACAAACCAGACATAGTCCGTTACGAGAACATAGGGCGCCTGAACACACCAAGCGAGAATCGATGAAAAAAATGGTCTCAGCTTCAGCCTCTTAGTGAACAGCCCCGCGGAGAACCCAAGCAAGGCTAAACCGCCTATTACGAAGGGTATGCTGACTGAGTAGCTCATGTAAATTCCGCCAATGGTTCCAGTCAACAAACCAGACAAAGGACCAGCAAAAGTGCCGCTTACCAATATGGCTAGCTGACTGATGTGAATTCTGGATGCGAAAGGCCCAATGATGATGGGTATGACGAGAAAATCTAATGAAAGAATATTTGTTATAGCTGCCATCACTGCTGCAAAGACTATGATTTTGGTTCGGTTTGCCTTGCTCATGGGGGAGCCTCTCGAAGGTTATTGGGTTTTAAGGTAGGTTGTTAGGTTTAACATTCGTAATACTTTTTCTACAATTCGTAATACTGATATTTAAAACTTCTTCATACAAAAACTCGAAAACTAAGCAAAAATCGTTGTTGCCCCACGTCAGCACTCATCTGGCATGAAATAAAAATTATAAGAATTAAACCAACGGTATGTATCTATTACAGTTCACTATAACGAAATGGGCGATTCAAATGGACGACGAAACAGAGACCAAAGTGAAGAAGCTGCTTTTGATGGGAAGCAGCGCCTTCAAAGCTAAAGAACTGCCTGCTGAAGTGAAAGAAAGGATTGACGAAGCCATTGCCCGTGACATGACTGTTATTGTCGGTGAAGCTTTTGGGGCGTGTAGGCTTTTTCAGGACTATTTGGCGTCCAAAGGGTATAGGAACGTGGTTGTTGGGCACGCGGTTAGGTTAAGGTATAACGCTGGGAACTGGAATGACTTTCAGTACGGCAAGGACCTGAAGGAAAGGGAGAGAAGGATGATTGAGGACTGCGACTCCGCCGTCATCATGTGGATGAACAGCAGTGGCGTGATTGCTGAAAACCTTGAGCTCCTGAAGAGACTCGGGAAACCCACTTTCCTTTACGAGTATTCGAGCAAAACAGGCAAGGCGAAGGCGGGCGAGCTTGACTCCGAACGGGACTACGACCCCTACTACTTCGTGAAAGAGCACTACAGGAAACTCAAAAAGAAACAAAGCCAACTACAAACCTAGAAACTAACAAAGAATGCAACTACTAGCCTATTCAACCCATGGACCAACTACAAATATGGTCAATTTGTTCTGAAACCGCGGAAAAAACCTTCTTTAAAACAGGTCATTTTTCACAAGTTCTGGTATTGTCACTCAAAACAAAAACTCTAATGTCACACAAATCAGATAGCCCTTTGAGGATAGCAATTGTTGTTCAAACAGTAAATTCTATTGTTGAACAAATCAGACCAGACGAACCCTCATACATCGGCAACCAAACAATATTCGCTACAAAAAATTTCTGAATCCAATAAAAGTTTGGTGACGGGCATGTTCTGGACGGAAATCTAAAAATAGTTCCACCTCAGATTAGATGCACATAACATTTGAATTGACGGTTTGGAGAGAAACTTGGAATGGAAAACAAAGTTCGCATCGGCGTAATCGGCGTGGGACAAATCGGCAAGTTCCACCTTGGCAGTTACGCGAAAATCCCAGACGCGGAAGTGGTTGCAGCAGCAGACGTGAACGAGGCTGAACTGAAAAGAGTCGCTGAACAATTCAAGATTCCGTCCACCTACACAAATTTCCATGAGCTCCTGGAACGCGACGATATTATAGCGGTGGACGTTTGCATGCACAACAATCTGCACGCGCCCGCCACAATCGCAGCCCTGAAAGCAGGAAAAAACGTGTACTGCGAGAAACCCATGGCTGGCACGTACATTGACGCGAAATCAATGGTTGACGCGACGCAGAAGTACGGCAGGAAACTCAGCATCCAGCTCAGCACGGTCTTCGCGAAGGAGACCAAGGCAGCCAAACGACTAATCGACGAGGGCAGGCTTGGGCACATTTATCACGCGCGTTCAACGGGGTTCCGTCGTCGCGGACGCCCCTTCGTGGACGGCTACGGATCAACCAACTTCGTGCAGAAGCACATTTCGGCTGGCGGAGCACTCTACGACGTCGGCGTATACCACATTGCACAGATGAACTATTTGCTGAACCTGCCGAAGGTTGAACGCGTCAGCGGCAAGGTCTACCAAGAAACGGACATGGACGAGGGCAGGCGCAAGAGCAGCGGCTACAACGTGGAGGAGCTCGGGCTCGGTTTAGTCCGCTTCAGCGAAGGACTGACATTGGACATTATCGAGTCTTGGGCGATTCACCTGAACCCGTTTGAAGGCAGCTACATCGTAGGCTCCAAAGGCGGCGTCAGGCTCAACCCGTTCAGCTTCCACACCTCAGTAGGCGACATGGACATGGACGCAACCTTCAGCATCGACAGCGCAGACTGGCGGTGGCACCAGCTCAAAGAAACCGAGGACGCGTACGATTCACCGCAGCACCACTGGGTCGCATCGTTGAAAGGACGTGTCCCGCTGATTCCGACGGACAAGATTGCGCTGCAAACCATGCTGATCAGCGAAGGCATCTACCTTTCCGACAAGCTGGGACGCGAGGTTACGGCTGAGGAAGTCGAGAAAAACTCGAAATCGACTGCCCTAAAAATCTGAGAATGGCGCCATCCGTTCTCCGCTTTTTCCCCTTTTTTGCCTTTTTTTCGAGTCATTTTGGCTATGATATATTTCGGCATAATAGAAAGCTTATTATTAACTGGTTGAAAACGTCTGAGTCCCCCGGTGATATTCGATGGTGACGCGAAGGTCTCAGTTCGAGATCTACATTGACATACTGAAGGCGGTGTCTGAAGGCAAACAGAAACCCACACACGTCATGTACCGGGCGAACCTGACGTGGAAAAGGCTCAGGAAACACGTGAATTTCCTCGTCGCTCACGGTCTTCTGGTCCAAGAAACAGACGGGAGAACAAAGATTCTTTCCATAACCTCCAGCGGCAAGGACGTCGTTTGGTACCACATGAAGATTGAGAGGGAGCTTCTTCAAACAAAGAAAGTTGTGTCATCCAAACTTTATCCTTCTATTGTTTCGTCTTTAAGAAAATAGAATCGGTAGAATGGTAGACATCGTTTCTGTTGATTTTTTCTAGTATGAACATTATTTGTTATTTTTTGCCAAGAAACAATTCTAAAGAATTAAACTGCACATCCGTACCCGTTTGAGCCGAAAGCTTCATTTCAACATTAATAAATCATTTATGGTTAACATGGGAATGCATGTTTAAGAAGCGAAATATCATATGATTATGAATAGGAGCTAAGTCGCATGGTTGAGAAATCTGATTTAGGAAAGAAAGCCACAACCCTTTTTCTTAAAGGCTACAACTGCAGCCAAAGCGTCCTTTTGGCAATGACCGAACATTGGGGTCTAGAAAATGACCTTGTTCCCAAAGTTGCCACGGGGTTCGGCGGCGGAATAGGAAGATGCGGGTCCGTCTGCGGCGCCTTAACAGGCGGCGTCATGGCTCTGAGTATACGGTACGGAACCAACGAGCCTTCTGCAGAGAAGAGGCTTCGGACATACGAGCTTTCGCGGAAATTTTTTGAGCAGTTCGAAAAACGGAACAGGGGAGTCCTATGTAAAGATCTTATAGGATACACCCTCGCGAACCCTGACGAACACGAGAAGGCGACAAAAGAAAACGTCTTCCAGAAAAAATGCGCCAGATACGTCGAAAACGCCGTGACGATTTTATTAGAACTAACTGAGCCTAATAGCTCTTAAACATGGTTCCTCGTAAAACATGAAATCTCGAGTAAAAGCATAATCTGTTTCCATTTCGTGGAAATTATTGCATCCGAAAAGGTCCAAAAGAGACAAACCCATTTTCGTTTATTTTGCTGGCGTATAATGATTAGGCATAGTTAGGTACTGTCTGCTGGTTTTGCTTTTGTAATTCCTGACGCTGCAAAAATTACACACGAGAAAAGCAGCACTACCGTAAGCGATGAGAAGACTCCGTAGTATTGCAGGTTTGTGGCCAGAATGAAGCCGCTGATTATAGGTCCAAACGTTTGCCCGACATCCATTATCGTGTCCAGAAAACCCATTGATGCGCCAATCAGCTCCTTAGGCGCAAGTTCGCTGATTAAAGCTGGTGTGGAAGCTGTTACAGTTGCGAATCCGAACCCGTAGACCATTGCCAGCAAGAGGAGAATCCAGAAAACGGAGGTGAAAGGGATTACTATTAGTGGAAGCCCACAAACTATGCAGCCGAGGATTATTGGTAGACGTCGCCCAACCTTGTCTGACATTCTCCCCATATAGGGTTTAACGATAAGTGGAACAGCAATCAAGCTTCCTGTGATTAAGCTTGTCGAGAGCCAATCGAGATGAAGAAATTCCTGCAGATAACCCGAGAGGTAGTATTCCACGACGCCGAAGCTGTAGTACTGGCATGCCTGAACCAAACAAACAACAAGGACCATGGAGTTTTTGACCATCGTTCCCCAGCCTTCGAAAACTTTTCTTAAGATGGCTCCTGTGCCTTCCATTTTGGACTGAGCTTTTTTCGGATTCTTCTCTCTGAAAAACAATAATCCAGTGACGAACGCTGTTACGCCAGCTACTGCCACAGAAAGGTATAGCGTGTGAAAGTTTGTTCCAGTAACGAGTAATATGGTTCCTCCCAGAACAGGCGCTACGACCCGTCCAACATAAGTGATCGAAGAAAACAACGCTAAACGTTCCCCACGTTTGGTCGGAAACAGCTCTGCAATTGCGGCTTCAACCACAGGAACGAAGATTGCGGTCGCAAAGCCGTGGTAAAATCTCAAAAGGATAAGTTGCCACCAAACAGTTATCAAAATGTAAAGGAAGGGCGCAGAAGCAAAAATGAACCCAGCCAACAACAGAAACTTCTTCCTGCCAAAAATGTCTGAAAGCGAAGCAGCGGGCAAACTGACCAAAATGCCGGGAATTGTGGATGCCGACGCCACAAAGCCCGTCCACTCATCAGGGGTTCCCAAGCTCGTCGCGTAAGGCTTCAACACCGGGTTTTTGGACATTGTTGAGCTAAGTATTGCGACTAGCCCCATTACTGAAAGAGTAAGAAAAACCGTGTTATTGCCTTTTCTTGTGTCTGAAGTCATCAGTGAAGCCAGTCTAGAAAACGGTTTATATTTTTTCCTGCATTCTCTCATGCAGAAAATCGATTTGTTGCTTATGAGTCATCTTTTCCAATTCTTTGCCGTATTTTTTGCGAATAATCCTGAACTTGCAGCAACTGTACAATGAGTCGTAAACGATTTTGGCTTTCTGAATAGCTTCAAAATCATCTTTCGCATTTAGGCGTATGCCAGTCATTATTGCATCTAACCCTATTCCTTCAGGCGCCAATGTTTTGTCGCTTGTATCCCCAGAATGAACTATCTCAGCAACTTTCTGCAGAACAGGGTCCTTAAGGTCATATTCCTCCATTATGGTTTCAAAGCTGCATTTCCCATTTCTATGACCAAGTTTTACTCCAGGCGCATCGAACGGTATTGCCCCTTGTTTCTCCACGACTTCCTCAATCCTCTCCACAGGAACAAAGATGAACTCCGCCTTCGGATCAATGAATCTCTGAATAAGCCAAGGGCAGGCGGTTCTGTCAACGTGAACGTATTCGCGGGTCACCCACTTCATAACGATTTCCACCCTAGTTTTTTCGTAATAATCATCTGTCTTTACTAATATAAATCTAAAAGGTGTTAGAAAGAGGATTCTGCTACGAAAAGAAAAGTCGGGAAACCGGTTCATACCCAAAAGTATCAAACGGATTCTTTCGGACTCCAGAAAAATTCCTTCATCTTCATTTCCAAAAATTATGCAAGCCTTTTATTGCTCTTTGACCATTTGATGCATCATAGTGGTGATTGAAAGTTGGATTTCTTGGACGTAATTAAGACCCGAAGGAGTATCAGACGGTACAAGCCCGACCCCGTTCCAGATGAAGTCCTCAATCAGGTTTTGGAAGCAGCTCGATTGGCGCCTTCAGCTGGCCACCGTCAGCCGTGGCACTTCATTGTGGTAAAGGACTCAGAAACGAAAAAGAAGCTCGGTATAGCAGGCTGGGCTTCTGAGGCGCCCGTTGTCATCGTCGGCTGCGGGGACGCTAACGCCTCGTCAGTGTGGTACCCCGTGGACTTCGCTATCGCCTTCGAGCACATAGTCTTGACGGCTGCAAACTTCGGTCTGGGAACATGCTGGATGGGCAAGATGGGCATCGACGAACCCATAAAACAGGCTCTGAAGATTCCTGAACACGTGAAGGTCGTCGCTGTTACCCCGCTCGGTTACCCAGCTGAGACTCCGGGTCCAAAAGCGAGGAAAACTCTTTCAGAAATTGTCCACTACGAGCACTTCTGAAACTCCATTGCTAATGGACCTATTCTCGTCTAGGAACGTTTTTTTTCTCTATTTCTAACACGGCAATGTCAGTATGCATTATTTGTTTCTAGCCATGTTGGTTTCCGAAGGAAGCGAAGAAAAAGTTCTTTTCCGTAGGCTTCCTTGTGCGTGGCTGCGCTAATCTGTCCTTTACTCGTTGTTCGAGTTTGTCCCAAACGCTTTTCACGTCTCCCTTGTATCCGAGCGCAAATAGGACGATGATTCTGTGGCTTTCAGGGAACCCTAGGGCTTTTCGGGCTTTTTCTTCGTCGTATCCTGCCATCTGGTGTGAACTAAGCCCCAGATGTTCAGCTTCCACGACCATGCTCATCACGCTTAAGCCCACGTCGTACGCATAGTAGGGAAGCCCGTTCGTGCCGCAGTCTTCATCAGGCTTAGCTCCCACAGCGACCAAAATTGGAGCCTTCTTCGCCCACCCGTTTCCGAGAGACAGTGCTTCCTCCAAGTCTTTCCGTGTCGAGTCGCTTTTGCGGACAAAAACGTAGTTCCACGGCTGGTTGTTGAAGCACGAAGGCGCCCATTTGGCTGCTTCGACAAGAGCCTCAATCTTCTCTTTTTCGACATCTCTCTCGTCGAAAACAAGTGGACTCTCGCGGTTCTTAAGTTCAGGAATAATGTCCATGAATAAACCCCATTTGACATACACTTACATCCAATTTATAAAGACTCAGGAACATTTTTTCACATTATTTTGTCTCAAAAAAAACAAAACCCATTTTGTCTGTCAATAACTTTTGAAGACACGACAAAAAACGAGTTTAGCTACAAAAACGCATATATCAACTGCCGTTGACTTATGAGCGAACATGGAGGAACAGTGCGTTGTCCAAACCAGGCATTAAGGGCGTGGTTGTGCCCCTAATAACGCCTTTCACGAAAGATGGCGAAGTCTACGAAGAAGGGCTGAGGCGACTCCTCGATTTCCACGCTGAAAAGGGCGTTCACGGCATTTTCCCCTGCGGAACCTACGGGTCTGGCCCGCTCATGTCCACTGAGCAGCGGAATAAGGTCATCGACGTCACCGTGGACCAAGTTAAGGGTCGAATGTCCGTCATCGCCCAAGTTGGCGCCCCAAGCACGGACGAAACTGTGGCGCTGGCGAAACATGCCGAGAAGGCGGGCGTCGACGTGGTGGCAGCTGTGCCTCCCTACTACTACAGCCACGATGAAACTGCGATTCTGGAGCATTACAGGCAGCTCGTCAAGGCCGTGAAAATACCAGTCTATGCGTACAATATCCCGAAAACTTCCGGGTTCACTATTACTCCCTCGATTCTGGCTAAGATGGCTGAGTTCGGCGTCAAAGGAATCAAGGACAGCAGCTTCAGCATAATCGACTTCATGCTTTTTATCTTGGAGCTCAGGCAACGCGAAGGCTTCACGTTCATGATCGGAACTGAGGCGCTTCTCCTCCCCGCGATGATGGTGGGAGCGAAGGGGTGCGTTTCGGGGCTAGCAAACGTGTTCCCTGAGCTCGTGGTGGAGCTCTACGATATGACAGCGAAAAAGGACTACGAGGAAGCGGCGAGGCTGCAGCTGAGAGCCATCGAAGCGAGAAAGGTCCTCACATCAGCCAAATCCACAACCGCAGCCAGCCACGCGATTCTTAAAGAAAGAGGAATCGACGTAGGCGTGCCGAAACGTCCAATTCTTTCCCTTTCAGACGAGGAATCCAGCCGATTGCGGAAGGGATTCAGCCAGCTAGGCTTATTATAGACCAAAAAAATGGCTTAACGTAACTTTGTGTACTAGCTTGAACGTTTCTTCTTTTTGGATGCGGTTTGGAGAAGAGTAAATAATTATACTTGGTTGTCGCCCGAAGAGTCGCTGGCTGCGTAGGAACCTTCTTGCGGTATGCTTAGGTTGGGAAGCCTTTCCTTGGTTCGGCTTTCCACGATGATGGCTGCTTCCTTCAGTATTCTGCTCGCGTCTTCGCTTACTGGTCCAGAATCGAGGGCTGCACCCAGGGTTCCGCCGATGTCCATCACGATGTCGCCAAGCGTCGTTTCCACCTTGAATATTTCGTTGCCGATTTCAGGCAGCACACCTGAGACGCCGTTCCTGATGCTTCTGAGGGTGTTTACCACGCCTGAAACTGACGACGCGGTATTTCCAAACTCGTAAATCGTGCGAAGCCTCAGGCAAATGTTCTCCAGCGCGAGGCTCGAATGCATGAGGATGTTTTTTTGCCTCCTCACTTCCGAGAGCTCGTCAGCCAAGATTTTGGCGTGGGCGCTGTCGTGCCTCTGCTGTGCTTGGATGATTTTTTCGAAAATTTCTTTGTCGCGGTAGTCGTACTTGTTTATGTTAGCGTTAATCCTCTCGTTTTGGGCTTCCACGCGGGTCAAGACGCGGTTAATTTTGGGCTTCAAAGGTTCTGTTTTGCCTAGAACCTTCTTCACTCCTTTCGGCGGTTCTTCCCACTTCCGTTTAAACTTTTCAGACAACATTGTGTCCTCCAGCACTTCGTTAAGTGTGAAACTGAACTTACCGTGAAATAGCTTTCTAACACGCAGATATACATGTAAAAAACGCAATCCCCCAAAAAATGCCTGAAATAACGAAAAAGTTATAGAAAGACCAAAACCATAATATTCGCAGGCAGTTGATGAAGAATAGGAGCTGAACAGGAATGCACATCAAGCACGCCACAAAAATAAAGAAAAAGACGCTTGAGGACATGCACGGAGGCTCGTCCCTCTACCAAGTTTTTTGGCAGTCAGACGCTCACGGAAGCAAGTTCGGGGAAACGAAGCCTGAGTCAATGAAGTCCTTCACTAACTTTGCCCGATTAACGTTGAAGCCCGGAGGCACAAACCAAGTCCATGCCCACGAGGACGCGGAACAAGTCTACATCGTCCTACGTGGAGGAGGAACCGTTCAAGTCGGAGACGAAAAAGCCGAAGTCAAAGCTGGCGACGCAATATTTTTACCCGCAAAGGTACCGCACGGCTTCTTCAACACGGGAAACAGAACCACCGTCATTCTCCTCATCGGCACCCGCGTATAATAATTCCCAAAAAATAATGCTACATAAGACCTATGGAACTATCACCAATGCCAGCGTGACCCAGTTCGTTTGAAGTCTTTTTTAGCTTCGCTGATCGTAACGTCGCCTAACAATTTAATTCTATTAAGGTCGCATGTTCCGAAGCCCATTTCCTGAGATATCTTTATGTGCCGAGGAATTTCATTTTCAGAAAATCCCATGACCGCTGACCCCACAGCGTCGGTTGCCACGCAGTCTTTTCCAGCTATTACTAAATCCATTCTTACTGGTTTACTCCATAACTCGTGTCCTTCACCGCCAACAACTCCATCGATAATTGACAGGTCTGGCTTCAAGACTTGAAGGATATCGACGGTTCCGCGGTCTTCGCGGTGGATTGCCCCCCGTTTCCCACGCGCCAATAGCCCCATCAGGTTCTTCATGGCTAAGGTGACCTGCCATTCTCCGGCGTGGATTTTGAGCTTCGGGGCGCTTATTATGCAGTCGTATTCGAGGACTGGTTTGGCTATATAGAACTCGGAGACGAAGTGCGGGTTCGGGACCTTTTTGAGGAC
>CAZRIK010000047.1:0-14356 GCA_964600125.1 uncultured Candidatus Bathyarchaeia archaeon
AAACTGGCTCGACAGATTCAAGACTCCGAGTATCTGAACCTGTTCGAGGAGATTGCGGGAAAGACTGGCGTATCGTCCACTTTTGTTGCCGCTGCGTTCACGGAGACTTTCAAAGCCCTGAGGAGGGACGGGGTCGAGGTTGGCAAGGTTTCTGATGACCAGCTGATGGAGGTTTTTCAGCTCGTGGACGCGGGGAAGACGCCGAAAGAAGCTGTTCCGAACATCATTTCGTGGCTTGCCCAACACGAAGCCAGCCTCCCTTCTGAAGCTGTCAAGGCTTTAGGTTTGTCGATGATTTCTGAACAGGAGTTATCTCGTATAGTTGATGACATTGTGACTAAAAACGAGGATGCTGTTAGAAAAAGAGGCGCGGATGCTTTCGGGTTTCTTATGGGTCTCGTGATGCGGAAATACAGAGGCAAGGTGAAGCCAGACCAAGTTAGTAGGATTCTGAAGGAGAAACTGTCAAGTTAAAATAGAAGGTGTGCCGTTGTGAATTGGGCGCCTGAAGAAATACTGCGTATGGCAAAGACTGGAGAAATTGGAGTTAAGACTACTCAGCCTCAGCTTGTCGTTTGCATGGTACACGTGGGACCCTACAGTCTGCTTGGAGAGGTTTTCAAGAAGGTTGCTGAATGGGCAAACAAGAATGGCTACGAGGTTTCAGGTCCGCCACGAACAGTTTACTACAACGAAGCTGGTTCAGTTCCTGATAACGAGCTCATAACAGAGGTTCAGATTCCAGTGAAAAGAAAGGCGGGCTTTAAATAGAAACTCAGCTGGGTTTTCTAAATAAAAATCTGAATGGTTCTTTATTTTTCTTTGTAGTGTTCGTCGTAGGCTTCCAGCATCGCTTTTATGTATTCCTTGAGTTTTTCAGGCGGCATTTCGGGGTTCACCGTTAGATTTATGGAAATATTCGGCGTCGGAGACTGTGTAATAATATTTGGTGCAACTGCCTCAATCTTTGTTGCTGGTCTTGATGTTCTTCGGATTTCCCTCGGCTGCCTTAATGTTCTAAGGGGCGCAGACAACTCGCCGATTTGAAAAGCATAAGCAATCATGTCAATGAATGCCGTGAGCCCAACTTTGTCGGCTCTGAGGTCGCCGACGACGCGGGGAAGCTCGACCAGAATTGTGTTTCGGCTGAGGTTTTCGCGCTGAACCCGTTCCACGAAGGCTGTTAGAACAGGGTCTTTGGACAGAAACCTGTTAAGCATCTGCCGGGTCTGTTCGCCGTTCGGGTCAATCCGATATGCGTAGGCGAATTCGGCGGCTTCGCGGCTCAGCTTATATTTTCCGGGTTCATGCTCGTTTTCTTCGACGAAGTTCCAGCTTTTCAGGAAATTGTTGTTTCGGCTGATGTTGTGAAGCGTGACGCTGGATTTTTCGACGACTTCGCTTACGCCCACGTACTGGCTGTCGGCACCGGCGTTCAAGTAGCCTATCAGGACGTCGCATAACTTTGGGAAACTCAGCCGCCTCGGAAACACTTTAGCCTCGCTCAAAATTGGCTCACTCACCATCATCTTCTACCTTCTGACATAAAAACATGACACGACGAAAAATACTCACGAAGCTGTAAAGAAAGGTTTTTCACGACAATGTTCAGCCATGCGGTAAATCTTTTAAACCATGCACTTCATATTGAAGCACAAGCACGTCTTATGAGACATGTTTGCTTTGACATCCGATTAATCGGGCGGAGAATAATGCGTTGAGCAAAGAAGAAAGCAACCTTGAAGTCGTCATGAAATATAAGGACATCGAAACCAAATTCACTGGAAAGCCAGACCAAGTTATCAGAACCATGCTAAATTACGTTAGGCAGGTTCTGCCTGGTTATGAGATTGTTTCAGGCTTGACCCTGACGGTTGACTTGGAGGATTTGCTGAAGAACGTTAAAGGGCTGATTGCCTTCACGCCCGAGGGAATCGTCGTTACGGTTTCTAAGGACAAACTTGGCGGAGAAAGGGACGCCGTCCTCGTGCACCTCGTCAAGTCCTACGTAGGTTACAGGACTGGAAGAACAGAAAAAGACTCTCTGACGATGGCTGAAATGTTGACTTTGACTGGAGGAAAGTCAGGAACTGTCGGAGCGCGATTAAGCGAGCTCACAAGCTTGGGATGGGTTGAACGTGTCGGACGCGGCGAATACCGCATAACAACTTTGGGCGCGAAAGCCTTTCTGGACGAGATTGCCCCCAAACTTAAGCCGAAGGAGGACGCCCAGACATGAGCGGACAAGACAGCCTCAGGGTTCACATTGAGTTCGGCGAGGTTAAGGTTGACTTCGAAGGCGACGTGAACCAGGTAGCCGAGTCCATCGTTCGCTTCTTGACCGAGGTGTATCCCAACTTGGAGATTCTCAGAAAACTCGTCTACAATCCCGACGTGACAAACCTCGCCGCGAAACTCGTCGGACGCGCGGAAATCACGGCTGAGGGACCAATCCTCGTTTCAGGGTCTGAATCGTCAACGCGAGACGCAGCCTGCATCGCCCTTCTGGGAGCCTACGTTGGAAACAAGCTCGGAAAGATGCCTAAAGAGTCGTTGTCTTCGGGCGACCTTGCCAGGATTACGGGAAAGGCGCGGAAAACCATTTCGAACGAAGTGCCGAAGCTTGTCGCCGACGGGCTTGCGGAAAGAACAGGTGAAGGCGAATACAAACTGACAATTCTAGGCGTAAGAAAAACCGAAGATGTCCTTGCCAAAAGCCAGCCAACATAAATAATGTAAAGGCTCGGTTCACGTTTTCAGATTTGCACTGTAATGTTCTTTGACTAGCATGTGTCACACAAAATTGTAACTCGGATGTCACACAAAACAGAACAGATAAGACGTTTCAGCTCCTTAATTCGCGTGAGGAATTCTCCGAAGTGTTTTTGTAACAGAACAAAGTATTCTAGACAGGTATTCACTTTAGACAGAAAAGGAGAATGAACACTTATGGATAAACAGCAAATCAGGACAAAGGAAGACGTCATCAGACTCCTTCAAAACAAGACAGAGTTCGAAAGAACCGTCCTCGTCAAAACCTTCGAGATACCCAGAGGAAAAGTGTCAACGTACAAGAGGATAGCTGCCAAAATCGGAAAACCCAAAGCATACAGGGCAGTAGCAAACGCCTTGCACAAAAACCCGCTCGCCCCAGTCGTACCGTGCCAAAGGGTGGTCAAGTCAGACGGCAACATCGTGGGCACGAAAGAAGCCGTCGAAGCCAGAAGACGCCTGCTGGAAAAGGAAGGCATCCCGCTCGAAGGCAACCGCGTCAAACTCAGCCCAGAAATCCTGTTCTAACCCGACAACGTTTCGTCCATAATAAAGGTTTAATAGACTGAGGGCTTGTAATTAAAAACCAAGTCTATCTTACAGAATCAAGAGGAGAAAGTGAATGAGCCAAGACCAAGCTGAAAACCTCTACATCCCGGGAGCCACAACCGTAGGAGTAGTCTGCAAAGACGGCGTTGTTCTAGCCTCAGAAAAACGGGTTTCATACGGCTCCTTCGTCATGAGCAAAGCAGGAAAAAAAGTGTTCAAAATATCCGAAAAAACAGGCGTAGCCTGCGCCGGGCTAGTTTCGGACATGCAAATGCTGGTCCGAGAGATGGAAGCCTATATAAAACTGTTCAAGATTGAAGCAGGACGCCCAATGTCGGTCAAATCAGCGTCCAAGATGATGTCGAACCTTCTCTTCAACAACAGACTCTTCCCTCTCATAACACAAACAATCATCGGCGGAGTAGACGACGAAGGACCAGCAATGTACGTGCTTGACGTGCTGGGATCGAACATTCCAGACAAGTTCACCGCCGTAGGATCAGGCGCCGAAATAGCCATAGGAGTCCTCGAAGACCACTACAAAGAAGGCTTAACGGTCGAAGAAGGCAAAGAACTGGTCACAACAGCCATAAAATCAGCCATAAGCAGAGACGCATTGAGTGGCGACGGCATAGACTTCCTCGTCATAACCAAAAACGGAACAAAAGAAGAAACCACACAATTCTAAAAAACACCAAAAACAAGGACTCGTCTCGAATGTCGTTCACCCTGACGCCGGACGAAGGAACCTTCCTCGTCAAACTCGCAAGGAAAGCCGTAGAAGAAAACCTGAAAGACGGACGCATAATCGCGCCCCCGAGAGACGTTTCTCCAAAACTCCAAGAACGAAGCGGCGTCTTCGTAACCATAAACTCAGTCAAAAACCAAAAAAAGGAACTCCGAGGCTGCATCGGATTTCCGTACCCAACCCACCCGCTTGTGCGAGCAGTCGTTGAGGCAGCGGTTGAGTCAGCGACAGGAGACCCCCGTTTCCCGCCCATGAAACCGCGTGAGCTGGAACATGCAGTTTTCGAGGTCAGCGTGCTCACCCCTCCACAACTGGTCACGGTGGCTTCGCCGAAGGAGTACCCATCTAGAATCGAGGTTGGGGTCGACGGGCTAATCGTTGATAGTGGATTATACAAAGGGCTTCTTCTTCCTCAGGTGCCAGTGGAGTGGGAGTGGAACGCAGAAGAGTTTCTGTGCCAGTGCTGCCTGAAGGCATGTTTGCCCCCAGACTGCTGGGTGCTTAAGGGAACCAAAATTTATAAATTCACGTCAATCATCGCCCAAGAGCTCGAGCCGAACGGGCAGGTAGTAACAGTTGACCTTCGCGAAAAGGGTGGCGGAGAAGAACTGAAGAATCTCCACTCAAAGAATTGAAGCCTTTCTTTAAATGTGCCTAGATTTCAAGCATTACAGGCATGCCTGTAAGGTTGTTGCAGCCTTTCTTCGTTATTTCGACGATGTCTTCTATCCTCACTCCGCCAATTCCGGGATCGTAAAGCCCAGGCTCAACCGAAACCACAGAGTGTTCGCTAAGCGGCTCACTGTTGTATTCGCTCATCGTGGGATTTTCGTGGATTTCCAAGCCGACGCCGTGCCCGAGACTGTGAACAAAGCCTTTGGTCGCCTTCTTGCCGTCTCTCAACGTGTCGTACCCAGCCTTCTCCAAAACGTCACAACAAAGATCGTACATCTCTTTTCCCGAGACTCCAGCGTGCAAAGCCTCGACGCACGTGTCCTTAGCTTCCGAGACAGCGTCAAACATTTTCTTGACATATTTAGAGGCTTTCCCCCTGACGACGGTGCGGGTCATGTCCGCCCAGTAACGGCGGTTTATGCTTCGGGGGAACAAATCAAGAACTATAGGCTGGTCAGCCCTAATCATATCTTCGGCGACTCCATTGTAGTGCGGGTCCGACGAAGGGGGACCACAGGCAACAATAACCTCCTCCTCAACAGAACACCAGCCGTCCAAAAACCCGTGCCCTATGAGAGCCTTCAGGTCGCCAGCGGTCAAGGGCTTTTTCTTCCCGTCCATTCTTTGAATTAGAGTCTTGTTTGGTCCAACTTCGCATCCTGCTATAATGTCAATGGCTTCTGCCATGACTTTTTCGTTAACCCTTTGAACCTTCACAATTTCGTCGATTTCATCAGGGTCTTTCGTTTCCCTCGCCCTTTCGACAACGTCAAACATGGGCTGAATCGTCAAGCCCTCTCGCCTAAGCGCATCAGCAACCACCAAAGGAAAATTAGTGGGTACACAAACAACGGTTCCTTTACCCAGTTCGCGTTCCGCAACTGATACTAAGAATTTCAGGAAACCAAGTCTAGGCTCTTTAGCTGCCTTGACAACCTCAGCATAGTTGTAGTCCACGTATGACCTCACGTCCTTAACAGCTGATTCCTTCTGCGCCCTCGGAAACTCCATTGGATTAAGAACGACTAACGGTAAGCAATCCACCTTTTTCAGGAAAATGAACGGGTCTGGAGCCAAAAACTTCGTCAAGTAATACATGTTTGGGTTCTTGAAGCTCTCAGAATACAGCAGCAGTCCGCCTGCTCCTTTCTCACTTAGAATCGCGTCAAGGTCTTTTCTCATTCTTTCTTCCACCTAGATGCCAAATTGTATCATCGAACAGTCCAACATAATTAGTTTTCTAATCACATAAAAAGTGCTTGTGGACAATTAGACTTTTTCAATACACCCATAATGTGGTTAATGAAACAAAAAGAGCCACTTGCGTCACCAGTGTTCATACTTGACTATCTCTTCAAGCGGCTTTCGGTCGGTCACAGGACCTTTTTCCTCAGCAGGATAGCCTAAAGGCGTCATCGCAACGATGCGGACGTTCGGGGGAATATCTAGGGCTTTCTTAGCCTCTTCTTCGTTGAAGGCTCCGATCCAGCACGTTCCCAGCCCCTCTTCCCATGCCGCTAATACAAGAGTCTGCATGGCAATTGCGACGTCCACTTTCCAGTATTCTTCTCCGTCAAACTTTGTCCAAGCTTTGTCTAAAAGCGCACATGCCACGATTATTACGGGCGCGGAAATGAGCCAATCGCCACCATAAGCTGGTCTGAGCTTCTGTTTCATTTCGGGGTCTGTTATGGCGATGAAGGTCCATGGCTGAAAATTGACCGCTGAAGGCGAAAGCCTAACCGATTCAAGAATCCTCATGAGCTTCTTTTTTGCAACAGACTTGCTCCTGTATTTTCTGATGCTTCTTCGGGTTCTGATTGCCTCAGATACGTCCATCTTCATTCACACAACTCATTTTTTATGTGAACGTAAAATAAGGTTTTTCTTGATATCCGATTTTTTAACAAAAATTGTGTATGAAAGGGTGAACATTACTCTTAATTATTGCCATTTCATCAATTGTAAACAGAAAACCATGCAAGACATTGAAGTGGCAAAAGAGACCCTCAGCAACAAGGAAGTTACGTTAGTAATAGTCAAGGAAGGACGAATTCGTTTCGAGTCGGATTCGTCAGGAATTCGTGGACTACTTCAAGCCATCGAAAAGCTGGGGAAAGAAATGTGTGGCTCCTCAGTTGCGGACAAAGTTGTCGGGAGAGCAGCCGCCCTCTTGCTAGCATACTCCCACGTGAACGAGGTTTATGCATCTGTCCTCAGCAGAGAAGGATTGAAGGTACTTAAGGAGAACCGCATAAAAGTCGAATATTTAAACTTGGTTCAAACAGTCCTTGACCGAACGGGAAAAAATATCTGCCCCTTCGAAAAGTTCTCGTCTGAAATTAAATCTTTAGACAAAGCCTACGAGCAGCTGAAAGAGTTCGCTGAAAAATTTTGGAAATCAAAATAGGCTCATTTTTTCTGCATGAGATTAGATAGTTCTTCAATTAATCGTTCCATGTAGGTTATGCCCTTGAACTCAAGACCGTACTTCCTCAAAACAAAGGCGATAGACATGAAACTCCTTGTTCGCCAGTGTTCTTTCACCGCTTCATAATCTTCAGAGGACATGACGTCCACTAAGCGTTCCGCGTCCTTTTGAACCTCAGCCTCGTTAACGTATCCCTCAAGTCTAAATGGAGTTTTCTTAGCTTCTGACTTGAGGAACTTTTTGAACGCTTCATCCGACATTTTTTTTTATCAATCTCTATTTATTGTATATTAAAAATAAAAAATGATTGACATTCCGCGATAATTTACGGATTGTCCTTGAAGACTTCTTCCAGAACTTCCTTCGGTTCAAACGTTTCCTTAGATCTCACTGAAGCTTCCTCAACATAAAGCTGGGTCGCATACCTCAAAGCCTCATCGCTTACCGGCACGAAATCCGTGTCTGAACGGAAATACTCCATTAGAGAAGCCGCAGAGGCAAACCTGAGCGCCTTGTCCTCTAGCCTAGCTGAAAACTTGACCACTTTCTGAGGAATCCTTTCAAGAATTGCTGCCCTAGCCCTACTAATAACGTCGAAAACCTGCGGGGTGATCATGACGGGTTTGAACCTGAAACGGTCTTTCACGAGGGGATGCCCCGTTTCTATGGCGTAGACCAGAGTCAAATGGTCCCGAATTTTCTGCGCGTCCTTTTCTATGTCTATGTCTCCAAGCGCCAGTTTCATTTGGCTCTTCGTCAGCTCAAGAAACCTTTCTTTTGTCAGTCGGTGCAGGCGGCAAAGCATCCTGTCCTCTATTGCGTTGAAGTTTGGGTCCTGAATGGTTACTTCGTAGCCTCTGT
Source organism: uncultured Candidatus Bathyarchaeia archaeon (assembly GCA_964600125.1). Lineage (GTDB taxonomy): Archaea > Thermoproteota > Bathyarchaeia > Bathyarchaeales > DTEX01 > JAGTRI01. The sequence continues at coordinate 8,037 of CAZRIK010000047.1, forward strand.
CATGAATCTCCACGTTATAGTTCACGGAAAAGAACGAAGTGAACCTGTACGGTCCAACGACTTCAGCGTGGGTCTCATACTTTATCTCGCCCTGCTCCATCGCAATCTTCAGCGGCTCCACCATACCCTTGTACCTGAAGAAGTCGTTGAACTCGGGCACAATGAAATTGTAAACCTTGCCACTGTAGGCTTGGCCGATCCTTATGAAACTTGCTGGAGTTATGCCTCCGCAGTACCTGTTTCTGCCCGGAATGCCGTGCGCTCCGATCTTGGCTCTTGGGCTTCCGAGAATCATGTCTCTCGTCGAGAAGCTTTTTCCGGTGCCTGGGTCGCCGAACAAGGCGAGAGACCAGCCTGTTCTTTTTCCTGTTCCGCCGTGTTCGTGGGCGATCTCGATGTTCGCCAGCCCGTATTGCTGGGTGATGCTCAGTAGGCTGTCGAAGTGGAGGACTTTGCCGAAGAGGTTCTGCAGGTAACCTGACAGATACTCAAGGTTGAACTGCTTCCCAAATTTTAACGTGCGGTCAAGTCTGTGCTTCAAGAGGTCTTCCAAGTATTCGTCGAACTCTTGGTCCATCTCCTCGACCTTTCTTTTTTCTTCGAGAAAGTGGTCGACAATTTTCGGTTCTTTTTTAGAAGTAACTTGGGATGCACGATCAAGTCCCACAACTGACCTGATTGGTATTGACGGCTTCTTCCTTATCCCAAGTTCATACTCTATAACGGGAACTGTCTCGTCGGGAATTTGCCACTCTTGGTATTTGTCGCCCATGTATGAGGTGACTATGACTTTTGACCTTTCAAGATCCTCAAGAACTTCTCGAACTTCATCCACCTTAACTTGCGTCTTCATTTCCTCAAGGCTCACGGGACCACGACTATTAATTAAGGACTTAAGGATGGACACTGTTAACGGACCGTATCGGGCTTTGACTCTGCGAACACCGTTTTCAATTGTTTTAGAGGCTGAGTCTTTAGAAAAATTTCCATCCTCAAACGCGTAAAATCTTCCCCTGAAGGTTGCCCAATCTCGCGGCTTAAATTCGTTAAAAACGTGTTGAAGCACATCGTCATCCAGTTCTTGAGCAATAATGAATGATGCTTCCTCTTCGTTCCCGATTTTCCATTCGTTTGCCAAGTCCTTAAAATAGGAAATTTTCAGCCACTTGCCAATGTTTAAAAGGTCAGCTCTCGAGAAAACTCTTTTCAGAAGCATAGCTTTTTCAATTATTTTTTCGTTTTCTTCGAGGTCAGACAATCCGTGGATTCCTCAAGCCTTTTTGTGGTCATGTAAGAATCGTTCTTCTTATTATTTAATGAAAAGTAACGCTTTAAACCTAACGGATTTGCGGATTCTGTTTTTTGACCATGCTGGATTACACGATGGATTTTTAATTATTGTGACTTATTTTGTCGTAACAATGCTTTGGATGTTTTCTTTTTCTTTTGAGCTCAACCACCCTTCGGATTCAAGCTCAGATAATCCTGTGATGATTTGCCCCTCCAATTCTGGTCTTAACAGAAGGTTTGCTGAATGCGCAACTCTGACGATTTGTTCTTTTAAGGTCGCGTTTTTGGAGAGGCTTCTCTTTAGATTGTCGAAAAAAGCTTTATTCAGGTCCTTTGACCTTGGAGTTAGAAGAAGCTGCATACGAGATTCCAAACTGAACGAAAAGACAGCTTTCTGGATTTTCCTTTTTATGCCTTCATAGCTCGCTGCTGTCATCGGAGGATAAATGTCTGTTCTGGTTTTTTCTCGCAGTTTATATTGTATGATGTAAAATGGAACGCCCATGAGCAAAGGCTCGTCAATTTTGAGCTGAATCGTCATGTTCTCGAGAGTCTCTGCGTCTTTGACCTTTTGAGTTATGAGATTATCTATTTGGGCTTCAATTTTTGTGGAGAGGTCTTGTGTTTCTTTCAGTTCATCCGTCTTCTTCGACATCTCCATGTTCCTGGAACGCTCCAGAATCTCAAGTTTCTCCGTTTCTTTCGCAATAAGATTCTGGAATTTTCCTTCAATCTGCCCCAGTTGCTGTCGACCGTTCATTCGCGTTTTTTCTCGCAGGTCCAGGATTCGGTGGATTTCGGAATTCAACTGTTCAATTTTTTCCTTTACTAAAGAGATTCTGTTGTCAATCCGCGTTGTGCTTCTTTTTGGGTAAGTATGTTTCTGGATCCTTTTTTGGACAAGGATCAAGTCAAGAGAACGGCGTAGTCCACCGACTTTTTTTCGCGCCTTCTTTTCTTCGATAACGAGTTTCTCTATTTCCTTTTCAATGGCTCCTTCTGCCCTTGAAACTTCTTTGTTTCTTTCCTTCTGCATTAACTTGACCTTTTTGTCAACGTCTTTTCTGGTTTCGGAGATTCTTTTCTCGTAGCTTCCCCAAATCAGGTCGAGCTCTATCGAGGCTTTTTCTTTGTGGTGACCAGTTTCTTCCTTCAAGATTTTTTGGGCGAACCGTAATGCGTCAACGTCTGTCTGGGTTCTCAGCCATTCGTGAAGCAATTTTCCTGCAACATCTTCTGACTTCGCCCTTTCATAAGTTTCTAGGACAAAGGCGACGTCGGTTTCTGGCGACCCATTTTTTGGTTCACGTCTATTAATCAAATGCGTAAGGGCGTCAAGGACAGGACCGTCCGAAACCAAAGCTTCCAGTTCCACCTTCTCAGCTGAGGAGAATTTCTCAAACGTCTGTTCATGCTTCTCAAGAGACTTCTTAAAAAAGCTGAATGAAGTGTTGCTTCTTTCCAAGTCCTCCGTGAATTCCTGTACTCTTGGAATCTGATTATGGAGTGTGGTGGTCGATGTTAAGCCGAGTCCGTCGACGACGACGCATCTTTCTTTCCAGGGCACCGCCCACAAAGGATAACACATCTTTGCGACGTATTCTGTTTCCTCAGCAGAACCTCTTAGAAGGGACTGTTTTTTCCTTTTGACCTCGGAGAGGCACAGGATAGCCACCTCTTCCATTTCTTTGGTGAAGGCTTTTTCTCTGCTGGATTCTTCGATAACGAAAGGTATGACGATCATAAGCAGCACGTTTTATAATTTGTTGTGCGAGGTCATAAATTTTGAGGTCGGTGGCTGGCTGGTTGTTGGTTGAGCTTTTTTAGTTGTTGTTTTTTGTGAAGTGTTTGTCGGCTTCGTGGTAGCTTTCGAAGCTGCCGACGTCGAACCAGACGCCTTTGAACACGTAGCCGTATACTTCGTCGTTTTTGTACAGCCATTCGATGAAGTGCCCCATTTTGTCGGGCTCGTTTCCTTCGTCCAGGTATCGGTGCAGGTTTCTGACGCCGTCCTTCGAGAACGCGTAGCAAGCGGTTGAGACGAGTGTGGTTTTTGGGTTGGCGGGTTTTTCCTGAAAATCGACGATGCGGCAGTCAGAATCGATTTTTACGACGCCGTAGGAACGTGCCTTGTCGATTGACTTTAGGTCGAACAGTGCGACGGTGTTTGCTTTTTTTTGCATAAAGAAATTTACGAAATCTTCCATTTTGAAGCTGAAGATGTTGTCGCCGCCGAACACGAGCAGCTCGTCGTTTACGCCGCATTTCTTTATGAGATAGTCCAGTGCGCCTACGCTGCCTAGTTTTTCTTCTTCATTGTGGCTGTCTTCGATGAACAGCGAGACGTCCTTCTCGGTTTTGATAGTGCTTAGGTATTCTCTGAAGTGGCGCTCGAAGGTGGCGTTTGTCGATACATAGACTTGGTCGACTGCAGCCAGGGGTTCGAGCTTCGTCAGAATGTAATCCAGCATCGGTTTGCCTGCGACCTGCAGCAGGTGTTTCGGCTTGTCCTTCGTTAGGGGCCACATTCTTTTTGCGAATCCTCCTGCGAGAACCACAGCGATCATGGCGAACACCAGGGTAGGTATATGTTGTTTTTGACTGCATATAAATTATGTTCAGATTTTTTGGTCTGTTGCCTATGTTGATAAAAAAAATTTAGCAAAAAGAATCTTTTGTTTTGGTGTTACTCTTTTTTGGGGGGCTCTGTCTCTGTGGGTTCCGGTTTCTCTGTTGCTTCTGCGGCTTCTTCTGTTTCTATTTCTTTTTCGAGCTCCTCTATCGGTTTGGGCGGCGGCGTTGTAGCCATTGTCCAGCCGATCCATGCTCCTATTCCGAGTATGCCGAGTATGGCGATGAAGCCTGTTAGTTTGAGTACCAGTAGGCTCCAGCCGGGCAAGAGTTCGAAGACGAGGCTTCCGTAAACGAATATTCCTGCTAAGCAGGCAACGAGAACAACAGCGCCTATGGATTGGTCTTTACTCATGCGTTATCTCACCGTATTGATGGATGATTAACCTTTGAACGTTTATAAGTTTTTTGTTCAGTGATCTACAATACGGCGGAGACAGTTCGGCTAAAACGTTTTAACGGTCTGGCGGGTCGTCTTTCCGCTTTTATTTCAGGCTTGTTTCCGCCCTAGGCTCAGGTCCTTTGTTGGCTCCAGAAAATGGGGGGGGTTGTCAGCCCGTTTGGTTTCTGTTTGACCTATTCTGTTGTGTGTGACATCCGAGTCTCAATTTTGTGTGACATAATCCAGCTTAAAAGACCTGTCCTGATTTGCGACGCAAACATTCTGTTGCTTTGGGGCGCAAACATAGGCGATTGTTTGTTCCGTTAAGTTTACGATTTTTCGGATTTTTGGCTTTTTCTTGACGGGATAGCTTAATATATCTTGTTTTCTTTATCAAGGTGAAGTAGGATAGGTCCAAAGTAAGAAGAATTCAGAAAGTTCAAGTTGCTTTAACTTCTTTTTGTTTTCTCCTCTACTTTGCTGCGGTCTTACTTCTCGTTAAGTTGAAGCGAGGTGAAACATATGGCATACAGGAATAGAGGCGGCGGTTTTCAGAGCAACAGCTTTGGCTACAAAGCTCCAGTGGAGCTTGGAAAAGTCTACGAAGCTGACATTGTCGAGATGAGTCAAAGAGGAGACGCAGGAGTAGCTAAGATTCAGGGCTTCGTGGTCTTTATTTCGGAGACTAAACCTGGCGATCACGTCAAGATCAAAATCACCAAGATTGGTAGACGATATGCTACAGCTGAAGTCGTAAAAACTGAAGTTGAAGAATAGGCTCAAACAGCAATAAGTATATGTAAAGTAGAGAGATACAGTTTAGGGAATAAATGCGATGCGAAAAGAGTTCTGGAATTATAGTAGTAGGGGGAGGCGTCCTGGCAGCGACAACTCATACAAAGACAGAAAGGCGATTGAGTACCTCTCCATCATCGCGTTGAAGTACAACGTGAAATCGAGCGAATTCTTTGATTGCATCGTAAAAGCTTGGAATCAGGAGAAAACGAAATGCAGGAAACTTGACATTGTCTGTAGGCAGAAAACGGAGGACTCGGCGACTTTTCTTTTTACGTCGGATCAGGATGTTGTGTCCCAGTTTTCTATTCCGACTTCGATTTTGCAAAGGAAGGATCCGCTTAAGGATTGCTTACGGATGATCTCTGATAGGGCTTCGACGGAGGATGTTGCGAACCCTAAGATTGAGGATTTGAAAGCTGGGATGAAACGGGTCAACCTTTCAGCGAGGGTTCTTGAGGTTCCTGAACCGAACAGGGTCTACACGAGGTCTGGGACAGAAGCGTACGTGTCGAATGTTCTCGTTGGCGACGAGACTGGGAAAATTAGGATGAGCTTGTGGAACCAGCAGATTAACGCGATTTCGAGAGGTGCGATTGTCAGGGTCCAGAATGGCGCGGTGACTAGGTTCCGGGGCGACCTTCAGTTGAGAATTGGGAAGAACGGGAAAATAAGCGTCACTGGATAAAGCGTTAGACGAAGATGTTCTGCCTTAAGATATCTTGATCCAGAATTGATACTTGATATGCAGTAACAATTTGAAATCAATCTAATTATGAAGGTTTGGTTCAGCCGTCGAGTCTGCTTCAGAGAATACTATTCTATGAGTAAGACTGTCAAGCAGGTTTGGCTGGAGATGCCCTTTTTTCTTCCTTTTTCGGGGGGTGCGCTTTTGGGGTGTGTGCGTCAAGTTCTTTCTTGCTTGCGAAGGATCTTCCGCATACGGTGCATTTATAATTTTTTGCCATAATGTCCACAGTCCGTTAGTGTTTAGCTCCCCATATTAAACTTTCTAGTTTTGTCTTAGATAAGTTTAAAAGAGAGAGAAACTTGATTTGATTTCAGCAGGAAGCAAGGGCTTTAAGAATTAGGACTTTGTTCTTGCAGACAAAATGAACAGGAGTGAAAGTAGTATGGAAAGGCGTGAGATGCACAAAGCGGTTTGCGCTGATTGTGGTCAGGAATGCGAAGTTCCCTTCAAACCCGACGGCACAAGACCAGT
>CAZRIK010000048.1:0-11413 GCA_964600125.1 uncultured Candidatus Bathyarchaeia archaeon
AAGTTCTCAACGGACCGTCTGTGAGTAAAGGTCTCACCGCAAGTTTTCTGACCCTTGGCGAGTATTCCGCTTTCAGCTGGAGGACGAACCTTTGGCCGTCAAGCTCCAAAACTTCAAGCGGCGTTTCCAGATGTCCATATTTTTCTATCAACGTTCGGGCTAGATGCTGAACCTTCTTTTTCGACCGGGTTTTAATAACGTAGCCTAACGTGTTGATGTCAAGTGGGCGACCTGCCACGTAAAGGGCTGCCTCTAGCATGGCTAAGTCCTTTTTTTGTTTTTCCTCTTCAGTGTCTTCAGCCGTCTTCTGAGCTTTAGTTGTCATTGTTGACCCTCATTAATGGTTATAAACACTTCATTGGAGTCCTCTTCCTGCCACAATGTCACCCTGTTTTTCTGCGCCATAAAAAGCAGAATGATGAAGTTGCGTATCTGGTCAAGCTTCTCCAATCCCAGAACCAGTTTTGTGAGGGTGATGACCTTACCATCGTCTATAAGCAATTGCATCTTCTTAAGCAGCTTCTCCATCTGCTCCTCCAGTTCCATCAGGTAAATGCTGATTGCGGGGATGATTTCAGCTGGAGGGAGAAACCCGGTTCTGACAGGCGTCTTGAGGGCGAAAAGCTTCTCGGTCTTCAATGCATTATCTAAAGCATCAAGCAAGTTCTGAATGGTCGTCGTTGTCAACTCGTATCTGAGTGGAAGAATCAAGGGGGGCGGAATGAAATCTGACGGTGGCTCAGGGATTGGAGGCGGCTGCTCAAGTTTAAGCAGAAGCTCCGACTTCAGGAGGTGGACGGTGGCTGACGAATTGAGCGCCATGCCCGAGGCTCTGAAGTCGACCTCGGTTCTTCTCTCCATCTCCTCAAGAAAAGACACGAGCAGGAAAGACAGGTTTATGTCCCAAGGGTTCAACCTCTCCAGCAACTGCAGGTCGAACAGAATGTTCCACGGCGGACGAAAATAAAACGGCTTGTTGAGGCTGGTTTCAGTCATTGCGTAGCTCCTTTGAATGTTGTTGAAACCACGTGCGAGACGCCTTCGTGACCGTAGACGCCGTAGATTCTGTCAGCTTTACTGACCATCTCAGGCTTCAGTGTGATTACAACGAACTGAGACTTAGAAGCCTCTTCAGCAAGGAGCTCACCTAGCTTTTCGACGTGGAAAGCGTCCAGATGGGCGTCAATCTCGTCCAACAGGTAGAACGAGGCTGGGGTAAATTCCTGCAGCGCAAACAGGAAAGCGACGGCTGAGACTGAACGTTCTCCGCTGCTGGCTCCACTCACGAGAATGGGTGGTTTTTCTATGAACTGGACGATCATATCCACGCCTCCAGCGAAGGGACTCTCTGGGTTCTCGAGTTTTAACGCAGCGTTTCCTCCATCCGTGAGCTTAGAGAAGTACTTGTCGATCTTTTCGTTGATTTTGTTGAAGGCTTCCATGAAGGCGTTGTATTTTTTCCTTTCGATCTCTTCGATGAACTCAACTATCGCCATCCTTTCTTTTTCGAGTTCATTCATTCGGATAGAAAGTTCCTTGTACTTTGAGATTTGGTCCTCGTACTGTGCCTGCGCGAGCTGGTTAACCGCACCAATCCGTTCCAACTCAAGCCTCATCATCTTAAGCGACGTCTCAACGTCCTGAATGTTGCCTGTTGTAACTAACAAAGGCTCCTCATATCCCAAAATTCTGAGCTGCTCGAGCTGTCTCCCCATCTGAAGACGAAGCGTTTGAAGGTTGAGCCTTAACTCGTCAAGTAGGCTGTCAGCCTGTTCGTATTCACCTTCCAGAACTCGGAGTTTGCCGTCTATCTCGTCGATTTGCGAAGTGTACTTTTTCGCTTCGCCCTTAGCGTTCAACAGAGTGCTGGAGAGTTTTTCCTTGTTTGCCTCAAGCTCCCTGATTCTGGTTTGAACCGCCTCTTTTTCTTTGTTGGATTCGCCTATTTCACGTTCCAACGTGGAAATCTGGTTCAACGCCCTTTCTCGCTGAACCTGAGCGTTCTCCAGCCCAGTTTCCAATACGTTGTCCAATTTTGACTGCAATGCTGAAAGCTCAGTTTCTGCTTTGCTGAGTTTTTGTCTCAGCTCGATAAGATCGGTTCCCAAAGATTCCCGTTTCTGTTCTCTTTCCTGCATTGCTGAAAGGTCAACGTTCTTCCTGAGGTTTTCCCGCTCTTCACGTAAACTCTTCTCTTTGGCTGCCAAATCCTCATGGGCATCGTCGTAGGACTTGTTGTGCGCCCTTTCTTCTTCAAGATGACTTTGTAGACCAACTATGTTCTTTTCGGCGCGTTCGATGTTGGCTTTTGTGTCTTGAAGGCTTTTCCGCGTCCTTTCAGTCTCAGCTTTGAGCTTACCTAAAGCCTCCGCGTAAGCCGTAATCTCCTGTTGGATGTTCGCAATCTCTTTTTCTAGTTCGCCGATGTCGGTTCCCCTTCTCGTCAGGTTCTCCTTCAGCACGGTTATGGCTTTGTCAAGATTTTTCAGGGCTGACTCGCTTGGCACGAAAGAAGAAAAGTCTATGGGCGCCCTGTAGAACCCGCTTTCAACTCCGCCCCCAGCTTCAAAAAGGTCACCGTTCCTCGTGACTGAACGGAAGCCAACGTGCGAAGCGACAAGCGCCGCTTTTTCGTCCGCTGCCAGATAAGTATCACCTAGGACAAATGTAACTGCTTGGATAAATTTCTCGTCGTATGACACGAAAGACAGGACTTTATCACTTACACCCTCGATTTGCGGCAAGCTGACCGATTTGGCTGGCGACAAACCTTGAAGCGGGACAATCTTGATTCTTCCCAGCTTAAGATGCCGCAAAGTTTCGACGCACGTGAAGGCGGTCTCCAAATTTTCGACAACGAGCGCGTTCAGCCAGCCCGCGGCTGCGGCTTCCACTGTCCGTTCGTACCCTTTTCGGACGCTCATGAGGTTTTTGAGGCGACCGTGAATGCCGTTGATGACGCCGAGTTGCCCCAGTTCCTCAACGTGTTTCAACGCGTTTTCTTCGGTTGTGAACTTGCCTACGAGGTCCTTGCGGGTCTCGAACTCGACTAGGGCTTCCCTTGCTATGTCGGCGATTTTTCCCGCCTCTCTGATTTCGGTTTCCAAGACCCCTTTTCTTTCAGCCTTTTTCTGAAGAGACTCCTGCAGGAATCTTAGCCGTTCCGCTCTTTCCTTGTTTATGTTTTCGAGCTCTTTAAGGGACTCTTCAAGCCTGATTAACGCGTTGCTAAGGTCGTTTTTTCTTTCCTTAAGGTTCTTCAGCCTTTCCGAGTAAACGTTGATTTTTGACTCCGTTTCCGCCCGTTGGCTGCGAAGGTTTATTGCCTCTTGTTGCAGTTGTTCCAGCTGAGCTTCGGCTTCACGTATTTTTTTGGTTATTTCGTTTGTGTTGGCTCTGGCTTTCACGGTTTCTTCGTTATTTGCGTCATAAACTGACTGTTTCTCGACGATTTCTTTGTTCAGCGAATCCCGGGTTGGCGTGAGCTGCTTGATGCTGTTTTTTGTTCCTTCAATCTCGTTTTTCAGGGCTTCTATTTGCTGCGCGGAGTTGTCTTTTACTCTGATGAGGTTGTCCACACTGGATTTGTTTGCTGTCAGCTTTGTCGAAAGCTCAAAGAGCCTTGACCGCAGTTCCCCTATTTCTATCTGAATCTGTAGGACCCTTGTCTGGTTTTCCTCAACCTCTTCGAAGCCGAGTCTTCTCCATTCAACCTCGATTTCGTGACGCTTCGAACGGAGGCTTTCTCTTTGGGTTCTGATTTCGTCAATCTTTTTTTCTAAACTTCCGATTTGCTTTTCCAGTTCACCGATTTTTTCTTGTGTGCCCCTAATTTCGTGGGACAGTTTAACTGCGTCAAAACGTCTAATTTCCTTTTGGATGTAACTGTGGCGAAGCAGGTCGTTTCTTTCTCTTTCCAGAGCCTCTATCCTGTTTTGGACTTCGCTTACTTGGCCCATCGCGGTCTTTATCGAAATGTCCGCTGTCTGCAGCTTCTTTTCCGCTTCTTCTTTCTCTGTGTCGTAGGTGGCGATGCCTATCATGTCCTCGATTATTTTCCTGCGTTCTTGAGGCGAAATCTCAGCCAGTTTCGTAAGTGTGCCTTGGAGGACAACGTTGTACCCGTAGGGGCTGATGCCCGCTATCGAAAGGATTTCTATGGCGTAGGCTCGGGAGACTCTGCGACCGTTGATTCTGAAGACGCTTTGGCCTTCATCGTCGATTTCCCGAGAAAGCGTGACCGTGGTGGTGTCTGTAGGCAGCCGACTGTCCGTGTTGTCGAACTGTATGACGACCTTCGCTGCACCCTTCTTCCTGACATCGGGTTCTGCGCCTCCGTGAAAAATGAGCTTCGAAAAGTTTTCCGCCCGTAGCCTCCTTGAGCTGAGCTCGCCTAGACAAAAAAGAACCGCGTCGATGATGTTGGTTTTTCCGCTTCCGTTCGGTCCAGTTATGGCTGTGAACCCCTTCTCGAACATCAGGGTCGTCTTTCTGCCGAACGTCTTGAAGCCGTTAACCTCAATCTTCTTTATGTAGGGCATCCTTCAAAGCTCCTCTAACTCAGCCACAGGTTACCTCGAGTTTTTTCAACGTTTCTTACCGTCTCCACGTAGCAGTTCAGCCACGTTCTTCACGAACTGTTTCAGCTTTTGTTCCTCTCCGAACACGAGGACGCGTCCGTCCGTTTGGGTTTTCGATTTTAAACCATTTTGCGAGGCGAGGTGTTTAATCTTTTCTGTCGAAATTTTTTCTGTAGCCTCAATCCTGATCCATTTGTCTTCTCGGGGGACACCTATGGGAAAGCTTCTTGGAAGCCTCGTTTCCCGTCTGGGCGGTTGCGTGCGGGTTTCTTCGAGTTTCTTCAGCCAAACGTCGACGTATTCCTCCCCGAACCTTCTGTTCGCAGCAGGTACTAGGAAGGTTTCGAGGCTGGTGAGGTATTCCTCGATTCTCAGAAGGTTCTCGGAGCGGGACTGGTCGACCTTGTGCACCTCCATCATGGTTCTGGCGGCGCGGAGGTCGCTCATCACCTTCGCGGGGATTGTTTCTCCGCTTTTCCGCAGATCCGCAATTAGGTCGGACATGAGATCCCAAGCAGCCTCATAGTCCAATCCTGAAACACTCCCTTGACGCTAGAAACGAGAGACTATAGTAGCCTTTGCTGGATGATGATTCTTCGCCATTAATTTGCTTTGGCAACTCTATTCGCTGCTCTCTAGAATATGTTTGACGTGATTCTGACTGAGATTCGACCTAAAAAATAGAAGCAACGAGGAAACCAAATATTTGTTTCTAACACGCGTGTATATATGTGAATAATACGTTGGAGGGATTTGGCGCCGACGAATTCGCATATTCTTATAATTATGCATAAAATATTATGGTGGAAAGAGGAGCATCTCGAACATGGAGATTAAAGGAACATACTCAATCGAGAAGACAGTTGTCGGAAAAGACAGAATCCCCGCCTTAGTTTCCTTTCATAAAAAGAAAAAACCTGTTCCAGCAGTGATTTGCGTTCATGGCTGGACGGGAAACAAAGAGGGCATGCTGCAACACTGCCTTCGGATGGCTGACGCTGGGTTCTTGGCGGTTGCCGTTGATGCGCGGATGCACGGAGAACGTTTGGATTTGGCTTTCTGGAGCAAGTCTGCTGAAAATTTTCCCCGCACCTTCTTTTCAGTAGTGACCGAGACAGCCATAGACCTTACTCAAGTCGTAGATTTTCTGGAGAAAAGACCTGACGTTGACCCAAATCGGCTAGGGCTCATGGGCGTCTCGATGGGAGGATTCGTGTCATTAATAGCCGCACAGCTGGAAAAGAGGGCGAAAGCTGTTGCTTCCGTCCTTGGAGCAGGTGATTTTCAGTTTTTTGGCGAAAGAATAGGTTCACAGAAAGTTTTACCTTTCGATCAGCAATTGATGAGTCATCCCGACGAAGAAACTGAGAAGCTTATCATGAAGTGTGATCCCCTAAGCAATCTGAAGAAGTTTCCTCCGACCGCGCTTATGCTAATGGGAGGCTCCCAAGACCCCCTCATTCCCAAAGAAGGCGTCATACAGCTACATGGAGGATTGGAACCACTTTACGCTTTGAATCCTGAAAACCTGAAACTAAGAATGTACGACGTTGGGCACGAATACACGCGGGAGATGGAGGCGGAGGTCATCCAGTGGTTTACGAAGCACCTGTGATTATTCGTTAGGGAGCCAAAAAAAATTTGCGGATGAAGCCTAATATTCCGTATCCGCGTATTATAGTGTCTGGGACGAGACGATGAAGACCAAAGACAACGATAACGCGAATCTGCCTCAACCGTTCGGCTACAAGCAGGCAGTGGTCCTAAGAGCGGATTTGAGGATGAGCTGCGGAAAAGCCGCGGTTCAGGCGTGCCACGGAGCAGTTTCCGCGTGCGAAGAAGCCAAAAAGCAGCGCCCATCGTGGTTTCGCAGCTGGATGGCGGAGGGGCAGCGGAAGATAGTTCTGAGGGCAGGATCAGAAGTGGAGCTTTTGGAGCTCGAAAAGAAGGCTGCGAAGCTGCGGATTCCCACGTTCCTGGTTTCTGACATGGGCTTGACTGAGCTTCCGCCTGGCACGACGACAGCCCTCGGAGTTGGACCAGCACCTTCGAACCTTGTCGACAAGGTCACGGGCAACCTTCCGCTTTACTGATTTCAGCTAGGGGATGTTTATGCAGAAAGTTCCTGAGCTCGAGGCAGACTTCGGCATCGAGACGTACGCTTCGCAAGGTTCTGGAGTAGGCGGCAAAATTCGGACTTCTCCCGAAGACTTCGTGGTCGAAGAAATGCTGGTTGACGGCTCGAAAGCTTCAGTGGACCCGTCGGACGCGAAGGCTCTAAGCTCAGGTTATGGACGGTACGTCGTGTGCGTGATGATTAAGAGGGGTTGGGACACCTTCGCGGCTGTCAGGGCGATAGCGAAGAAGGTAGGCGTCGAACCCGAAAGGGTCAGCATTGCTGGAATAAAGGACGCTCGGGCTGTGACGGCTCAGCACATCAGCCTAGGCGGGGTCTCGGTTGACAAGGTTTTAGGAATTCGTTTGGAGGGTGCGACCGTTATTCCGACGCGTTTCTCGTCTGACAAGATTTCGTCCAAGGTCCTTTTCGGGAACCAGTTCGACATAACCGTGAGGTCAGTTAACCATTCCGCTGACGTTGTAGAGCAAAGGATTGAGGAAACGTGGAATTGCATTAAGGCTTCAGGCGGAGTCCCCAACTTTTTTGGGCACCAAAGGTTCGGCACAATTCGACCTTTCACTCATAAAATTGGGCGTTGCATAGTGAAGGGCGGGTTTGAGGAGGCAGCTTTAATTTTTCTTTCGGAGCCAAGCGCCCACGAGCACCGCCGCTCCGCCAGAGCCCGCGAACGGCTTAGGGAAACCCGAGACTATAGGGATTGCCTGCAGTTCTTTCCAAGGAGGCTGGTTTATGAAAGGCTGATGATGGTGCAACTTTCAAGGTATTCGAACGACTTTTTGGGGGCTTTCCGCAGAATCCCCCGTAACCTCCGCGTCTTTTTCGTTCAGGCTTATCAGTCTTACCTTTTTAACAGGTTCCTCAGCGAGAGAATGAAGCGTGGATTGTCGCTTACTGAAGCCTATCCGGGAGACTATGTTGTAAGTCTAGACGAGAAAGGGTCGCTTACGGACAGCTTCAGGAAAACGGCACCTGACGAAGTTTCAGCAGTCAACGAGGCAATCGGCAAAAAGGAGGTGGCTGTTGCCTTGCCGTTAGTGGGGTACAGCCAGGGTTTTTCAGGCGGAGCCCAAGGACGAATCGAAACGGACATTCTGGAGGAAGAGGGAGTCCAAGCTGAGGACTTTCAACTAAGAGAAATGCCTGAAGCAAGCGCTGAAGGCGGGTTAAGAACCGCTTTGTCGTCGATTCTGGACTTCGACTACAAAGTTGAGGAAGACAAAAATGACCAAAACAGTCAAACCGTAAGGTTCCGGTTCATGCTTCACAAGGGTTCCTATGCGACTGTCGTTCTTAGAGAGTTCATGAAGTCACATGACCTCATTGAAGCTGGGTACTGATGCTTAGACACATTAAATCATAATGACCGAAAATGGTCATTGTATTAGTTTTTTGGTGTATTTTGACCAAAAAATATATAAGTGAAGCACTTGATTCTCAATGAGCAATCCAAAATCTGCATGAACAAAAGAAGGTTATGACGAATATGAAGAAGCAAGATTTCCTCACATTGCAGGAGTTCACTAAAGACGAAATATGGCAACTACTAAAGTCTACGAAAAAATTTAAGGAAAAAACCGTAAAAGGCAAAGAAGCGAACAAGCTCGAAGGCAAATCGGTCGCACTTCTTTTCCAGAAGCCTTCAACCCGTACCCGAGTCTCGTTTGAGGTTGCAATCCGCCAGCTCAGCGGACACTCCATCTACCTTGGGTACGCTGAGTCACAGTTGGGCAGAGGAGAGTCAACCGCGGACACTGCCCGCGTCTTAAGCCGATACGTTGACTGCGTGGTGGCGAGAGTAAACAAGCACGAAGACCTCGAGGACTTGGCTGAATACGCAAGCATCCCAGTAATCAACGCCCTGTCGGATTTGTTTCATCCATGCCAGGCTGTCGCTGACCTTTACACCGTCTGGGAGAAATTTGGGACATTGGAAGGCTTGAAGGTTGCCTACGTGGGGGACGGAAACAACGTGTGCAACTCTCTGCTCGTCGGATGCTCCAAGCTGGGCGTGGACGTTTCGGTTGCGTGCCCGCAAGGCTACGAACCCGACAATGGCGTGCAAAAGATGGCTGAAACAAACGCGCAAGACAGCGGCTCAAAAATCGAGATACTCCGCGAACCAATAGAAGCCGTCAACAATGCGGATGTCGTTTACACGGACACGTTCGTTTCAATGGGCGACGAGGCTGAACGCGAAACAAGGCTGAAAACGTTCCTGCCAAAATACAAGGTAACCTCAGACCTTTTCAAGCACGCCTCAAAAGACGCATTGTTCATGCATTGCCTGCCAGCGCACCGCAACGAAGAAGTCACAGACGAAGTCATGGACGGACCACACTCAACAATCTGGGACCAAGCAGAAAACAGACTACACACAGCCAAAGCCATACTAACAAAGCTCATTGCCTAAACATGTAGGTTTTTAGGCACTTCTTAGAGGTTATCAGATATTCCATTACTACATAAGAGAACATGAAGGACTAGACGGGAAAACACCAGCAGAAGCGTGCGGAATAGAAATCAAAGGAGAAAACAAGTGGATAACAATAATACAAAATGCAAGTAATCCGATGAAACGTAACAACATAATCAATCAGACACGGAGTTAATAGAGCTAACGTGCATAAATTTTATATCTCACTGTTAACTAACTAACCAACCAATTAAATAGAAACTGTTAATAGAATGAACATGTATTGAAGAATATGTTACATAATAACATGCTGGTTAGAGGAATGTCAGTAGATATTAGAATTAGAAAGGTTAAGGTGTTGCAGGGCAGGGCAAAGGACGAGGCTGAGAAGAACGGACTGGCTACTGATGACTTGGTCATTGTGACAACTAGTGTAAACTCTTTACCAGAATATCACGTTGAGAAGATAGAGGGAGACCCAGTTTCATTTCTGCTCAAACGTGCCAAGGTGTAGTCTCTAGAGGATCTACTTAGGTGGTTGCATGGGTGATTCGTCCGCTTCAGCATCAGAGATAATATTGGTTTTATGTCATTCATTCTTTCATGATGCTTTTAGACCTCAAAGACCAGTAGATGCGGAAAAGTTCAAGATTTGGATGTCTTCACGTTTTGTTGCAAATCTCATAATCGAAAAACAATCAGAACTTCCAGAAGGTTCCACATTTGCAGTTACATCAAAACAAGTATTCGATAGTTTTGCCTTAAAATTTTATGAGGAAAATCCTTCAGCTAAACAAAAAGATATCGTAGATATCTTACGTAATGCAATATATGTCATAGATCGTCCTTCTGTAAGGACGTTATCGATTGATGACAGTGTGTTTGTTATATGCGATACTTTGTATTCGTTTTCAAACTATGCACCGATACTTGTTTCCGATATTCCTAAAAAAATGGAAAAGGCAGAAGATTTTTATCATAAAAAAGACCCCGCTGCAAGGATACCTTATCCAATTTATAGTGTAGCAGAAGCAGAGTTTTTCCTTCGTGGGAGATTCCCAGAATTGTGTGGACTCGTTGACAAAAGAATGAGAAATAGTGGATATTAAAATTTTTTTGATCTCCCAGACGAAAAGAATGCCCCCTAATCAGTCGAATAAGTCACAAAAACTGCCCAATACAAATAACTTAACAGTATCTGGTATAATCCGACGAAAAGTAACAGCACAAACAATCCGACACAGAGGTAACAGAACCGTTAAGGAAAGTCTTAATAAGTTAATGCATGCAACTGTTTTGGGGGAAAACGTATGACATTAAGAAACTCAAACATAGGTAAACCATTCAGGTTTAAAGGGATTGGAAATGGAATAGTAACTCACGAAGCAAGCGCAGATTTTGGAGATTGGTCAGCCGTTATCCAGATTTTGGAGTTTAGGGATAATGCACACATAGGAGAGATCGACATTAGATTTGGATATTGTAATAATACGGGGAAACTAATTGCTAGACCGCTTTATCTTGATGAAAACCAACTAGCTGAATTGGGGAGAGCCGTTGCAAGAGAACCAGAAATCAGAAGAATGTTTAGAGCTTTCTGTGACCAAATCATGTAACCTAACTTAATGGAATCAACCCATACTTGAATAAAATTCAGCAATCACCGAATTTTAACAAAGAAGGAAATCATGGTTCTTCACCGAAGACTTAACAGAATCGTTTTTCATAATACTTATATAATTCTGCGGTGTTCAAGTTTAGCCTGTAACATTTCAGGGTGAAGCGTGTGAGCAAGCAAGAGGCGCCTCAGCTGTTCGGCAAGTGGAGCTTCGCGGTCGAAGTCAAAGACCTGGGGCTTCAAAGGTACGTGTCGGTTGACCCAGTCACAGTCCCGCACTCGATGGGAAGGCACGAGCACCGAAAGTTCCACAAGTCACGAGTCAACGTCGTCGAAAGGCTCATAAACAACCTTATGAGACCAGGACAAAACTCTGGAAAAAAAGTCAGAGCGATCAACAACGTGAAAAACGCTTTCGAAATCATCCACCTGCAGACAGAACAGAACCCCGTTCAGGTTTTCGTCAATGCCGTTGAGAATTCTGCGCCGTGCGAAGACACGACGAGGATCAGCTACGGCGGAATGGCGTATCAGCAGGCTGTTGACATTTCGCCTCAAAGAAGGGTCGACATAGCCCTACGTTTAATTACGGAAGGCGCCAGAAAAGCGGCGTTCGGCAACCCGAAACCTTTCGAGGAATGCCTTTCTGACGAGATAATCGC
>CAZRIK010000048.1:11513-14109 GCA_964600125.1 uncultured Candidatus Bathyarchaeia archaeon
CGGCGTTCGGCAACCCGAAACCTTTCGAGGAATGCCTTTCTGACGAGATAATCGCCGCAGCCAACGGAGACAACAAAAGCTACGCGGTGTCGAAACGGAACGAGATGGAAAGAATAGCCGTACACGCCCGTTAAAAAAAACGTAGATTCTTTTAGTTTCCCCAACCTTCATTTGCCTAATTCTGTGAATGGGCTTTTTTTGTTTTCTAGTCGCAATCTGTAGATAATGGATAAATAAACCCAACCAGTAATTTCTGGGTTGACTGAGCCATATTATCCCAGAAGAAAAAATAGTAATTTCACAAACAGAATTGCAGAAACCATGTCGGAGTAGGCTGTTTATGGTCTTGCTGGTCAAGAACGGGTTCGTCTACGACCCCTTGAACGGTGTGAAAGGCGACAGAATGGACGTCGCCGTCGAAGACGGCAAGATCGTCGAAAAAGTGAACAAAGAAAAAGCAGAGGTGATCGACGCTTCGGGCATGGTCGTGATGCCGGGCGGCGTCGACATCCACACCCACATCGCAGGCTCAGAAGTTAACGCTGGAAGGCTCCTGAGACCCGAAGACCACTACCGCGACGTCGAAGCCAAAACAGCTACGACCAGATCGGGAGTGGGGCGTTCCGTTCCCTCCACTTTCACGACGGGCTACAGGTACTCGCGCATGGGGTACACGACCATCTGCAACCCGTCCATGCCTCCGCTTGAAGCCCGACACACCCACGAAGAGCTCGACGACACCCCGATGGTGGACAAGGCGACTTTCCCGCTACTGGGCGACTGGTGGTTCGTCCTCGAACTCCTACATAAAAATCAAATCAAGGAATGCGCCTCCTACGTTGCTTGGCTGATCGCCGCCACAAAAGGCTACGCCATAAAAATCGTGAATCCCGGCGGCGTCGAATCGTGGGGTTTCGGCAGAAACGTTAAGGACCTCGATGACCCCGTTCCCAACTTCGGCATAACCCCGAGAAACATCATCCGTGGACTGTGCAAGGTGAACCGAATCTTGAACTTGCCTCACACAATCCACGTTCACACTAACAGGCTGGGGCAACCCGGCAACTACTTGACCGCAATCGAAACGATGAAGTGCGTCGAGGACCTCGCAACCGACAATCGACCCGTGATTCATGTTACTCACTGCCAGTTCAGCGCGTTCAAGGGCGACAGCTGGGGAACCCTTAGGTCAGGCGCGGAGGAAATAGCCAAGTACGTCAACCGCCACACCCACGTGACGATAGACATGGGGCAGGTTGTCTTCACGGACACGACCACGATGACGGCTGACGGACCATGGCAGTACACCCTGCACGAGCTCAGCGGAAACAAGTGGCTCAACCACGACGTGGAGACCGAAACCGCAGCAGGCATCGTCCCCTTCACCTACAGACGAAAAAACTTTGTCCACGCGACCATGTGGACGATAGGGCTTGAGCTCGCCCTGCTCGTGGCAGACCCGTGGAGGGTATACTTGACCACAGACCACCCCAACGCGGCGCCCTTCACAACGTACCCGAAAATCGTCTCCTGGCTCATGAGCTGCAAAGCGAGAGAGAAACTGCTGAACATGATTAACAAAAAAGCTAGGAACCGCTCCCTTCTTCAAGGAATCGACAGGGAATACGACCTCAGCGACATTGCGGTGGTGACCCGCGCAGGCCAAGCGAAGGCTTTAGGCATGAAGAGCAAGGGACATCTGGGTGTGGGCGCCGACGCCGACATCGCGGTGTACGACCTTAACCCGAAGACGACCGATTGTTCGAGGGACTATTGGACCGTCCGTGGCGCTTTCGAGAAAACCGCCTACACGATAAAGGGCGGCGAGGTTGTGGCAAAAAACGGCGTCGTAACGAAATCAGTCACGGGAAAGACCATGTGGGCTGACACGGGAGCTTCCTCATGCGCCGAAGACACTTTTTGTTCGGAGGTTCTTCGAGACCTGAAAAAACGGTTCCGCGAATACTGGACGGTGGAGATGGAGAACTACGTCATTCCCGAAAACTACCTGAAGCATTCAGCGCCAATAAGGATTAAGCTAGAGGTGTAAACGAAATCACGATAACTCTGTACCCGAAACACGTTTTCAAGGTGCCCGTCTACGCCGAGTGCATTTCGCCCGACGTCTTTGCAGGAAAAACGCATGACGAAGTCTGTGAGTTAAAGGTCTGGGAAGGTAACAAGCAAAAGTCCCTTAGTGAAGTCTTCAACGTCAACGAAGAAGCCGCGGAATCCGCTGAGAAAACCGTTATTCAGCTTGTCGGTGACCTTCGCAAGGTCCGAATGATAGGCTACATGATGACTTCGGGCACAGTCCTCATAGAAGGCGACGTAGGAATGCGCCTTGGCGAGGGCATGAAGGGCGGCGTAATCGTCGTTAAGGGCAACGTTGACTCTTGGGTCGGCTGCGTGATGAAGGAAGGAAGAATCGAGGTTTCGGGATCAGCAGGAGACTACGTTGGCGCATCGAACCGCGGAGCCACCGAAGGCATGACGGGAGGAACAATCGTCGTGCACGGGGACGCGGGAAACGAGGTCGGCTGCTACATGAAGGGCGGACAAATTAAGGTCGAAGGCAACATCGGCGAATTCGCGG
>CAZRIK010000049.1:0-13888 GCA_964600125.1 uncultured Candidatus Bathyarchaeia archaeon
ACTGCAACGATCTTTTGGGAATTAACCTGAGGACAGTTCATCACTTCCCTGATTGAAGAGATAGTTGCCGACAAAATGTCATGAGGAGACTGCTCAAACCACAGTGGCTTTGGATTATACATGGCATACTCATAATAAGAACCCGCTTTCACTTCTCCGTCTGCATCAAGCGCAACCGCTTTCGTTCCAGTTGTGCCTATGTCAACTCCAATCGTCACAAGTCCCAAAGGTCATCGCCTATTACGGTAATTAGTTAGTGATAACAACGATTAATGAATATGAATTTTTTTGTCCGTATGCAATAAGATTTTCACCCAAAAAAGACCAACGGAATCTAATATGTGCTGAGTTTTTATTATCATTGTAAACGTTATAGTTCGTTTTTCCTAAGGATTTCCGTACATCATTTGAGACGATTTCAAAAAACGTAATGCACATCCTGTAAGAAATTAATTAAAAACTAATCAAAATACTTAGTAAACGGACTTTTCAAGGAGAGAGGTTTACGTATTCAGTTCAGAAATTTCTACCCTTTCTTTTCTATTGGACGAGACGTATGTCGCTTCTATTACTCTCTGTACCTCAAGCCCGTCCTTAAAATTAGGAGAAGTTTCCGAATCGTCAACTATGGACCTTAAGAAAGAGTGAAGGCAAGCTACGTGATATCTCATCCATCCTACGGGAAATTTGGGTATCGGTATGCCTTGTGGTTCAGGATACTTTTGAATCGTGTCTATTTTTTTGAATCCTTTTTTTCCGCCTATTGGCTTGTCGAGATCTGTATTATCGTAGTATTCAAGCCAATTTGGCTCCATAGAATTGAACCGAATCGCTCCCTTCAACCCATGGATCTCTAATCTTAAATCATCATTCGCGCCTGTAGCCATCTTTGAAGCTTCTAAGGTACCGATGGCTCCATTCATCATCTCAACGCTCATTAAAGCCAAGTCGTCGGTCTGTTTATCGGGCGATGTAAAGTTCTTTACGTACCCGTTGACGCTCTTGAACTCCCCAATTAGGTACCTCGTCAAGTCAATGATGTGGGAGCCCAAATCCACCAGCACGCCGCCTCCCACTTTCTTGGATTCCGCCTTCCAGCTGTAAGCCTGAGACTTTTGGATTACACAACTAGAATGAAGGTAGACTCCTCTAATAGAGAAAATTTCGCCGATGTCTCCCTCATCAATCAACTGCTTCGCCCGCATAACAGCAGGTATGAAACGGTTCTGGAAAGTTATTTGCTGTTTGACTCCCGAATTTTTTGCCACTTCATAGATTTCATTTGCCTCTTTAAGATTAAGGGCTAACGGTTTCTCGCAGCAAACATGCTTTCCCGATTTTAAAGCGTTGATTACAACGTCTTTATGAAGGAAATTGGGTAAACAGCAGTTGATTATTTGGATGTCATCCCGTTCCAACAACTCCCTGTAATCAGTTGTAGCGAACGAGAAGTCTCCTTGCTCCTTTGCTTCTTGAGCGGTCTCTGAACGGGAGGTACACACGCCGACCAATTTTACTTTGCACGGAGGGTCTCGGTAAAAAAAGGGGATGTTCCTGTAAGAGTAGGTGTGAACTTTCCCTATGAAGCCATAGCCAATCAAACCCACTCCATACTCTTTCAAGATTCTCTCCTTCTGCTGCAAAAGAACAGGGCAGCACTTAATTCTCCAAGAGGAACCTCACCTAACCTCTGCGAAGGTTCAGAATCAACGGAAATTATAGTAGTGTTGCTGTGGTTCATTAATGCTTCAACCATTTCTTGGACTGCTATCATGATCCGAGTAATGCTTACAAACCACATTCTTTCTTCGCTATTTTCATGCTTTCTCTTGATGCCTCTAAGGTTTTGTTTATATCTTCTTCGGTGTGTGCCAGAGACAAAAACCAACAGTGGTTGGGATGGAAAAGAATTCCTCTTTTTGTTGTCTCTGTATAGAAAGCCTTCTTGATCTTCTCTCGCATTGACTCATTTTTGTCAGTAAATTTAAGCATAGGAAGAGGGGGAACGCCAATTACCTCAGCTTTTACGCCTTCCTCCTCAACAATTTCTGTCAGACCCTGCATTAGTCTTTTTCCTGAAGTCCACATGTACTGGATGCCATTTCTTTTCTTTAACTCGTTGATTGTGGCTAATGCTGCTACCATCGGGAAGGAATTTACGAAGAATGTGGCTGACAGTCTGGTTTTGGCGGCTTCCTGCATTACTTCCCTTTTACCTACAACTGCTGAAATGGGATAGCCGTTAGCCATTGCCTTACTTACTGTGGTCAAATCTGGGATTACGCCAAAATACTCTTGCGCTCCTCCCATAGCCATCCTGAAACCGCTTCGTATCTCATCATAGATGAGGACTGCCCCATTTTCGTGGGTCACCTGTTTTACTCCCTCCAAGAAACCTTTCTTAGGCAGTTCTTTTGAAGCCTCATATGGCTGCATAATGACGCAAGCCACCTCATCCTTATTTTTCTTAAACGCTTTTTCCAAGGAACCTAAATCATTGTAGGTAAAAGTTAGGATGTCCTTTTTAATGCCGTCTGGGACTCCAACGACCGAATCTCTGTCTGTCCCAGCACCACCATAACACCAATCATGCCATCCATGATAACCCCAGCGGATTACCTTATCTTTTCCAGTATATACTCTGGCGATTCGAATTGCTGCGCTGGTTGCATCCGATCCTCCTGTCAAAAATTTTACCATTTCAGCACAAGGGATTATTTGAATAAGCTCTTTAGCAAGCTCATTTTGCACAGGGTGAACCATGGTGAAGCAAAAACCCTGCTCCAGATTTTTTCGAACCGCATCATCCACTTGAGGATTACAATGACCCAAAACCATGGGTCCAAACGATACAATCCAATCTATGTATTCATTGCCATCCACATCCCACACATGCGAGCCCTTTCCTCGATTCATGAAAATGGGATATTTTCCTGGGACAAATTTACTGGGGTGTCTGGCTGAGGTTACTCCTCCCGGAATTACTTTTTGGGCTTCTTTAAACAATTGTTCCGATTTAACGAACCTTTGGCTCATAATAATCACTTTTTTTGGGTTTTTATGTGGTTGAATTTTTTGATTATTTTTTTTATCTCACACTAAATGAGTTTCAAATATAAAGCTTGTCATAGCCATTGTCCAGTGCTGTAAACGGATATCCATGTACCTTGCACATTACAAACTGGATTCGTCAACTCATTAAAACTTACGGTCCTGTGAATCTTACTTCCCGATTTTACGAACATTTCTTACCCGTGTTTTTGCGGCATTAATCATTAAACGGAAACAGGATTATGGGAAATAGTTCGAGAGTTAGATTCTCAGGAATGTTTTATGGAAATGAAGGAACACTTATTGCCATTTTTATTGCATATAGACGAAAACAAGTCTGGTTTCGGGAAGAACCTTAATAGATCTTCAAGGAAAAAAAATAAATAATTAGTCTGTTATCAATTTGACTATTACAAAAAAATCAATAAGACAAAAGCGTGAGTGAATGATCTTGAGCGAAGACAAAAACACACATGAAATTAAGGCATATCTCAAAGAAGACGACGAACGCGTTTATCTGGGTAATGCTTTCTTAGAATTTGCTTTTGATAAGGCTAAGGGTGGAATTTTTTCTGTTATTCAGAAGTCATCTAAAAACAATTTCAGGAAAAATAAGGAATCTCCTTGCCTAATCTTTCGAATCTGGTTCAAAACCAAAGACGGGGAAGAGGCGAAGTGCATTAACAACCTAGAAGCTGTTGACTGCGCCCACGATTGGGAAAGAACAGGCGAAGGGATAAGATTAACGCTAAGAAATTCTGGTTTTGGAGAGTATAACATAAAGGTGAAGATGACAGTTTTTGTGCCGGATGATTCCAATCTAACGACTTGGAAAATAAACATAGAAAATAATGACAACTTAACAATAAATAAAGTCGAGTTCCCCCTTATCTCGGGCTTCTCAAAAATAGGGGAAGAGTCTGAAGATGACTTTGTAGCTACCCCCTTTTGTGGCGGTGTGCTTTTAAAAAATCCGTATCATATACTGGAGAATGGCGAAGAATTCCTTCCTTATGTGTACCCCAACGCTGAGATGTCGATGCAGTTCATAGCTCTTTATGGCAAGAAGGGAGGGTTATACCTTTCGACGGAAGATGCTGACGGAAATGTTAAGTCACTTTCATTAAAGCGTGTCAACGAGGAGTACATGGAGATTATTTGCAGCCACTACCTTCCAAAGGAGAAGGGCAACAATTTCCAACTAAAATATCCCATCGTCATAGGCTTCTTTCAAGGGGACTGGTATACAGTAGCAGAGATTTACAAAAAATGGGCAACACGCCAGAAATGGTGCATGGAGAAATTGTCAGAAAGGGATACTCCGGAATGGTTCAAAAAGCCAACGCCTATACTCATGTTTGAAAATTACT
Source organism: uncultured Candidatus Bathyarchaeia archaeon (assembly GCA_964600125.1). Taxonomy (GTDB): domain Archaea; phylum Thermoproteota; class Bathyarchaeia; order Bathyarchaeales; family DTEX01; genus JAGTRI01. Next base: position 4,422 of record CAZRIK010000049.1, read on the forward strand.
CCTTCTTGAATGATCATGTAATATCGTTAGATGAGATGTCGACAATCGTCAAAGACCTGAGTAATTCACTAAACCTTAACTTTGACGCGTGCATCTTCGCATGGGAACATTCCGGGTCTTGGACTGGACCTAGCTACTTCCCTCCTAGAGAAGGCGAGGAGAAATTTATGCACACTATGAGGTACATCAAAAAATATGGTAGTCATGGGTTCGCCTACATCTCAGGAACAGTTTGGAGGATCGCCTCAGAGCGAGTCTTCTTTGATGATTCAAAGAAGTTTGAGGAAAATGGAAAAGAATATGTTTCGATGACAGAGGACCGAAAACCCACTATTAGGGTCCAAGGTCCCGTGGGTCCAGGAGCTCGAATGTGCCCGTATACACAATTTTGGAGAGAAACCGTTCTGAATAACGCACTGGAATGCTTGAGGTTAGGTCTAGACATGGTTCAGATCGACGAGTTTCCTGACATAAACCCCTGCTATAATGAGAGTCATGGTCATCCTCTTGGATACGGGAATTGGATAGGCAAAAGCTGGCTTAAGATGCTTCTTGAAATAAGAAAAGAGTGTAAAAGAAGAAATCCTGATTTTGCCATGAGCATAGAAGAGCCATGCGAATTCTATATTGGCTCTGTGGATGGTTATCTTTCAAGAGATAATATGCCAGAGTTGTTTGGGCATTACACGAGGTTGATTAATAAATACGGTTCTAATCTAGAAACTATTCCGCTTTTCACTTTCGTCTACCACGAGTACATAATGGCGTTTGGTCACGAAAACGTCTTCTTGAATCCTGACAGGGAGATGATATCCTATTATAGGAGAGCTTTAGCCAGAAGTTTTATTTTAGGAAAAGTCCAGAGTGGGGGTCAATTTTTCAAAAAGGGAGGACTCGTACCAGAACTTGTGGATTTTTTTGGGAAGACATCCTTAGCAGAGAGCACATACGTAAAGAAATTCGTGATTTGTGGCAATATGATAAGACCACCTCGAATTACTGTGCCAACGGTGAGAATCAACTACTTGGATTTTAACAAAAATTATGTAGGCTTTGACCACAATAACCCATCCAAGACATTAACGGAATCTTCAATTCTCAGTAGCGCTTGGAAATCATCAAATAATTCTATTGGTTACATTTTCACAAATATATCTGACAAACCAGTTGTGTTTAATTGGGAGATCTCACCTCACGACCTTAACTTACACAGTTATTTCGTGTACTCTGTGCGAGATGGTGCCTACTCGGTAATCTTTGAGAAAACATCATTACCGAGAATCGAAAAGATGCGTATAGAACCTAATGAAATATTACTAGTGGCGATTGTAGATCCGCAAAGTGAAGAGGCTGAACTTATCAAAACTTATTCCTCCACTTAAAATATAACGATTTAAATATGTGATTCAAGGAATGTATCAGCTACTTGGCTTACGATAAGACTGAAAGGCACATAGTACTAAACTAAACGCAATTTTATTTTTAGCAAAATAGAAAACAGTGCGTTCATGCAAATAATCTAAAAAGAAATCAACGAACAGTCTATTCACTGAAAAAAATCAAAAAAAGGGAAAAGGGGGAGGCTTATGCCGCCGGCATATTCCCAATTCCTACTACTAAGTAGGCAAGTGGGAACATTATTAGGAGTTTGCAGATAACCCAGCCTGCGATCCATCCGACGATGAACGGTATTACCTTGTTTTCATAGAAACGTACGCCAGCGAACCTAAGAATCAGAGTCTTCACTAGCCATGCTGAAAAGAATGACAGTAACATCCACCATGGGTTCATTTCGCCTCCAATAACCATGCCTAGTACGTTGAAGGGGAACCATGCGTAGTTAGCCTTCATGAACATCATTACACCAGCGACTATAAGACCAAAGCATACATCAGCCGCAGCATCTTGAGTAGTAGTCCAGAAGGGCATTACGCCCGCTCCCCAAACATAGGCTCCGTGTCCGTAAGTAGTGTTGTCGAATGGGAAGTTTAGTCCTTGTTGGTAACCATAGGCCATTCCAAGCCTGTAGACTATGGCGAGGGCAGGTAGTAAGAGTGCTCCAATTATCCATGCGAAGGCTACATGTTTCTTGTTCGCTCCCACGCGATCTGCGATAGCGAACCCATCAAGCGCGGTGTGTTGAAGCCCCATTGCGTCAGGGTGTATAGTCCAGTTGAGATTGTTTATCCATGCGCCTGTAGCTGTATGATAGAACCATGGTTGTTGGACTGCTTCTCCTCCCCAACATATCTGAGCTCCAATATTACATGATATCCATGTGGACATCGTTCCTCCGACTTGCCAGTACTCAGCTCTCATTCGTGAATATCCGATTTGAGCAAGGAACGAGTAGGCGATGGAAACAATAGCGACCCAAGCTTCTATGCCTATGACAAAGTACATGCTTAGTACGATAAGTGCGCATATGATAGTGCCGATAATTGATATCCTTGGTGAAATGAAGGTTTCTTTTGCTGAACCAGAGAAAGCCTGCTTCAGTTTTTCAGCGATATATTTGTAGTTTAGTATGAAAGTGAAGATTGCTATAGACATTAGAACCATTTCGCCTTTTAATGCCAAACGAGTCGAACCGACCCAATATATCAGAGCGTCTCGTGCAGCACCTTCGCCACCAGCGAGGACATTGGGAATAATTCCGTTGCTGATCAGGATGCTGGGGTAAATAGTCCAAGCAATGAGATTCCAGACCCACGCTGTCAGAAGAACATCTGTCGGCATTAAAAGATTGAGAACCAATAATGTTGGGGGTAACTCAAGTCTTAGTAATCCATTGACATCTGTTCCTCCATACCATGAAGCTACGTTCCAGTAAAGATTAGCGAAAGATTGTATTGATGGGATGAACATGTGAATTATGTCGAGGCAATATAGTAGGAATGCAATTAGGAAGCCTACCCAAAGAAACTTTTCTTTGAAGATGTCAGTGGTACCGTTTTCCTTTTTGCCTTCTTTAGTAGCGTATTCAATCATTTTCACTCCAGGTGTGGCTATGGGGAATGGTAAGTGCTCTTTTTCGACCCACTGTTCTTGGAAGAAGACGACCACAAAGAACATGCATAGCTGCCAAGCAACGACTAGAAGCCAATTGAAGAAAGCAACGGGAGCCCAACTTGCCCATGGAACTTGACCGGGTGTGTAGATTTCGTCAAGAACTGCCTTTGGAATTCTCATGAATTCGGGTATGACACCAAGCACATCTGGATTCAATTCGCCAGTCCAGAAAACCATTGCCATCTGACTTGGTCGCATAAGCAACCACCCTAGAGGAATAGCTGTTCCGATCAGAATCCACATTACTGTGAGATCTGTGGAACTAAGGGAGAACTTGCCTTTGGTTACCATTAGGTGTATCACGACAATAGGGAAAACGAACGCCATCGCATATGTGAAGGTTAATGCTCCTGACCAAAGTGGAGATTCCCAATCGTATAGTCTTAGACCTCCTGGACCTTGTATGGTTGTCATTAGTAATGTTATTGATGCAAATATTAGCCCTAAGATTAAGCCTCTCAAAGGAAATTCATTGTTTGACTTTGTTTTTGTATCAACTGTTGCCATTTTTTTTTCCTCATTTTTTTTACTGGCAAAACATATCATGGCAAAACATATATATTGATTATGGAGATACTGACATTAAAAGGAAGTTTTACCAAAATTTATATATTATTATAAAAAAAAAGAAACGTAAGTGGTTACAGAAATGAAGAAAACCAGCGATTCTTTCTTATTTAATTCTGAGATATCGAGAAAAAAGGTTATAGAATTCATAAAATCAGGTGATATCAGTGAGATCTATAAAGCGATTGATTTGATACCACTATCAAACCGAGAAAAAATTGTATTAAAGGCGTTACTTTCACGGGAGCTAGTGACAGGTCAAGTAGGGAATACGGCCAGTAACATACTGGATGAAATAACGAAGATAGGTATCAAAAGCGATAGAGGACTCAACGTTGGCGTAAAAGTCTGGAACATTCTGAACCAGCTTTTAGAGAAAGGTTTTGTTCAGGTCTTGGAAGGATACCCAAAAATATACTTTTTTAACCGAGAGTCGAACCCCATACCAAACATGTCTTATCCGTATTCTTTACTCACAGCCCTTTACGATGTTTTACCTGAGCTGGATAACTACAAAAATGAAGTTGTTTACAAGACAGACCTTAATAAACTGAAGAAACCCGCATCTGGAGTTTTTTCCACAAACGAGGGATATCGCAGATTACTAATTCAAATGATTAGGTTGACTAAGAACGAGATCATAGGTACCACACAAGTAACACAGACTCATGACGAGTTCCCTGAAATAATTTATACTTTCGAATATGCAATTGCTCAAGGAGTCAAGGTTTATTATTTATTCTCCACAAAAACTCCCTCACATAGAATACAAGGATATGAAGAACTGGGAGCTGAAGTCAAGGTTGTCGACGACGATATTTTACTACGGAATGGCATTCAAAACATCGATGTTTTTGATTCAGAACACCTTATGGAAGTAAATAGGTATGAATATGGCGAAGGGAAAAAAGTCAGATTCGGATTTTGGTGTAAATACAACAGAATGATATGTACAAATTATGTTAACACTTTTTGGAAGATATGGCATAATGCACCAAAAAGGACCTCATAACTTTAATAAAATGGTCGAACAAATTTTTTTTATAAACTTGGTCAACCATTGAAAAATAATATTAAAAGCGTGAAGTAAAAGTATTTCTGTTTTTTCATTGTGATTAAGGTTCTTTTATTAATATTACGATTATTAAGTTCATAGTCCAAATAATAATTAGAATCTGATTTTATCACTGAAGGAAGGTCGATGTGACGAATACCAGTTTGGGGAGTAAAATGGGGAAAAAATTCAATCTGTTAGAAAAAGAAATAGGCAGTACTCAATTATTTTATTGACAATATATATTCATTTTCTTTTTGTAATAAGTGCCAATTCACATATTGAAGGAAACTAATTGCTACTTATTATTAGGTTGTCAAGTAACTAGAATGGCGAAACCCAAGCAGATTTGACGATCATCCCTATTGCCACTGATAATGCAATAGTTGTTGCTTCACCTACCATAATACCACCGACAATAACGGCTTGGTTTTGACTCCACCAACTTGTACCCTTTCTTCTAGCCACAAACCAACCTATAATTCCTCCGATCAGAAAAGTCAAGCAAACAGGGAGGGGATTCAAAGCTCCAATCGCTATTCCCATCATTGATATGGGTAAGTTAAGGATGGTTGAGGTTGCTGAAAGTATCATTCCGATAACAAATGACGCCATAATAAGGGTAATTTGGGTTGAGACGCTTCCCGATATCCACAAACAACGGTTGAGCACGTTGATTTGCCAATAAATGTCTACCGCGGGATATATGCTGGATGGGATGGGAGCCAATGACCAGAATGCCTGAACGAATAGGAAATTCGCTATCCAAGCAAGGGGCAACGCGATAACGAAAGCCTTTATTAAACTAGTAAATTTGGTTTCCGTCATATCGCAAATCTTGAAATTTGCGCACCAATCGACCCCCAATGGTTGTCCAATAGTAGGAACGAACCACATGTTGATATTCTGAACGCTATTAAGCGTTAATGCAACCTCGTTGACGTAAGGAACCGAAATTACCATTCCAGATTCGCCCAAACCTCTATTGGCGATGAGGGAGCTTAAAAACGGCCAGACAACCACGATAATAGCGGAGATTGCGAACGGAAAATCTGGAACAATAACCCCCCATAAAGCGAGATAAGCAAAAGCAAAGGCAAAGTACAGAATAAGTGTCGAACGGAGTGAAAGAATACCTTTCTTTTTCGATGCGTCTGTAATCTTTAAAAGGCTTTTTATCGGCTTCGTGATCGAGCTGGGATGGATTAGTAAGGGGGTTATTGCGGCTGCTGCCGTCAAACCGATCTGGAGAAAAGCCCAGAACGAGAGAGTGGATCTTTGAAACACTGTGGTCAGATCCATACCATATCTCCATTCTTTGAAAATATCGAAGTGCACCAATAGGGGATTTCCGATGAAGTATAAAGCGAAAGATCCTATGAAAACAGAGACAACCATCTTCAGAGGAAGCATCATGCCTAATGCAAAATATATTAAATCAGTACCAATCCCAAAAGATGCACCCTGTAAAAATTTTTCGATCGTTAAGTTTCCATCAATCCATGGCATTGGAATGGGACTAATGTTACCGTTGGTTGCGAAAGGTAACAAATAGCAGAAAATATTATATCCTCCACTCATCAGTGCGCATAAACTGAATAAAAGGAGTCTATCTGGCTTTCTATCCGATAATGTCGTAATGGTTTCAACAGCGATCATCTCTCTCGGAAAGGTCAATTTCTCCTCAACAACATAAATTTGGTAATTTAGTATGCCTAAAGGGATACTCATACCAACGGCAAAAAGGTTTGAAAGAGTAACCACGATTATGGATGCCGTCCAATCGGGGTTAAAGAATGTCCTATCAAGAATAGAAAGGGAAGATGGCCCTGGAGCAAAGAAGTCGGGTATTACTTGAGGCAGAACAACTCCATTCCAAGTGAATGAAGAAGTAATGGGCGAAAGTGATCGGAAATAAAGAGCCTGTAATAATATTAAAAAGGGTCCTGTTACCCCTGAAATAATAAAAATTGTTGTGAGCTCCTGCTTTTTCAAGGGTGAACCAGCAAAATGTCCTAATTCCACAAACAGCAACATGACGACATAACCGGCGGATAGAATGGTCGATCCAGATACCAAACTTGTGAAAATCATGGCGGGTGTGAAGATCAGAATTGAATAAAGGATCCCTAGAAACGATTTTACTGTGAATCCTTCTTTGAAATCAGTTTGAGCCAAGGTATTTCAACCCATAATTAGAAGATAGTTGGATATTTAAATTTTAACTTTGAAGGTAATTTGAACGAAAAAAGGTTATAAGTACATTTATGTTCCAAATTTCCTTTTAATGGAAGTATTACTATTATTTATATACCTCCCCTTAATATGATACGTTAATTGAAAAATAAAAGTTACGGCTAATACGCACAGGCTAAATGGAAGGAGTAATATTGACGCGTAAGATTGTTGTTCTTTTTATCACGATTCTTATGTTCCCCCTTTTACTCTCTCAAATAAATGGTTCTTCTGAAGTGTCCTCTTCATTACTTACCCAAGACAACCTTAATGAAAATGGCGATCTTACATTTGACCAAATAATTAAGCTTGTGAATTTGACAGCTATAGATCAGCATGTTGAATTTTTTTCAAACCTCAATTCCAGAGTCACTGGATACCCGGGGTGCAATGTAGCAGCAGATTATATAGAGGAATATTTTAGGGAATATCTTTCTGATGTGCATGTCGATTATTTCAATGTTACAGTACCAGTTGATTACGGAGCTAAGGTAATTCTACCAGATAATAGTGAAGTGGAAGTCTATCCTGTTTACCCTAACTCTGTCAATACGTCGCCCACTTCCTCAGAGGGTGTAGAGGGTAGCCTTGTCTATGTGGGTTGCGGAAATGACGTCGACTTTGATGGAAAAAACGTTAACGGTAACATCGTGTTGATGGATTTTAACAGCCTAGACAACTGGTTGAGGGCAGTATCGTTGGGTGCGAAAGCAGTCATATTCATTGAACCAACGATAACGAGCACAGAACAGGCTGAACAAAAATACATGAGTAACGTACCTTTAAACTTCCCCCGAGTCTATGTAAAAACGGAAGATATCGAACCGCTCTTAAGTCTAATAGCGAATAATCCAGAAGCCAAGGTACACCTTATATCAAGTATAAAATACGAGAATCTCTTAGGAAAGAACATCATTGGTTTCAAATATGGGTCGGAGCTTAGAAACGAAACCATATTGGTTAATGCTTATTATGACTCTATTTCTGTGGTTCCAAGCCTAGCCGATGGAGCCAATGAAGCTATTGGCATTTCATCTTTACTCGAGCTAGTAAAATTCTTCGATGCAAATCCCCCGAAACAGACTATTGCCTTCGTAGCTTTTTCTGGTCATGGTCAAAACCTTGCTGGAGCTAGGGATTTTATCATGAAGCTGTCTGCGGCTTATGAGCAATCAATTGGAACGACACATTACTCTGAGGCTTATGCTGACCCGGACGATTCGATCCGTTGGATTGCCAGAACTCTCAAGATTGCTGTTGGTATTGATTTGACAACGGAGATCAATTCCTTAGGTTTGTTCTATAGAACCCACTTCTATGACAAAGATTGGAGGGGGATGTCGATGGACACGGTATTAAGTGATATGCAGAGCTTCTTTATCCTCGACACTCTTCAACGATTGAATACCGTTTGGGAGAATGAGTATGGCAGAACATTTACGGTTGAAGGAAATTTAAGTTTTCTAATGACCTATGGAACCTATGCAACTGTTCCGGGCGATGTGTATTTGCCTACATCATTTATACATGAGACAGATGTCTTTTCGGTGAACACGGTACCTAATGTCGTTATGCATACCTGTTATGCTTCATTCCGCAATTGGAATACCCCTCTTGACCGTTATTCGGAATTTACTGCAAACATTGAGAACTTGAGACCACAGCTTGAATATATTTTCTGCTCCCTTTACAGCCTCAGCCTGGAACCCATCATTCAGGAAGAACGAACTTCATTTGAGAATGGCATGCAATTAGGCGCATTGGTCGGTGAGATTGCTGAGTATGATGTTAACACCGGGGGGTACAAATCAGTTTCAAATGCTTTAGTTTATGTGAATTTTGTTGGACCTCTTCAATACAGAAGCTGGGCTATCGTTATGACAGATGAGAATGGTGTTTTCGTTGTGCCCGGAATTAAAGCCCTCTCTCCTGTGAGTGTTGAGGCTTATGTCATAGATGACGAAGGCAATATTGTATACGCCACGGATTTTGGCACGTATGGCGCAGGAACATTCTCTACAAGCGAAACTATGCCCAGTGTACAACTTGGCACTCTCGATTTTCCCCGGCAATTCATTGTCTTCAAGTGCGGCAGCCTAGTCGTATATGACTGCGTAGGACCTCAACATCTTTCTAATACACAGCAAGTCGAATCCGCATTAATCGCTTCTGGACAATCTTCTGTTTCCGAGGAACGACGAATTCAAGTTGAGGTATTTAATTCCGAAGGCGACGTTGAACCCATTCATTATGGTTATTGCGTCGAAGATCGAACCGCAATGATTTTCGCCCAAGAAGGAACTTCTGTAAAAGTCAGCTTTCATGATAAAGAGAACTTCTTAGGATTAATCTTGAACGCAAGTGAAACTAATCCTACGGGGACTGGTTTTAAAGTTAGTACAAACAGCTCATTGGGTATCACTCTCCTTCAATCTGCTGAGGACTTGTTCTGGTTAAATGAAGAGAGATTAAACAAAACTCGACAGTACAAACTTTATACTGGCTCTGAAACATTCCACTCAAACGCCAAGAAGGCTAT
>CAZRIK010000050.1:0-13671 GCA_964600125.1 uncultured Candidatus Bathyarchaeia archaeon
TACTTCCTTCAACCTTGGTGTCAAACCGCAGGCGCTGTTCTCAAGTGGTACCGAGACAATTTTGGTAAACAGGAAATTGAGAAAGCTAAGAAGGAAGGTAAGGACCCGTACGACCTGTTGATGGCTCAAGCGTCTAAGGTTCCGCCTGGCTCAGACGGTTTGATTTTGCTGCCACACTTTATGGGCGCGTCTTCCCCAGAATTTAACCCAAACGCCAAGGGCGCATTGTTCGGTCTCACTTTGTATCATGGGCAAGGTCACGTGATTAGGGCAATAGTCGAGTCCGTGGCTTACATGTTGAGAAGGAACGTTGAGCTGCTTGAGGAATTAGGCGTCGAAGTGAAAGAGGTAAGGTCCACGGGAGGAGCAGCTCGAAGCCAACTGTGGAACCAGATCAAAGTGGACGTGCTTCAGAAAACGGTGCTGACAGTAAACACCGAGGAAACAGCAGCGTTAGGAGCTGCCTTGCTTGCGGGTTTGGCTGCGGGCGCGTTCTCGTCACTTGAGAAAGCTGTGCAGTCAATGGTCTCAGTTAAAGAGAGGTTTTCTCCCTCAAAAGGCAACAAGAAAATTTATGATGAACGGTACAAGAAATACGTGAAACTTTACAGCAGCCTCGAAGCATTATTTTAGCAGGCAATCGGACATTGGTTAGTCTTTTATACTCATTTTTTCAACTTGAGACCCGTGGAGGCATCCTAATTGCGTACTGGATTTGTGAGTTTCATGGCACCAGCCTACACTCAGGACACCATCGAACTGCTGAAGAAGGTCGCAGAAAGCGCCAAAGAAGCTTTGAAGTCAATGGGCATCAAAGTAACAGCTAATGCGGGACCAGTCATAGAATTATCTGACGTAAATCCCGCGGTGGCAGCTTTAAAATGCGAAGACTTTGACTTTTTAACCGCCTTGCTTCCTTCTTGGGCTGAACCCCCAATGATCGTGAACACTTTGATGCATTTTCGGAATCGCCCAATTCTGTTGTGGACTTTATCCTCGTTCAAGGAAAAGGGCGTTCTCATAGCTCCCGCTGGGGCAGCAGGAATGTCCGCCGTTATGCAACCCCTAAAGACAATGGGGTTTAAAGTTAAAATGGTCTTCGGCAATCCAGATTCTGACGACGTCCATAAAGAGATAATTAGTTACGCTCACGCTTGTGAAGCTGTCAACAAGCTGGCAAGTTCCAGAATCGGCATCTTCGGATATGCGGACATGGGCAGCTACACGGCTGGTTTCGATCAGACCTCGCTTCGCAGCAAGATTGGACCAGAAGTGGAAGATTATGAGGTGCACAGGCTTCTTTTGGGGGCAGATGAAATCAAGGATGAGGAAGCAGACAAATTCATAACAAAACAGTTCAAAGGCTGGAGCATCGACAAAGAAGTCGCCAAAAATGACTTACGCAAAGCGGTCAAAATCTACTTGGCTCTAAAAAAGATAATCGACGAAAGAAAGTTTTCCGCAGTCAGCATGAAATGCGTGTACGGCTTACCCATATATTACGGCATAACTCCCTGCATACCGCTTTCGTTGGCTGGTGCTGAGGTTCCCGTCGTTTGCGAGTGCGACGTTCTGGGCTTGGTGACAGAGCTAATATTGGACTACGTCAGCGGGCAACGGTCCGTGTACCTTGAATTCTATGACATATTCGATGATCGGGTTTTATTGGGCGTCTGCGGCATGATTCCTCAGTTAGCTCTCGAAGGCATCCCGAGACTATACAGATACGCATGGGGAAAACTGACGGGGCTCATGACCGTAGGATCAATGAAAACTGGGAAAGTTACATTAGCACGAGTTGCCTCTGTGGGTGACCGTTTCCAGATGCATGTGACGGTTGCTGACGCCCAGAAGCCCAGACCTTGGCATGAGATCGGGTGGCAGTTGGAGGCGCCTGTTTACCCAAGCTTGGAAATAGTGCTCGGGGACAAAACAAAAGAATTCACAGAGAACATTCTCGCCCAACACTACCATGTCATCTACGGCGATTATTCCCGAGAATTGACTGAGCTCTGCAAGATTCTCGGCGTCGACATCGTCATAACTTAGTTTTTGCGTGCCCTTTTTTTATGCGATGATCTTTTTTGCCTTCTCCAAGCTCAGGTCTTCGTGGACGATCTTCGTGATTGCCTCAATCATGGCTGCTGGACGGTCGCTTTGCCAAATGTTTCTACCCATGATCACTCCCGCAGCCCCAGAAGCCACTACGTCGTGGACTATTTTGAGCAGTTCGCTCGAGTTTCCCGCTCCTGGACCGCTCAGCACGATGACTGGGACTGGGCAGCACTCCACCACTTCCCTGAACGAGTCTGGGTTGCCCGTGTAATAGGACTTGACGACGTCGGCGCCTAGTTCAGCTGCCACTCTGGCTACGAATTTTACGTGCTCAACACTTGGCCACTGGCGTTTGGCTTCGGACTTGAAGTGGTATTCGATTATTTCGGGCGGAAGCGTCTCGCACACATGCGGCATCCCCAGTTTTTCGCAATCCTGAGTGATTTTTCCGACTTTTTCCGCGTTTTGGGATTCTCTCGCTGTTCCCGGGAACGCCATGGAGGCGATGGCGTCTGCGCCGATTAACATAGCCTCTTCGACCGAAGAAAACATGCGGTAATCGGTTATGTCTGGACCTAACACGGAAGCCGTGCCATCCAGACGGGCTATGACGCCGAGCTTGCCCACGATTTCCGTGTGACACAGTTTTATCATTGACGGATTCATCAATATGGCGTCAGGCTTGTGTTCGCCACTTAAACACTTTTTGACTGTAGCTTTGATGTTCTCTAGACCTTTGATGGGTCCCAAGTCCACCCCGTGGTCCATTGTCAAGACAAAACTTTTTCCATCTTCCTTAAAGATGTGCCCCAATCTGATTTTTTTTCCAACTGAACTCATGCAGGTTCCTCATGTAAATTTGAGGATGACGTTCATTGACTTTTGATATAAACTTAACGGTGCAAAAACGCATTATGAACTGGTTTTCCATCGTCCACTTAAGGTTTAAGCAAACTTCGACATGAAATGAGACGAAATAGAGGGTTTGAAGTTTCTTTTCACATTTTCCAAGGGTTCTCCGACGATTCTAATCTGTTCTAAGTCGCAAGTACCAAGTTTCTTTTGGGCTGCCAATCTAATGTGTTTAACATTGTCAACGTTTACTCCCATACATGCTGCCCCAACAGCGTCAACCGCGACGAGGTCAAGTCCTGCTATCACAATGTTCATGGGCACGGGTCTTCCAGCTGTTTCATGCCCTTCTCCGCCTACTATGCCGTCAACCACTGCGAGTCGGGGCTTAACGACGGAAGCAAGGTCAGCGATTTTTTCGTTGAGGTGCACGTGCATTTGACCTTTAGGCTGCACCACGCCCATCATGTTTTTCAGGCTCAGGGTTACGCCCGTTATTCGGTGAAGTTTCAGTTTTGGAACGCTGATTATGGCGCTGTTTAGGGCTGTTTTTGAAATCCTCACAGACCTCAATGCGTAGTGTCCAGAGACATCCATCACTACGTAATCGTCCTTGTTTAGGTCCAGCAGGTCCATCTGCCAGCGTCGTGCAACTTCGTCTGTTCCAGCGGCTTCGTAGGCTTTCATTGTGTCAGCGAACCCGCTTCCCTCGCCGATGGCGATGTTGCTGAAGCCTTTCTCTTTCAGGAACTTCACGGTTCCTTCTATGACCCTTGAGTCCGTCGTGTTGCCTGTCGACGGGTGACTTGAATCAATATAATTGGGTTTAACCAGAATCCTCTCTTCCTTCCTGAACGCTTGCTCAGCTGCAATTAGCGTTAGGGCTTCAGCGACCATGTCAACAGGGTTGTCGCCTTTGATTATGGCAACTTCCGCCGATGTTTCCTTCAAAAAAGACACCATAAACGGTTATATTTAGTAATGCCTAATGGCGAGCGAGATTAAATCTTTTACTGAAATATCGCTTGGCATAAGAGGTAAGTGTCAACGTCCAAGGTCTTGTGTGAGATCCTGAAGCGTTTTTGTCGTTTCCTGAAGTTCCCTGTAAACGTCCATAGCGGTGAACTTCCTCGTTCTGTTCTTGAGATATCCCGCCGTAACCATCGCGTAACCAACTAGGTCAGAGATTGTCGGGTCTGGAAAAAGAATTAGGGCTATTCCCGCCTTTACCAGCCAAGAGTCTTCGAGCCTTGTCTCTCCCGGCTTGCCGATCAACGGCTTAAGACGTTTTGTTTCCTCGGCATTCTGTTTCAGAACCTTTCCGAACTCTTGATAACTCTTGCTTAACTCATGAAAGGAGGACGCTATCTCTTTAGCATCCTTGAGCTTCAGGTCCGTTGGTGCCACGTTCTAACCTCAAAAGTTTTATGGTTTCACAAAAAAACCAAATGATATTTATTGTTTCTTAATATGGACAAATACACGCCGTCGCCGTTTATCTGGAGTTTATGGAATATGAACGGCTGATGTTGCTGTTTCATGTTCCCAGCTTGTTAAAACCTGAGATAGAATCCTTATAAGCGACACATAAACAGTCATTTGTGGGTGAAGAGGAGTTGCTTGAATCTATTGTCTTGATAGCTCAACAGTATTTCTTTTTTCCTTTCATAGTTTTTCTAATCGTTGCGTCATTGTGGTTCGTAGCAGGTATACTTTTGTGCCTCTGGGTTTACAATGATGCGAAATCGCGCGGCATGGAGGGCACGTTATGGGTCTTGATAGTTCTCGTTGCCAATGTTGTTGGACTCATTGTTTATTTGTTCGCCAGAGAGGAAAGAAGACCTCGTTATCAGATTTCGACGCAATCTGGAAGGCAAACAAGATTCTGCTCGAACTGCGGCTCAGAACTGGCGCTGAATGCAAAGTTTTGCTCAAACTGCGGAAAATCCGTAACTTAAAATCGTCAATAGTTAAGGTGACTTGGAAAGCCGTTCTAGACGCAGACACGTTTTTCTGTTTACAGAAAGGTTTTAGGTTACAATATTTCATATCTGCGTGTTCAGTATGTCAGGTCACGAATCCAGCGAATCAGCATCCAAAAAGGGAATCATGTCTGGCGCCGTTCTAGCGGTTATCGAGGTCACGGGAGGAATACTTTCAGGCAGTCTCGGGCTTTTGTCAAGCTCGTTCAACACTTTAATGGATTTTTTGGCTTCAATCATCATGTTCTTTGCGGTTCGAGAAAGCAGCAAACCTCCCGACGAAGTCCACATGTACGGGCACGAAAAGGTCGAATCCGCCGCCGCAATATCCGAAATACTTCTCCTTGTTTTAGCTTGCTCATGGATAGTCTACAACGCCTACGTTAGGTTAACGAGCAGCATGCAAGTAATAGAACTGTTCTGGGTTGCGTTCTTAACAAATTTCGCTTCGATAATTATTGACCTGTTTGCTTACATGAAACTTAAGGCGTCAACCAAGAAGCGAGAAAGCGAGGCTATTGAGGCTGGGGCGCTTCATTTTCTGAACGACCTTATGATCGCCATCATCGTGATTGTTGGCTTGGTCTTCTATTGGTTCGGCGTTTGGTACGCAGACTCTGTGGCAGCGTTGTGCATCGTAGCTTACATTGTGTTTTCAGGATTCAAGATAATTCGTTCGTCTTTCGCGACTCTCATGGATGCTGCGCCGCAAGGATTATCGGATATGGTTAAGGAACAGATTCTCAGCGTAGAAGGAGTTGACGACTGCCACCACCTCAGAATCAGGAAGGCAGGCTCAAAATATTTTGTGGACGCTCATGTAACTTTGGCTGGCGGAATAACGCTTTATCAGGCGCACTCCACGACATCAATTATGGAGGAGCGGATAGCCAAGATTCTTCCCCAGTCAGACATCATGATACACACTGAGCCTCACACAGGAAAGGACCCTGTAGCCACGATAAGGATTGCTGCTTCTTACTTTCCCGAAATCAAGGGCATTCACGGGATCACCGTGAAAACGATTGGGGGAAAAATTATGGTTTCTTACCACATTGAGCTTGAATCCAAAATTTCCATTATGGCTGCCCACGAGGTTGCTGATGGTCTGGAAAAACGCTTGAAAGAGGAACTAAAAAATGTCTCAACGGTCGTCAGCCACCTTGAACCAGCCCCTGAAACGCAAGAAACAGGATACAGCCGAGAATCGGACAGCCTACTGGAGAATGAAATTAAAAGAATTTCGGAGGGTATGCCGGAGGTTCGTTCCCTTCACGAAATCGGAATATTGAAGCGCGACGGAATGTATAATGTGACCATGCACTGTGCGGTCGACAGCTCCGTGACGTTGGCTCAGGCGCATGTGATTGCCACGAGAATCGAGGAAAAAATCAAGGCGTCCAACAGCCGAATCAACCAAGTGAGCGTGCACTGCGAACCGCAAGAATCAGCCTAAAATCACGTTTTTCATAGGCTTGAAACTTTATAATACGCATTCGAATACCAGAGCATCAGCTGTCGTTTGGATACTGATTTCTATTGGTTTATATGGTCTGATTTATTCAACAATAGATTTTGTTGTTTGAACAACAATTGCTGTCCTAGACCTGTTCTGTTTTGCGGCGCAAATATTCTGTTGTTTTGGGGCGCAAACAAGGGCAGGTATTCATTATGAAAGGTGCGGTGGTTTTACTATTGTTTTATGACTGGTCTGTTTTGTGTGACATTCGAGTTTTCCGTTTGCGTAACAATACTAGAGTTTACGAAAATCAAACTGTTTTGCAGCATGTTTGTTCCTTTGGTTTAGAATAATTTGGCCAGATTTGTGTTTGGTTCTTTGGGCGCACAGAAATCGTAGAATTGGCTGATTAAAGTATTGTTGTTGTTTCGGTTGCGTCTGTGACCAAGTTTTTGACCACTTTTTTGCACAATCATGAATTATTGTGACCACACAGAATAGTGAACATTGAACATGTAGGAGGCGTTGGATGAAATGTTCAGGATAAGAATGAGTAACGAAACAAAGGAGTACGCCAAGATGATGTTAACCTACACTGGAAGCATCGTTCTAGGCTACCTTGTCTTCATCGCACTAACATTACTTTAAAAAACAGTCCCACCGAAACAGCATTTTTTTGGCTTCGCCGTCTTTCGTTCAGAACCGTTGGTAACGTGAAGGTTTATTTTCTCTGCATGACTAATTGTGCCTGAAAAGACTTGGGCTCCGAAGCTAACAAGGGCGTCGTCTTCGACATCCAACGGTTCTCGGTCCACGACGGACCAGGAATCCGCACAACCGTCTTTCTGAAGGGTTGCTCGCTTCACTGTTTCTGGTGCCAAAACCCTGAGGGAATCCGCCCGAAACCGGAGGTCATGTTCTACTCCGATAAATGCACATACTGCGGAAACTGCCTTCTCGCGTGCCCAAATGGAGCCCACGTTGTCCAAGGAA
Source organism: uncultured Candidatus Bathyarchaeia archaeon (assembly GCA_964600125.1). GTDB lineage: Archaea > Thermoproteota > Bathyarchaeia > Bathyarchaeales > DTEX01 > JAGTRI01. Next base: position 7,342 of record CAZRIK010000050.1, read on the forward strand.
GCAGCCACGTGTTTGTGCGCGAAAAATGCGGAGCTTGCGGAAGATGCGTTGACACATGCTATTCAGGAGCGTTAGTGCTGGTTGGACGCGAAATGACGGTTGACGAGGTTGCAGACGAAGTCATGCGAGACAAAGTTTTTTACAATAAGTCAGGCGGCGGAGTCACATTGTCCGGAGGCGACCCTGCCGTACAGCACAGCTTTTCAAAGGCATTGCTGAAGCGGTGCAAATCTGAAGGGCTGCACACAGCCATCGAGACCGCAGCAAATTTCCAGTGGCAAACCTTAGATTCGCTGCTTCCCGTGACTGACCTTGTGATGATGGACATCAAGCACGTTGACCCCGAAAAGCACAAGAACGCAACTGGCGCTTCAAACAGGAATATTCTAAGGAACGCGGTGCAGCTGTCGAAAACCAGCAAACCTCTCATTGTACGCGTGCCTGTCATTCCCGGAGTCAACGACACCATAAGTGAAATCGAAGCCATCGCTGAATTTGTTCAGGGATTTCCGATTCTGCAGTATTTGGAATTGCTGCCGTTTCATCGTTTAGGGGAAGGCAAGTACAACGCCCTTGGTCTCAAGTATCCCGCGAGTAACTTGACTGCCCCAACCAAAGAGAGAATGAAAGAACTAGTAGTTGCAGCCCAAAAATTAGGCGTTAAGGTTCACGGATACTAGCCTTAGTATTCTCTTAGGAAAAAGAGGAAGAGTTTGTTAATCTTTTATATATTACTCAGGCAATCAAGCAATAACAAACAGGGTTGGGCTAGGGCATGGCTGTAAAGTTTGCTGAGCTAACATACGACCAAAGGCTGGCAGCCTTACGAGAAACCAAGATGCAGCAGACGCGGGAGAAGCAGGAGGCACTCCGCGTCATGGACCAGGATGACCATGGCAGAATCATGCCTCCGCCAGAGTTGAGGGATATAACCGAATACATGGGTCCGTCTGGCGAGATGGTGAGGGACGCGAAACTGAACAACTTCAAGCCTAAAAGCAACCATCCGAGCGGAGGCTTCTTCGGTGCCAAAGCGTGCGGCGAAAACTTCAGGCTTTTCTTGGACGCTCATCCCGTGTACATTGACCCCATGAGTTCGCTGGCAGGAGGTTACATGGCTTACTTCATGGGTTACCGAAATCCAGGCTGGCCGCCGGAGTTTGATTTCTCGAACCTGATGGAAGAACAAAAGAAATACGGCATTTATGCGGGAATCGGTGCGACCCAGCATTTCTGCCAAGACATGGTTATCGGCTTCAATCTGGGGTGGGGAGGCTTGCTCAAAAAAATTCGTCGTTACCGTAAGATTAACCCTGAATCTGCGGATTTTTACGACGGTCTAGAACAAGTTGTTCTTGGGACCCAAGACTGGATGAGCCGTCACGTCGAAGCTATTAAGAAGATGGCTGTTGACGAAAAGAACCCTACATTACGCAGGAATTTGGAGGAGATGGCTGAAATCAACGAGTGGCTTCTGACCAAACCTCCTAGAACTTTCCGAGAAGCCTGCCAGTGGACGGTGTGGTACCAGATGATTGCCCGCATGTACAATGGTAGCGGCTCAATGGGGGCGATTGACGTTTGGCTCCGAGCCTTTTACGACCGGGAGTCCACGGCTGGCACCCTCACCGACGAGGAGGCAGTCTTCCACCTTGCCTGCGTGTTGCTCAATGACACGCAGTATTATCAGCTGGGGGGACCTGACGCTGAAGGCAGAGACACAACGAACAAAGTGTCCTTCCTCGTTTTGGAAGCAGTCCACAAGCTGAAGGCACCCGCGAACATAGGCGTACGGGTTTTTGACGGTCTCGACCCTGAGTTGCTCAGCAGAAGCGTCGAAATCATGTTCGAGGACAAGACGGGGTTCCCCAAGTTCCTCGGAGACAAAGGACTCGTCGAGGGCTTCGAAAAAAACGGTTATTCGGCGCAGCTTGCCCGCCAACGCATCTATTCGGGTTGCCACTGGTTCGCTGTCCCAGGGCGAGAGTACACTCTGAACGACTGCGTGAAAATTAACTTCGCAACGGTCTTCGAGGTTGCCTTTTGGGACATGATGAACAACGCTGACATTAAGCCTTCCGTTGACGAGCTGTGGCGCAGTTTTGAGAAGAACCTGCGTCGGGCTGTAGAGGTGACCAAGGAGGGGCTTGACTTCCACATGAAACACATGCACAAGGTCTTCCCTGAGCTGGTTTTGGACTTGTTGTGCTACGGCACGATAGAGAAGGGCTTGGACGCATCAAACGGCGGCATCGAATATTACAACCTGTGCATAGACGGGTCAGGTCTTGCCACAGTCGCCGATTCCTTCGCCGCGGCTGAACAGAGGGTCGAAAAAGAGAACCGTTTAACGTGGCAGCAGCTCGCTGAACACATGAAAAACGACTACAAGGGCGCGGAGAATGCACGGCTAATGCTGAGCAGCATCCCGCGGTACGGTCGCGGAGGCACACGGGCAGACGAGTGGGCTGTCCGCATAGTTCAAGCCTTCACGCGGTTCGCAAAGGAGAAGCCGACCCCGGCGGGATTCAACGTGATTCCTGGGCTGTTTTCGTGGGCGTCGATGATTTCGATGGGTCAAACGGTCGGGGCTACGCCGAATGGTCGGCACGCTAGCGCTCCGATTTCGCATGGGGCTAGTCCTGACCCGGGGTTTCTGAGAGGTGGCAACGCTCCGACCGCCATGGCTGTGGCTGTTGCGTCCGTCCAGTGCGGTTACGGGAACACTGCGCCGTTGCAGCTTGACATGGACCCAAGCTTAGCCAGTGGCGATGAAGGCGTCGCGAAGGTTGAGGCTCTAATAAGGGGGCACTTTGAATTGGGCGGAACCATGATCAACATGAACGTCATCGACAAGAAACAGGTTCTCGAAGCCCACAAGGACCCGTCCAAGTACCCGAACCTGATTGTGCGTGTGACAGGCTTCAGCGCGTACTTCGCGAGCCTTTCCAAGAACCTTAGGCAACTAGTCGTGGATAGGATATTGGCTGAAGAAACTTGAACTAGCTAGCTTTAGCTAGCACGCGCATACAAAGCATGATTTAGTATGTGGGGATATCCAATATTCTTGCCTTTCATATAGAAGAACTAGCTAGCACAGAGACCTAGCCAAAAGCGAATACATTTACATACGATGTTCTTTAACAGCAAAATCTTGAATTTTTGTGGCACAACCATGGAGATGATAGATTTATTTATTATCTATGCCAGCTAATTGTATGTGGTGATTGAATTGGGTATGAGTGGTACTAAGAAAAAACCAATGACTAAGAAGGAAAGGAAAGAAAAGAGAAAAGCGCGTAAAGAGAAACCTTCGAAGACACAACAGTAACACTTAAAAAAACGTCTGAAAAGACAAGCAGTCACTCTGATTTCGTCGCCGTTTGGGGATAAAATTTTAATTTTCCCATGTTACTGCGATTGATTGATGCCCAAAAGATTTGTGGCAAGAAGTAAATATACCTTCAAGTGGACTTTACCATAGAGAACAAGAATAAACAAGAGCAGTGAAGCAGATAGGAATTCGATGAGAAGCGGTGTTCCTGTGTGAAACATAGATGCGTGGAGTGCTGCATCAAAACGAGAATGCTGCTTTCAAGTTTGGACATAAAGAGAATCTTGAATCTAGGCTATCGGTCCAAATATTTTGCGATTAAAACAAAAAAGTGAATTAAATGACGTATAAGCGAAGTAATAGAGAATCCCGAAAGACGCATCGAAGACACCCTAAAAAGAAGGAAAAAAGATAGAGAGAATCGTATCTCTCCTTCCTAACTTTGTTTTTGTGTGATGCGAAAGTTAGTGATGGTTTTCCTTGCTTCTTTTCTCGTTTTTCTTATAGCATTGTTTTATGTTGATGAACAATACCTATTCATTTTCTTTTATCTTGGCGTTGCGTCTTTCTTGTTTTTTTGTATAACAAAGAATAAACAAACCAAATCGAAATAACTATCTTTTACAAGCCTCTTCTGTAATAAACGAAAAGCCTGAGCGGGATTTTGGAAGACATATAAAATTTTATATTGAAAAAAGACCATATGATAGTTGGTTAAAATGATTTTAACTTCTTTTTTTGACTTGGATGGAACATTGAGTAAAGGATTATTAATAACTGAATTTTCTAAACATTTAGTTTCGACAAATCTATTTCCGAAAGAAAACTATTCTGAAATTGAAAAATGGAATAAACTTTACCTTGAGAAAAAAGTAACCTATAGAAAAATAGCAATTGAGAAACCTAAAATATATGCTTTTTCCCTTAAGAATAGAGCAGTAGATGATATAAAAAGAGAAGCAAAAGTTTTTGTAGAGAAAGTAAAAGAAAATCTTCTCTATCCCTATGCGAAAGAACTTGTAAAATTAATGAAAAAATATGGGATGACCATCTTGATAAGTGGTTCTCCCGTAGAAGTGGTAACCCTACTGGGAGAATATTTTCATTTCGATTTGAGTTATGGCACCGAACTGGAAGTGAAAAGAGAAGTTTATACAGGAAAACTAAAACAAAATCTTATAATAAAGGAAACAAAAGAAACTATTTTAGAAAAGATAATTTATGAGAACAAAATTGATTTAAGTAAATCCTTTGGATTCGGAGACACCGAACAGGATTTATCGTTTTTAAGTAAAGTAGGAAACCCAGTTGCGTTAAATCCTAATAAAGAGTTGTTGTTTATAGCACAAAAAAATAGTTGGATGACTTTTAATGCAGGTGATGATGTCATAAATAAAATTAACGAAAAACTCAAATTGTTAGAAAACAACCAGATTAAGCAATCTTAACAACCTTCTAATCTAAAAATGTTAAACTAAAAAGACAGAAAAGTAAACTGCAGAGTTAAGTATTTTTTAATCCTTTTTCGGTAAGCTAGCTCATCAATAGGACATATCAATTTTCCTTGTTTTATGCGCACTCGCTTATGTGTGTGAGTTGTATTTTTCCGTATTGTGAGAAGAGAGAGGTAGAGGATTAGAGCAAGACGAACAGAACACGTTAGTAGTAGTAAAGAAGAAGAAAAAGCTTAAAATATAATATTTTTTTGAGCTTATCACGTTGTGTTGTCAACTTTTTTGGACAGAAACTCTAATCTACGGCGCACTGTATTTTTGGTTGGCGGTCAGGTTTTGAGGATTAAGTGGAAAAGCGGCGTTCAGGTCGAGTACGGAAACGTCAAGATTATGCTTGACCCTCAAAGCAACCGTCTCAGCCGCTGCCAAGTTTTTGTGAGCCACGGTCACTTCGACCACTCAACCGCGTTCAGAATGGACGAGATGCCCAAATACTCTTCGCAACAAACGTTCGACCTCGTCGCCAGCTTCGGAATACAACCCGAAAACTGGCAACCGCTGACGATTGGCAAAAAAGTCGTTTTTGGCGACATTGAGGTTGTTCCCTACAACTCCGGTCACGTCTTAGGCTCCTACGAGTTTGACGTTAGGACGCCTGAAGGAAACGTGCTTTTCACGGGAGACTTCAACACCGAACACACGAAGACCATGAAGCCCGCGGAGCCCGTGCAATGCGACGTACTCGTCTTGGAGGCAACCTTCGGCTCTCCGAGCTTCGTTTTTCCCCCTGAAGACGCAGTAGGCAAGGAAATGATCGACTGGGCAAAAAAAGTCATAAAATCGGGGAAAATCCCCACTTTCCAAGCTGACCCCCTTGGAAACGCCCAGGAAATAATAGGCATATTCAGAGAATCAGGCATTCCCGTTGTCACGCACTGGAAGGTCTCAAGGATTAACCGCATCTACGAAGCCCACGGGCACAAGCTAGACTACGTGGACGCGAAAACAGGCGAAGCCCAAGAAATCACGGACTCAGGCAACCTCGTCTACGTGACGCCTAAGCAGCTGGACCTTCAGGACCACCCCGAGTATGTTCCCGCACTGGTTTCTGGATGGGCGCTGTGGGCTCGTAAAACAGCTTTCCCGCTGAGCGACCACGCCGATTTTCCTAGGCTAGTAAAGTTCGTTGAGGAATGCCGACCCAAAGCCGTGCTCACGTGCCACGGAAGCAGGTTCAGCGACACCCTTGCCCACTACATCGAAAACAAGCTCGGAATCAGGGCGTACCCAATCGACCTTATTCCCACGAGCCTACATTCCGAGAATCCTACGCACCAAGTTCAGGAAACTCTTAAATGAAGCCCGAGACAACAACTCGTCAAAAAGGTGAACTAAGGTGGTTAAACCCGTAACCTTCACGAACCAAGGGCAGCAACTCATGGGCGTCCTCCACGTGCCCGACGGCCTGAAACCAGAACAGAAGGCTCCCGCCATAGCCATGTTCCACGGGTTCACGGGGCACAAGTCCGAAACTCACAGGCT
>CAZRIK010000051.1:0-13430 GCA_964600125.1 uncultured Candidatus Bathyarchaeia archaeon
CCAACATCTGGAACCAGAAATGGTGGGACGCTTCAGAAAGGGCATCGTGGAAACTTAACTCTTACGCCAGTAAAGTCATGACGGGAAACCACAGAGAAGCAATCCTCGTCAATCCGTTGAATGTAGGAATCAAGTCAGACAACCATCCCCTTCCGATGGAAAAACGGCGGCTGGCAAGGTTCCTTTACCTCAACGAAAAAACCGACACTTTGTCTTGGGCTAAGGAACACATGGACAGGATGATTAAAGACCTAAAAACGTTCAAACCCGAAGTTCTCGAAGCAAACCCTTCCTTGCTGGCAAAGCTATGCCGTTACGTTGCAGAATCTAAGAAGCCAGTCTTTCAGCCTGAACTAATCGTTTTAACTTACGAGTCTCCCACAAACCTTCATCTCAAACAAATCAGACAAGTCTTCGACGCTTCTATTGCAAGCTCATATGGCTCAACCGAGACCGGGTACGTTTTCATGCAGTGCGAACATAGCAAGTTTCACCAGAACACGGAATTCTGCCGAGTCGATTTTCAGCCACTAAAACCTGAGCATGGCGGTCCTTTTCTGGGCAGGATTCTGGTAACCACGTTCAACAACCCGTGGTACTACATTGTTCATTTCGACGTTGGCGACCTAGTCAGGATAGACGAATCTGGTAGCTGCAGTTGCGGAAGAAAATCGGGGCTGACTCTTTCTGCAGTTGAGGGACGAACCAACGACATAACCCTAACATGCAACGGTCGGCTAGTGACGATGCGTGAACTCGACAATGCATTAAGCGAAATAGGAGACGTCGACGAATACAAGATGCGGCAAGAGAATCCTAAAACTTATCATTTGCGTCTCGTAACTCGAATTGCGGATAAAAAATTTCTCAGCCAAAAAGCAGTCGAGACACTGAAAAAGCTTTACGGCGATAAAGCCAAAATAACGGTCTCTTACGAAAAAGCCATTCACCCAGAAACTTCGGGGAAATACCGTGTCTCAGGAGCTTTGTTCCCGATAAAAATAGACGAGTTCATTGATGAAAGAGGGAATCCTCAAAGGACAAATGAAAATTAATTCGAATAATGAGCGAAACCAAACACTCACCAATCACAAAAAACTGATCACGACCTTTTTGAAAAAAAAGCAACCACTAATATGGATCTAGGACGGAAAAAAGGTGAACAAACCGAAGCCTGTGTTTCTTCTGGCTGGGGGAAGATCTGCTGTCCGCGTGTCGCCGGACCCTTTGATCCAAGCGGTCTTCAGGGAATGCGGAGTGGCTTCTCCCGTCGTTGCGTACGTGGGAACCGCGCATGGTGATGACCGTGGATTTTTCGGTTTCATGGCAAAATACCTTTTCGAGGCAGGCGCAGCTGAAGTTAACCATGCTTTGATCTGCCCAGAGAAGGCTGACCTCAAAAAGGCTCAGGAAACCTTAAGCTCAGCGGACATGGTTTATGTGGGTGGAGGAGATGTGGACGAGGGAATCCGCATTCTCGAAAAGAAGAATATGGTTGGCTACTTGCGGGGGCTTTTTGAGAATGGTAAACTTTTTTTCGGCGTTTCCGCGGGAGCCATCATGCTGGCAGAAAGGTGGGTTCGATGGAGAAACCCTGACGACGATTCGACCGCTGAGCTCTTTCCATGCTTGGGAGTCGCTTCCGTAATCTGCGACACGCACAGCGAACAGGACGGTTGGGAAGAACTGAAAATGGCGCTCAAACTGGCTGAAGAGGGCGAAAAAGGCTATGGCATCGTTTCAGGAACCGCCCTCAAAGTCTATCCAGCAGGCGAAGTACAAGCAATAGGCGGCGCAGTCCACCAGTTCATCAATCAGAAAGGCAAAGTAACAAGACTTTCCGACATCCAGCTGTCTTTCTAAAAAAAACCTAAGATTTATGGTTGCTAAGTCTCTAAACTGATCAATTCAAGATTCTTTCGTTTTTCAGCACATAAACGCTTAGAGAGCTCAGCTGTCTTTTCTTGCCATGTGCTTGGTTCTGCCAGTATTGCTGTTTTCTGGTAGTTCATGTTTTCGACGTATTCTGCGATGCGTTCTGCAACGTACTCGGCGGTTTCGCGGTCAGGCGGAGACGCGCACTCGTACTGGGAAAGCGGGTAAACGTCTTTGATTTCGGTCGGGACGACGCCGAAGGGAGGAACATAGACGCACTCGTGAACCTTATCTTCGCTTACGCCGAGTTTTTCGCAGGCGTAAGCTAAGGCTTTCTTGAACCGTCTGCCTCTTCGAACTTGGCGGCTTCCTAAATCGGGAACCAAAACAAGAACCTTAGCTCCGACGGGCGGAGTGTACCTTTCCAGAAGCCTTTTTCTGTGCCGGACAACCTCGGGTCTCGTTAATCCTACTGAGCTGAAAAAGAAGAGTCCGCTTCTTTTCGTTACTGGACTGTGCCTCTCAATATACTCAGCGTACTTGCCCAGATGTTTCAATGCCTGCAAGAGAGACGGGTGGCTGTGAGCCTGCATTTCAAGGTGTTCCCAAAGCCTTCCATCAACAATCGCCTGCTTGACCCGCCGCATCTCAGAAAAGCAAACGTAGAGGTTGTGTCGACTCAGTTCTCTTTCACGTTCCAGTTTAGGCAACTCCACTAAGTCTTGAGGTTCGCTCTTACTGCAAACTGGGCACGAACACGGAAAATACTTCAGTTTCTCCAGATGCACGGTCCCGTGACTTGTCAGGTAGCGGTCGTCTTTGGCGAAAAGGCTGTAGGCAGCTGAATCGAAGAGGTCGCATCCGAGGGCAACGGCTAAGGCGAACATGAATGGGTGGCCTGCGCCGAAAAGGTGGAGGGGACGTTCAAGCGGAAGGTTCATTTTCGCGGTTAAGACCATGTCAACAAGCAGGTCGAAAAGGTATTGTTCCATCACGGGCGTCGGGCTTCCAAGGGCGTGAATGTCAAACGGGAGTTTGCCCATCTTTTTCGCGGATGAGGCTACGAGGTCCAAGAAACGTCCGCCTTGAACAGGTCCTACCCAAGCTATGTCGCGCCGAGTTTTTGTGGCTTCCAGTTCCCCAGCCCTCAGCATGGTCTCGTCGACCGTGGTTTGGGCTGTCTGCTTCGAGATTCCCCACCCCGTCGGCAAGTCGAGGATTGTCGCAATGTCGGTGCCAATCTCCTCCTGAAACCGAACAATCTCAGCGGGCTTCACGTCCACGTTTCCGTAGGCGAGAATCTGGTACGCGCCTGAATCCGTCATGACTACGCCTGGATAGTCGAGGAATCCGTGAACGCCTTGTTTCTTGGCTTCTCCGCCGTTCCGTTTCTTGATGATGTAAGCGTTTGTTATGAGAATCCTGCAGCCGAAATCGTTCCAAAGCTCCCTTGGGGCGACGGACTGCTTGGACATATTGATGACGGGCATGAAGGCAGGCGTCTCCACGGTTCCGCTTTTCGTCTTCAGCTTACCTATGCGAGCCAGAAGGTCCCTCTCGCGCACCTCGAATTCAACCATGCCCTGCACCGCTCTGTTAACCGATTTGTCCTGCATAAATTCTTATGGACCATTAATGTATGTTTTACGATGCAAGATGAAGCCCTACAGAGCTGGAATAATCGGCTGCGGAAACATAGCCAACGCTCACGCGAAGGCCTGTGAAGCCCTCGGGATAGAGGTAGCTGCAGCAGCCGACATCACGCAGGAACAGTTGGACAAGTTCCAGAAGATACACGGCGTCAAAACCCTTTACACTGACTATAAGCTGATGCTGGAAAAAGAGAACTTGGACATCGCCATCATCTGCACTTGGCCGCCTTTGCACGCCGAAATAACGGTCAACGCTGCGGAATCGGGCGTCAAATGCATAATTTGCGAGAAGCCGATGGCTGTGAACCTTGCAGAAGCTGACGCGATGATTGACGCCTGCGACAAAAACGGAACTAAGCTGGTCGTGGGGCACATGCGCCGTTTCTCGGAGGCTTACGCTGGGGCTCGCAGGTTGATTCTTTCAGGCGCCATTGGAGAGGTTTACTTCATTCACGGGGTTACGGTTGGGGACCTTCTTTCGGACGGCACGCACATCATCGACATGATACGGTTCTTCGCAGGCGATATACCAGTCAATTGGGTCATGGGGCAGGTTGACGCCCGCACCAAAAAAACGAGGTACGGGCACTACGTCGAGGACTCGTCCGTAAGCTACTTCGAGTTCGAAAACGGCGTAAGAGCCTTCCTCGAAATAGCGCTGCCCTATGGAAAACAAGCAGGTTCAGGCGTTCCAACTCCTCAAACTGCAGTATTGCCTCAGTCAACGATGTGGTGGAGAAAACTCGTAAGGTACACCTCAGCCTACGTGCACGGGTCTGAAGGCAGAATCGACGTTGGCGAACGGGAAGTCCCGCCGCTGAAATACAAGGGAAAGGGCGACGCGGAATGGAAGGTACCTCAGCTAAGGCAGGGAGTGGACCCCTTCACTGTTCAGCTAAAGGTTCTGACGGAATGCATCGAAAAAGGCACTGAACACCCATGCAGCGGTCGTCAGGGTCGAGCGGCACTCGAAATCCTGATGGCGATACACGAGTCCGCCAGAAGACGGGCGAAAATCAACCTTCCATTGGCAGTCAAGGAATACCCGTTGGCAGAAATGATCGAGAAAGGCGAAATTTGACTCCCTGTTAATCGTTCGCTGCAGAATAGTTTTGATGCTAGAGAAGCCTCAGAATAGTTATTCTGGCTATTGTTTTCAGTGGAATTCCTCAACGTTAACTAAAAAACCGCTAAAGATGGCAGCCTTAACTGTCGCCGTGTCCTGTTGGAAAGAGATAATAGTGTCGGCATCTCTGCAATTGCATTCCGCAGTTCAAACTATTCGAGGAATAGTCTTTGGTGCATTGGCAGGCCTCAGAAATATTTCACAACAGTTTGGTCAGCGGATTCTCTCGTTGGGGGAGAAACGCTAAGGTTCTCGTTGCCACCGAAGGGTTTTGGGGGATACCGATGAGCTGGGTCTTTTTTTACAGGCCAATTTTTCTTAACCAAGTAATTGGATTAACTGAGGTTCAGATTGGATTTCTGTCCGCGGTATTAACCTTCTCGGCGATTGTTTCGCCCTTGGCTGGCGGATACCTTGCTGACCGATTTGGCAGAAAAAGGGTTCTCATGCTGTTTGACACAACTTCGTGGCTTTCGTCGCTGACCGTTTGGTTTTGGACCCAGAACATGTTGTACGCCTTTATTGCCTACGTTCTGGAAGGATTGGTTTCAGTCATCTATTCCGTGTGGGAATGTTTGTTGGTCGAAGACACTGCTCCTGAAAACAGGTCCAGCATTTACGGGACTATTTCGGCTATTTACAGCGTCGGCTCTCTGTCTACACCTGTAGCAGGCTACATTATAGGCTTATATGGGATTGACGTTGGCACTCGAATGCTGTTCATCATTACCCTTGCTTCTTTGATACCAATGTTCGCGATTAGGCTGTTTTTGCTTAAGGAAACCGAGTTTGGTAAACAAATCATGAAAGAAAAAAGCTTCACGGGATTGAAGGGATACAGGGATTCCCTGTCCATAATAAGGAGGAATCGCGTAATCCTTGTTTTGTTGTTTACGTCAATCTTGGGAAGCTTCTACTACGCGTCTGTAACGTATCGGTCGCTTTTCCTAATAAACGAGAATGGTTTGGGACTGAATGAAGAATTAGCGTCACTAGTTCCCGCCGCAATGTCAATATCTTCGCTCATAATGGCAACATTTGTGGTTCCTAAGCTCGCATCCAAAGCCAGCTACATCAAGGCGTTAGCCTCAGGTTACGGACTTGGCTGCCTAGCCCTACTTTTCTTTTCACTTTCGCCAAAGGGAAGCCTGCTTTCAGCTGTGCTTTCAAGCGTCATCTTGGGCATCTATAGTGCAACTGCCTTTTCGGTTTATAGAACGTTCCTTGCGAACGAAATTGATGCCGTTGATTCGAAAGCGCGGGCTAAAATCCTATCCATAACGTTTACATTAACATCGCTTCTGGGATTGCCTGCGCCGGTTCTAATGGGTTACCTCTTCAGCTTAAACCCGAGGATACCATTCATGGTGGTGTCTGCAACGTTGGCAGTTTCCTTGATGATGCTGCTTGCTGCGACGAAAAAGCAAGTTTCCAGTAAACCTGCTCCCAATTAGCCAGTATCGTCAGCTCGAATAGAACCAAGCTCTTAAAAAACTCGGTATTGATTCTGGAAAGACTTGGTTTTTAATGATGGATTTTTTCAGTGTCGCTCCATCTCATCATCACGTAAGCTCAGAATGGTGTCCATCATCATGCAATAGTACGGTGAATCCATGAACATAAAAACCTTACGTACCAAACAACGCGAATCGAAAGTTTAATAGGGAAGCCTCCATAACTTACGCATCAGCGCAAGAACCATAAGCCAACAGAAACAGGCTTGGTATTATTGCCGAATAAAGCATAGGAGAGTGAAAGCAGCATGGCAGAAAGCCCAGAGCGCGAAATGTTCAAAGCGGTATGCTCTGAATGTGGCAAGGAATGCGATGTTCCTTTTAAGCCTGACCCAAGTAGACCGGTATATTGCCGAGAATGTTGGGCTAAGAGAAGACCGCAGAGACGAAGATCATTCAGACGATACTAAACATGATATAATCATGGTTTGGTCTTCTGAAAAGATCCCCGATTTCCTGAATTTTTATTCATTTTTATTGTTCATTTTTGGCGGAATTTTTTTTCAGTTTTTAAGGCACATTGTAGCCTAACTTGAATTCTTTGACATACTTTGAGGCAATTTCGTAGAAGGCGTCCCGCACTTTTTTTACCTCGTCCCACCCGAGCCCGTATAAGGAAAGCTTTATGTTTTTTGTTAAGCCTCTCTGCAGCCCAACGATTCCGCGTTCAATCATCTCATCAGCCAGAAAGAAGCCTTTCCTCTTGTGGCGCTGCGAAATCTCCCAGAAAACAGGAGTCTCAAAATGCAGCAAATGATGCCTATGAGGCTTTTCGCCCAGAAGCTTTACGCCGTCTACCTTCGTCATTTCTTGAATGAACCACTGTGTCTTTTCGAGTTCCTCCTCCCATTTTTCAACCCGCCCCGCCATATGAGGGAAAGAATACATTGCCGATATTAGGGGGACGCCGCCGATGCTGCAGCCGAAAATGTTAACAATTTTGTTGCCCCATTTTCTGCCCGTTCCCTCGGCGACAATCTTGGAATTCCTAAAAGCCTTCTCCGTCCATTCGCCTCTTGTCACGAGAAAGCCCAGAGGTCCCAAAGACGCCATTGACTTGTGCGCTGAAACGGTGAGAAAATCAGCCTTAAGGTCCTTCATGTCCACTGGCATTATGCCCGCTGTGTAGGCTGCGTTCACCATGTATGGCACATTGTATTCTTCAGCGATTTCGCCGACCTTCTCCGCTGGGTTAAGGTTCCCATGGTAAGGGTCAACGTGAGTGACCATAATAAGCCCAGGCAGCTTTCCAGTTTCCTTTTTTATTTCCTCAATCTTGAATCGGTAACCCTCAGCTTCCACCCTGTATTCGGGGTGTCCGCCGTGTGGTGGTTCAAGCAGACGTAAACCAGCTGCCTCCGCAGCCAAGGCGGTTGTGTAGTGGCACAGTGGATCAGCTAAGACGATGGGACCGAATTCTTTTGAGCCCTCTTCTTTGACGAATTCGCTTACGGTTTTCATGACCGCAAACTGGGCTGCTCGGCACCCGAAAGTGTGTTGAGCCTGTTCTCCGCCTAGAAACGTGGCTACGTCTTCCAGAAATGCGCCAACGGGAGGTTTAGATATGAGGTCTGACCTTCCCTTCATGCAGTCAAAACACAGCGTGTAGCCAGTTCGGGTCCAGCCTTCCTCAAACAGCCTTTTTTGCACTTCCTTAGGGACTACGCCTCCGGTCATTATGGCTTGAATTATCGTCAAATCTTTGTAGTCGTTCCTAAGCTGATTGTATCTCTGTATGCCCTCGACCTTAACCAAGATTAATCAACCCGTTTAATGTTCGTTAAAGTTGTCCAAATAGGTTTTGGAGCCGGGAGAGGGATTTGAACCCCCATACAGCGGTCTGCAGCCGCTTGCCTAAGCCACTCGGCCATCCCGGCAGAAACAATTTGAGCCTATTTTGGACTAGACGATCTGTTTTTTCGAAGATTTTTGAGGGAGGCGCAGTTTTCGCTTTAAGGGTTATACTATAAAAGATGCTCAGATTACGGTTTGATTGTGAGGCAAATGCAATCCCTCATTTAAGCCACCGCAATCCATTGCACCATTACTGTTTATAAACATTATGGACATCAAATTTTGTTCCCTTTGCCAAAGATATTGCCTGAAGTAAAGTGTGTTAAAAGTTCACAAGCGTAAATATCTTCTTTAAAAATCGGTAAATGGTCGTTTCTAAACATGTTACATGCAGTTCATCATCTCGGTCGTTTTGAACAAAACAAATAGCGTTCTCCATTTCGAAGTAAGGCGTAGCTTAAGCACAAGCCTTAGGGATAAAGTTAAAATAACGGATCGTTCTGATGTTTAACCGTTTCCACCAAAACATAATGAAAAAAATAGTGAAAAATGGAGGATAAAGTATGAGCAAATCAGAAAAACCGCACTTAAACCTAGTGATTATTGGGCATATTGACCACGGAAAATCCACAACAACAGGCCACCTCCTCTATCTGTCAGGAGTGGTTGACGAAAGAACAATCAAAGCTTTCGAAGAGGAAGCAGCCAAGATGGGCAAGAGCGCCTTTAAGTATGCTTGGGTTCTCGATAACCTGAAGGAAGAAAGAGAAAGAGGAATAACGATTGACCTCCGTTTCCTAAAGTTTGAGACTCCCCATTTCTTCTTCACAGTAATCGACGCTCCTGGACACAGAGACTTCGTTAAAAACATGATTACAGGCGCCAGCCAAGCGGACGCCGCCATACTCTTCGTTTCAGCCAAGAAAGGCGAATTCGAGTCTGGAATAGGCCCTGGCGGACAAACAAGAGAACACGCTTTCCTCGCCTTTACTTTAGGAGTCAGGCAGCTCGTCGTTGCCATAAACAAGATGGACGACCCATCGGTCAACTGGAGCAAGGAACGATACGACGAGATCAAGAACGAAGTAAGCCGCATGGTTAAGCTTGTCGGCTACAACCCGGCTGTAATTAACTTTGTGCCAACCTCAGGGTGGACTGGAGACAACCTAGTCAAAAAGAGCGACAAAATGCCATGGTACACTGGACCATGCCTGTACGATGCCTTGGACAAGTTGACGATACCTCCGAAACCGACTACCAAACCCTTACGTCTACCTATACAGGACGTCTACACCATCACAGGCGTTGGAACAGTGCCTGTCGGAAGAGTCGAAACTGGCGTACTGAAAGAAGGCGATACACTGGTGTTCATGCCGTCGAACGTTTCGGGCGAAGTGAAATCTATGGAAACCCACCATGTCAGGATTCCGAGGGCTGAACCAGGTGACAACATCGGCTTCAACATAAGAGGCGTCGCCAAGAATGACATTAAAAGAGGCGACGTAGCTGGGAGCCCAAGTAATCCGCCAACAGTGGCAAAAGAGTTCATTGGACAAATAATCGTCATCCACCATCCGACGGCTATAGCTGCTGGATACACTCCGGTTCTGCACGCCCACACTTCTCAGGTAGCATGCAAGTTCTCGGAACTGATCAAAAAGCTGGATCCCAGAACAGGGCAAACAATCGAAGAACACCCGACTTTCCTGAAGACTGGAGACAGCGCCTTGGTAAAATTTGAGCCTCTTCGCCCAATTTGTCTAGAGGTTTACAACGATTTTCCGGAGCTGGGACGATTCGCAGTGCGTGACATGGGAACAACCATCGCTGCAGGTGTGGTCAAAGAAATACCTGTCAAAGGTTAGCAGGGCAACAGTCCAACGAAACTATTTTCTCTTTTTTCTTTTTTTTAAAAAAAAATATTAGGATATCAAGTGTGAGAGCAATCTTGAACGAAAGCAAAGTTGAAGTAATGTATTTCTATTCCGATATGCATGAGAACGAGAGGAAACTTTCTAGGATAACTAGGAAGCTCGGTCAAGAACGGAAGGACATACACATACGCCTGGTCAACATTGACGACCCCGAAAACGACGAACTCACTGAGCTTTACGGCGTAGACACGGTTCCGCTTCTGGTTTTTTTGACTCCAAGGGGCGAAGTTGCCGCTAAAAGGTTTCTGCCTTTGTCAGCTGAAAAAGTCGTGTTCGAGATTACGGATCAAATCAACAAGGGGGAGCTTCCGAATGCTGTTGTTGAAGAGATAAAGACAAAGATTCTCGACACGTTAAAGGCTGTGACTAAAAGAAGCGACCTCACAGAACTCGTGGCTGAACAATTCGAGGACGATCTTGTTGAGGCAAGCGGAAAATCGGAATTGTACGAGATGATAAATTCTCACATCAGCGCTGTTAACCACGCAATCAGCGACCTTGAAGAGTTCAAAAGGGTTCTGCAAAGGTATTCTAAGAATCAGGGAAACTTCGTCGCTTAGCCAATGTACGAGATTTTCTCTTCCTCTATTCTGCGCCTTGTCTTTTCAGTGACCCTTCTTTGTTCATCGATTTTCCGCATTCTCTCTTTGATCTGTTCGGACTTTGCGATCTCGCTGTCCAAGCCTGAAAGGTCAACGTCTACGTTCAGCATTCTCGAAATCGCTTTAACGACGCTCTTAGCAGCCTTCGGGTCAGGCAGATAGCCTGGCGTTTCAACAAGTAAACATGCGGCTTCGAGGTTACGAAGGTTCGCTAATCCAATGAGCAGCCCAGCTGTTCCCACTATCGGGCTTCCCGGCGGGCTGCTTTTTATTCCCGAGTCTGAAGCCTTCGACAGCAGTTCTTGGCTTGTTGCTGACACGTAAATTTGCGGCTCCGTTTTAACCTCTGTTCGGTATCCGCCTATTGTTATGATCAACTTTACGTTGTTTTGTTCAGCGAACCCCAAAATTGCGTCTGCCACTTCATATTGGCCTTCGATCGTTTGGGGTTGGGTGTCGCCAGTCAGCAGGATGAGGTCGTTTTCTCCACGTTCGTTTCTCCAATAGTGGAACTCGGACCTGAGCAGCCTAATTGAGCCTGCCTTGTTTACTAGAACATAGTAAGCGTAATGCGGGGAGTACAGTTCCGCAATTTTTTTTGCCTTCAACCATTTGATGAGGTATTCGACGGCAATTTTTCCGACCATTCCCTGTCCGGGAAGTCCTTCTATTAGAACGGCGTTTTTTGGCTCTACTTTTTCTTTCACCGTAATTGTTGTCTCTTTCATTCCTTAAGCCGCCTCATCATGCCCTTGTATATGGCGTATTTGTCTTCGGGCGAAAACTTGGCTGGATGCGGTATGCGGGTTTCTCCGCTGCAATATGGGCATTTGTCTTGCTTAAACGTGTATTTTCCGCATTGCGTGCATTTTCTGGTCAGCCACACCATGAAGGCTATCCTCTTTCGAAGGTTCCTTGCCCCCCTGCCTTCACTATGCCTTCGATAGCGGTGTCAGCGACCCTCTTCATGATGTCGTTTGCTTCTTTGTGGTCGCTCGCCGTTACTTCTATTCGGTATTTAGGCGGGGAAACAGTGAATATTTCAACTTTCGCTCCACGAGACGTTGTGACCGTTTGGGCTTTTTTTAGAGCTTCCCTGATGTGTGTGACGCCGTCTGGTTTTAGGCAGCTGATGTTCAAGTTTCCCTTTGTCTTGACTACCGAAATTCTAATCTTGTCCTTGGCAATCTCGGCAAGAGCCTCAGCCAACTCTTTAGGCAGCCCCTTTTCTAAGAGAACGTCTGGTCCTTCTCTTGCTGCTTTCTCCAGTCCTCCGTACGCTGTTCCGAATGCTTGTTCAAGCGGCACCCAAGCCTTTTCGTGAAGTTGCTCTACGGGTATACCCAGTTTCTGGGATGCGCTTCTCAGGAGGCTTTCAGCCTTTTTTGTTTGTTTCCATAGAAGGTTTGTTTCTCTTTTCTCGCTTCTTGTTACCCTTCTCAGGGAAAGGTCGATGTGCTGCTTTTCAGGGTCTACTCTCAAAACTTTCAGGACTATTTTTTCTCCGTCGTGAACGTGGTCGCGGATGTTTCTTACCCAGCTTGAAGAGATTTCGGAGATGTGCAGAAAGCCTACTTTCTCGTACTCGTCTAGCTTGACGTAAGCGCCGTAATTCGTTATTTCGTTGACTGACGTTATGACGAGTTCGCCTATCTCTGGCCACTCTTCTCTTCTTGGGAAGGACAACTTTTTTTCTTTACTCCAAAACTTTTACGACTTCGCCCTTGATGTTAGCCTTGCCGCCAGTTGGTTCGGCGAGTGTTGTCCCGCAAATGTTGCAGTGGACAACGGTTGCCATGTGGCTGAAGATTGACTGCTCGTTTCCGCAGTCTGGGCATTTTACTTGAACAAATGTTGTTCGAGGTTTAGGTATGATTTTGTCCCATTGACTCATTTTTTCTTCATCGCCTTTTTTGTTATTGGATAGTCACTTTTCTTAGCCTGATTCCTTTTCTTTGTATCGTGAACCCGCATTTTCTGCATCTGTACTTGAAAGCCTGTTTCTTGGTGGTTTTTGCCTTTCGCTTCAGCATAGGATACTTTTGTCCGCCGTACCCGCTTCTTTCACGTTTGTGGCGGCGTTCTCCGAGGGCGAGAGCTCGTCTCTTTCCTTCCTTGTAAAGTGTAACAGCGTGTGAAGTATGCGTCTTGCACTTCGGGCAGTACGTGGAAATCTCTTTGGGCACGTTCAATTCGGTCACTCAGTCTAGACTAACAAGTATAGAAGACCTTAAGAAAATAGTATTTAAACCTTGTGAGGAAAATGGTCCGAAGGTTTACGCTTGCTGTTTTCTACGGAGTAGACGATGCCGCCTTGTTCGTCCCTTTTGCCGTACGGGTAAGGGGCGGTTTCTATTATGCGGGGTTTTGGGGCAATCTTGAGTCCTATGTATGCTGCAGCTATGGCGCTGATTGGGTCGATGGCGTAAATTAGTACGTCCAACAGCGTTGGTACTTGGTTTAGTTCATCGTATATTTCAGGCATCTGGCCTGCTAAATCTATCCACGACATGTTACTGAAGTACAGAGAAGCCAAATTTATGACGTTGATTATGGCATCCGAGAAGATGTACACGGCAAGGGCGATTGTTACAGCTTCATCGAGCCTTCTGGTTCTGAAAAGAAAAATCGAAACTAAGGCTCCGATGAAGGAGGGAAGGAAATACAGTTTAATTCCAGACGGAGCGAAAGAACCTATCATGATTGCGAGGAAGGCTCCGAGCAAGCCTGCTTCGAGAAGTTTCACTGTTGGAGCAGCTATGGGGATGGGCATTTCGCGTCTTCTCCTGACTGTAGCGCCACAATTAGGGCAGTATTCAGCGCTGTTTGGTAGGGGTAATCCGCATTTTTCGCAGTTTGCCACATAAATCACCGACTTTAACTTTGTTTCCCGTATCTTCTAAACAACGATTCCGCATTATTAAAACTTCTTG
>CAZRIK010000052.1:0-13331 GCA_964600125.1 uncultured Candidatus Bathyarchaeia archaeon
GACTGGTCCATGCACGCAGGCAGAAAAACAATCAAAGCCGAAGACATCAGACGCGCTTCAGAAAAAGTGCTGGGAAGATAAAATCAGGGCAAAGTTCTCTGTTTTTCTTCGTTTTCTTTTGGCATAAACTGAAAAACTTATATTTAGGACGCTGAATGTTTCTAGGACATACTAAGAAGATACATGAGGAAATCAGAATGGCATATTTAACAATGCAAGGTGGACAGCCAGTTTTAATTTTGAGAGAAGGCACCGGACGAACAAGAAAGAAGGAAGCACAAAAATCAAACATTACCGCAGCAAAGGCAGTCGCTGAGGTTCTGAAGACGACGCTTGGTCCACGCGGAATGGACAAGATGCTGATTGACAACCTTGGAGACATAACGATCACGAACGACGGAGCAACAGTCCTGAAAGACATGGACATCGAACACCCCGCGGCCAAGATGATGGTCGAAATATCAAAAACCCAGGACAACATGGTCGGCGACGGCACAACGACAGTCGTCGTCCTCGGAGGCGAACTTCTAAAGAAAGCTGAAGGCATGCTGGAACAGGACATCCACCCAACCTCCATCGTAAGCGGGTACAGGAAAGCCGCAGACATGGCGGTCAAGATACTCAACAAGATTGCTGAGGACGTTGCGTTCGACGACACCGAAATACTGAGGAAAATCGCTGAAACATCAATGTCAAGCAAAATCGTCGGCTACGAAAAAAGTCACCTGTCAGATGTCGCCATAGAAGCAGTGAAACAGATAACGGAACAGCGCGGAGACAAAAAAGTCGCAGACATCGACCAAATCCAAATCGTGAAAAAAGTCGGCAAAAGCCTCTACGAAACCAGCCTCATCAAAGGCGTCATCATAGACAAAGAAGCCGCACACGCAAGAATGCCCAAGAGAATAGAGAAAGCAAAGGTATGCCTTGTTAACGCCGCTCTAGAGGTCGAAAAGACCGAATTCAGCGCCGAGGTAAGAATCAAAGACCCGTCCCAAATGAAGGCTTTCATGGACCAAGAAACCCACATGCTGCAGGACATGATCAACAAAATCAAGAAGTCAGGAGCAAACGTCGTTCTCTGCCAGAAAGGCATCGACGACATGGCTCAGCACTTCCTTGCTAAAGAGGGAATAATGGCTGCGACGAGGGTTAAAGAGTCCGACATTGAAAAGCTTTCCAGAGCCACCAGAGCCAAGATCGTGGTGAACCTTGACGACCTGAGACATGAAGACCTCGGGGACGCAGGGCTTGTTGAGGAACGCAAGATAGGCAACGACAAGATGATCTTCGTTGAGGACTGCAAAGACCCGAAGTCAGTCACGATCCTCGTCAGAGCTGGACTCGAAAGGATGGTCGACGAAGCTGAACGTGCACTTAATGACGCGCTTTCGGTCGTCCGCGACGTCGTCGAACACGGCAAAATCGTTGCAGGCGGCGGAGCAATAGAAGCTGAGCTAGCCAAGCAACTGCGGGACTACGCGCCCAAAGTCGGCGGCAGAGAACAGCTTGCAGTGACAGCCTTCGCGGAAAGCCTAGAGGTTATTCCGTGGACGCTTTCGGAGAACGCTGGGCTTGAACCCATTGACGTCGTCTCCGAGTTGAGGGCAGCCCACGAGAATCCTAAAGGAGCAACGATAGGCGTCGACGTGTTCAGCGGAAAAACCATGGACATGCGGAAGAAGGGCGTCATCGAACCAGCAATCGTCAAAGAACACGCCATAAAATCAGCCTCCGAAACAGCATGCATGATCCTCAGAATAGACGACGTAATCGCCGCGTCCAAGCCTAAAGGACCAGAGATGCCTCCTGGTGGAATGCCCCCTGGCATGCCCGGAGGATACTAGGCAACTATCGCCTTCTTTTCTTTTTTTTTCATTTTTTTTGTTTTTTAAAATCCATAAATTTTTGTAATTGCCGCCGTCAATCACGTTAGGTGTTTCGATAAAGGCTTTAATGCGTGAACCGCGTTTGCGAGTGTAAGGTGGCACACCATGTATAGGCTGGACGTTGACGAATCGTGGGTCAAGGCTTCGCTGCACTGTCACACAACGTCCTCGGACGGGTTCCTTTCGCCGGAGGAGGTCGCCGACTTTTACCATTCAAGAAAGTATGGATTACTGGCGGTAACGGACCACAGCAACGTGACGAAAAGCCACATCAACAGCCGAGAGGGCGCGTTTCTCACGGGTATAGAGGTGTCGAAGGGAGCAAGTCGGCTTGAGGAGCCGTACCATATCGTCGGCGTAGGCGTCGATCTCCCGAGGTTCAGCAACCTCAGCAGCCCGCAGGAAGCCATCGACAGAATCAACGGCGCAGGAGGCTTGGCGTTCATCGCCCACCCGTCGTGGTCCAGCTTAGTGCACGAAGACCTCGTATGCTTGAAGGACTACGCGGGAATTGAAGTCTACAACACGGGGTGCGACGTCGAGGTGGCGAAGGGCTACGCCGTAACCCAGTGGGACTCGCTTCTGTCGTCAGGCGCCAAGTGCTGGGGCTTCGCCGTGGACGACGCTCACAGGTACACTGTTCCGCCTATCGATGCTGACGGAGGATGGGTAGTGTTGAAGGCTGACGACCCCGCGAAAATGGTTGAATCACTGAAGACGGGGCAGTTCTACTCCTCCACGGGACCAGAAATACGGGCGGTTAAAATATCAAGCCGTGCAGTCCACTTGAGGTTTTTCCCCGTCTTCAGGGTGAACATAGTTTCGCACGACGGCAGTGGACTCTGCTTCGACGTGGACAACCTTCGTGAGCTGCTGAAGGCTTGGAGGGAGCCTGTTCAAAGAAAGGGGATGGCACGCATGTACAACAATGTAGAAGCAAACGTGGAAGGCGGAGTCACGTCGGCAAACATTGACGGAAAGTCGTGGAAAGCCGAAATCGCCTTCAGCCCGAAAGGCATAGAACAGGTGAAGGTCGAAGTTAGCCACTTCCGCGAATACGTACGGGTGGAAGCTACGGACGAACGTGGCAAGACAGCGTGGATAAACCCCCTGCTTCTCAAATGAAACTGATCCTGAAACAGAAGATCATGAAAAAACGGGCCGATTGCTAGAGGATAGAAGTCCAGAGTTTTTACAGAAATTGTATTGATTTAGAGAACACAATTTTATCATTCCAATAATATTGGACCTTTTCTATGAACCGCCATCTATGCAGTACATTTTCCCGTTTTCGGCGCCTGCAAGAACCTCCGAGGCGCCATCGTCGTCCACGTCCGCAACAGCCAGTTGAGTGACAGCTGCGGGAAGATTGACTTCCCACGTGACCCTTCCGTTTCTGACCGCTTTGAGCGATTTGCCGTCAGCATACAGAAACTCCTCTCGCCCGTCACCGTCGATGTCGCATGCCACGCAGTTGGAGGAGGCGCCTCCAGCAATAGTCCAGAGAACCCTTCCCGTCTTGGAGTCCACGCATCGGAAGCCGTCGCGGCACCCCGGCAGACCAATTTCAAGGACGCCATCGCCGTCTGTGTCCGCTAAGGCAGGCAAGCAGGTAACGCCGTCTCCAGGTTCGGTTCGCCAGACCATCTGGCTACGCCTGTCACGGTGCCTAAAGGCTATCACCATTCCAGTGTGCGTCACCAAAGACTCCTTCGTTCCGTCGCCATCAAGGTCCGCGACTAAAAGCTTTCCGCCTATTAGCCAGATGCCAGAAAAGTCTGTCGAGTTGATTGGCTGTGTGCCTGCCACGGGACCCATGTTCTCGACGAAGAGTTGGCAGCCGTCCCCGCCCTTCACTATCGAGAGTTCGCATGGATACGTAAGCGCAATGTCGTCTAGACAATCATCGTCGAAGTCTGTAATCGCAGGAAGTGAACCCCCATACCCGCGTGTGTGCTGCGACGCGCTTGTCCACGGTTCGCGCACCTCAAGCGTGTCCTTGCGCCAGACTATGCTGTTCTTCCGTGTGTCGATTACTGCAGACTCGTCGCTGTGCATGGTCGAACGGCGGTTGCTGACAAAAACGTCCAAACGGTCACTTCTGATGAAATGGCCGACAGCCCAAAAGGTCGTCATGCTGTCACCCCATTCCGCAACGTAACCGCAAAACTCTGGAAAATCGTGCTGCCAACGGATTGTGCTGTTCAAGTCTCTGGCGACGATGCGGGCTCCGCCTTTAGAATTTTCGCTAACGTAAATAACCTCAGAGACGCCGTCGCCGTCTATGTCGCCAGCTTCCAGACCATGCCAAGAACTGGGGGAAGATCTGTCAGTCGCCATCGGTCTCCCCGGGTAAGCCCAAAGCATCTTTGGCCTTTGCTGGTCTTGAGACTGGAAACAGCGTATCTGACGGGCTGATGTGGCTACAACGATGTAGCTTTCATTGCCGTCTTTAAGGACCAACGGTTGCGGCGCAAAGTAGACCAATCTTTTCTGGCTTAAGGCTTCAAGTCTGGCATTTGTGGCATGCATCTCCACAATTCGGCTAAGTGGTTGCTCAAGCCGTACTAGTGCGCCTTCGTCGCGGACTGAAAGCGCGTCCAGCCTGCTGTCCGATGGACCTTCAATAGTCCACAAAACAGTTGGCTTGCCCAAACAGAATCTTAAGGCTGACAGCTTCTCGCTGTTTGATTCGGTTTTTGGTTCGCTGAAGAAAAGGGTGACTCCCGTCCCTTGTCCATTCTTGCTTGATACTGGTTCGAGTACCCTTGCGCCTATAGGCTGAAAGGTTCGCACCGTTAACCTTGGCAGAATCTGACGCAGCGACCAGCGACCCAACTGCTGACTCCAGATTTCCCGTGTCTGACCTTCGCCAGTCGGTTTGAGGACGAGTAGGGGCGCGTGTGTGTTGAGGGCGCGACCATTGTAGCAGCGTCCGACCCATTCTTTTTGGCCGTCGCCGTCAACGTCAACGGCGCCATCCAAGAAGAAATCTTTGACGTCGTATTTCACGTTGCCATTCAGGGCGTCGTAGCCGATGAGGTGCCAGCGGTCGTCGCCTGCGCCGTTGAAAAAGTTCATCACTACCTCGACTTGACCGTCTCCGTCATAATCGTCAGCAGGCTCGGGACCCACACGGTTGATGGTTGCCCGACGGTCGATGCCTTGGTTGCGGTCATTCTCGAATGCGCGGTACCAGAGCACCTCAAGCTTGCCATCCCGAACCATCAGCACACTGATGTGGGGTGAAAAGTCGCCGACCACTAGGAGAGCCACCTTGCCGTCTGGAAACGTGATCGCGCTGAAATGGCCGTACTGACGGCCATGGTCGCTGTCGCGGTAATTTTTTTGGTACTTCACTGCCCCGGTGTTCAGGCCATAAACGGTTACTCCGTGCCAGTGGGACACAGCGATTTCCAGCTGTCCGTCTCCGTCCACATCAACGACGACCAGCATTGGAGCTTCCGCCAGAGGCTCAAACCTGGTTTCCCAAACTGTTCTAGGCTTGTCAATCCCATTCTCGTACGACAGAAGCTGCAAATTAGCTTGTCCGGGACCCGCCCAAGTGTTCGTGAAACGTATCTTCTGGCAGCCCGGAACCTCCAAAAGGAATTTTCCCCACACGTCGAAGAAAAGCGTCCCAGAGACGTCGTGCAATGTTCCGTCCCCGCTCACATCCAGTTTGGCAGGCCGCAGACCCCAATGTTCTTCCATCCCCCCGTCCCATTCTGGAATGTCAGCCAGCTCGAAAGAACGGGTTTGCTCGCTCATCTTGTCCGAGTTAACGAGAAAGTACAATTCGCTGGCGGACGTGTCCAAGTCCCAGACAACCTTTGGGTTCTTAATGTTACCAGGCATCTCTGCGCGTCCAGTTCTGCAATGATCACCCTGAAACGTCTTCCACTCGCCATTTCCTTTCAAGTGACACTACTTCCAGAGCTGCTGAAACTTAATAGTCAAATACTCACTTTGCCGATTTAATGAACATGTTGGTTTTTTACTTTACTAGAAGTAGACAAAAACAGAAGAACGTGCGACGATAGGGCTAAATACCGCAACAACGAATGAGAAAAATGTTACAGAACAAGGCTCCGGTAGTATAGTCCGGTCAAGTATGGCGGCCTCTCGACGCCCACAAAAGGCAGGAGAAAGTCGCAAACCCGGGTTCAAATCCCGGCCGGAGCACCAGTTTACTGTGAATAAATAAAATTTAGATGTTGCTGCAGGCTGGGCAGTTTGGGTTTTTCTTTATTTCAGCTGTTTCTACCGTCATTTCTTCTCCGTCGATGAACAGCATTCTTCCCACTAATGGTTTCCCGATTCCTGTCAGGCATTTGACGGCTTCCATGGCTTGAAGTGAGGCTAAGGCTGAGGGGGTGCCTCCGAAGACCGGGTTCGTCCTTGTCTCTGAAGGTTCTTTCGGGAAGATGCATCTTAGGCACGGTCCCTTCCCCGGCATTACGGTGGTTATTTGCCCGTAGAATTGGGAGACGCCTGCGTGGACGAAGGGGACGCGGTTTTTTACGCAGTAATCGTTAATTGTGAACCTTGCTTTCCAGTTGTCAAGCCCGTCGACGACCGCATCCACATTACCAATAATCGTTGAAACATTGTCTTCCGAGACCTCTTCCAGAACGGCTGCAACCTCAACCTCCGGGTTCAAAGATTCCAGCCTTTTTTTGGCCATTTCAGCCTTGAATTGTCCGACATCGTTTTGCGTATAGAGGACTTGGCGGTTCAGGTCGCTCAGGCTCGTTTTGTCCCTGTCGACTAAAATTAGCTTTCCGACGCCTGCGACTGCAAGGTACGTTGACGACACGCATCCTAAGCCGCCGACGCCCACAACCGCGACCGAGGAGTCTTTGAGTTTCATTTGCCCTTCCGTTCCCCAACCGTCAATCAGCATCTGGCGGTTGTACCGCTCGAGTTCCGACCGCGACAACCTCATTCCGCAACAATCCTCCTGCAACAATCTCGCTTGACCCTAATATTTTCGGGAACAGCCTATTAAATCTAGAGAAAAAAGACCGCGGAAGCGATTTTTCTTTACTTGACAAAGCCTAATTCGGGCGATACTCGATTTTTATCATGATGTTATTTTTATAAGGACGTTATTTGTATAGGCATTAAGCAGTCATCCAATGTTCGGTTGTCGCTTGGAAGTGAGTCGAACCATGCCAAAAAGTAAAGAAAAAGATTTGGAAACAAAATACGATCTTTTGGGGAGAGACCTTGCCAAGAAAAACGTCGACATAGAACAGGTTAAAGAAAAAATCAAGCAGTTCACGGTTGAGGTGCCTTCGTGGATTTTCGGAGCCTTCGGAGGCGGACGGTTCAGCGGATACCTAGCTCCCGGGGCAGCTAGGAACGTTTACGAGAAGTTCGACGACGCAGCCTTCGTCAACAAGCTGACGGGAGCCACGCCTAAAGTGAGCCTCCAGATGGGCTGGGACGACCCTGACAACGCTCCGTTCTACGAGATCAAAGCCGACTCGTTCAGAAAACTGAAAAACTACGCGGACAAGCTGGGCTTGGGAATCGGCGCCATAAACCCAACCTACTTCATGAAGGGCACGCACTTCGGCAGCATGACATCGAACGACGCTGAAACTAGACGGCGTCTCGTCGAACACAGCGTGATAAGCGCCGAAATAGCGGCAAAATACGGCACAGGACTAATCACAGTCTGGGTTCCAGACGGGTCGCTGTATCCGGGTCAGGTGAACATGCGTACCGTTGAGCGCAACCTCAAAAACTGTCTAATCGATATTTACCGAAACATGCCGAGCTCGGTTCGTATGCTTATCGAGTATAAGCTGTTTGAGCCTGGAACCTACCACACGGTTGTCTCCGATTACTGCGTAGCTTCGGATTTTGCGCGGAGCCTCGGGGACAGGGCGGGAGTCCTCATCGACCTGGGGCATCATCCGCACGGCGTCAACGTTGAGCACATAGTAGCCCGACTCATAGAAGAAAAGGTGCCTGGCGGGTTCCACTTCAACACTCGGTACGCTGCGGACGACGACCACGCTGTTGAGCCGAACATGCAGCTCTTCAGCATCTACCACGAGCTGGTCCTCGGAGGCGTAGTAGGCAATCCTGTGCCCGAAAAGAACTGGGCTTACGTTATTGACCAGAGTTCGGCGCTTGAAAACCGTATCCACGCGGTTCTGCATTCGGTCGATTCGCTCATGGTCTCGTACGCCAAGGCTCTGATCATCGACGAAGCCAGCCTCCTTAGGCTTCAGAACAGAAACGAAATCATGCTTGCGAACAGAACGTTGCTGGACGCCTTCCTAACCGACGTTAGACCCATCCTCTACGTGGCTAGGCAAGAAAGAGGATTGCCGATTGACCCCGTGGAAGCCTACGTCAAATCTGGTTACCAACAGAAAATAGAATCCGAAAGAAAGAAAACAAAATAGGAAGACGCACACAATTCAAAAGGCTTTAAGGATTTTCGACCCAGTAAGCATCCTTTTCTGTTACTTCCTTTTTCCAGATCGGAACCTCGCGCTTGATGCGGTCAACGAGCTCCGCCATGGCTTTGCGTCCCTCCTCTCGGTGCTTGGACGCGACGAGGACGTACATGACTTCTTCGCCGACCTGAACTGCACCTATCTTGTGCTCCACGATTGCGTCGATTATGCCGCGCTTCGTCTTCTGCTCTTCGATGATGGTCTTTATTGTCTGCTGCGTCAAGGTTTCGTGCGCCTCGTACTCGAGTCTGATGACCTTCTCTTTTCCGCGGCTCCCTCGGACGACTCCCACAAAAACCGTTACTGCGCCCACTTCTTTCGATGACTTCTTCAGCTCATCAACCAACGAACCTAAAGGGTCGAGCTGCCGCGAAACCTTGACCTTCACCAAGACCACCAACCGCTCCGCCAAAGCTTTTCGGGCTATCCTCCGCCAAAGGGAGGCATTACCGCCACTTCGTCGCCTTCCTTCAATCTTTCTCCTAGGCTTGCTGTTCTGCCGTTCAACGTGACGATATAGTTGCTGAGGACTGGGACGCCATCTTTGTTCTGCGAAACCTCGCCTTTTACTTTCCTGAAAAGGGTGCTTACCCAAGCTTCAGAGACTCCTGGATGCCGTTTAGGTATGCGGTTCACAAGCAAGTCCATCAAGGTCGTCCCGTCGTCAACAATGAATTTTTCATTCCTAACTCCCAGCAATTCGCGCAGATTCCCGAAATACACCACGGACACGACGGTCATGCGAGCTTCACTCCGAAAGAATTTTGCACCAACCATCAGTATTGTTTCGGGGCATACATTAACCTTTTTCAGAGACACCAAAATGGTAAAGCAGGCAATGGATTCCTCAACTTAGAACCTTTTTGACCTCTTCGGCTATGCCTTCGGCGTCGATTCCCTGCTCAGCCATAAGCATCTCGGGCGGTCCCGAATGGGGCATCTTCCTCACGGCGACTATGCGGGGCTTAAGACCCAACGAAGCTACGGCTTCCCCGAGTCCTCCTTCCGCGTAATGGTCCTCAACAGTAATAATGTGCTTCGTTTCGTCGGCTGCCTTCCTCAACGCCGCCTCGTCCAGGGGCTTCACGGAATAGCAGTCTATGATTCTAACGGCAACGTTATCTTGTCTGAGTTTTTCGTAGGCTTTCAAGGCTTCGTGCACCGTCACTCCGGCAGCCGCAATCGTCGCCTTGTCGTTTCTGGTTTGCCTGAGAACCTTTGAGCCGCCCACGACGAATTCTTCTTTGTTGTCGTAGATTACGGGCGTCGCGGGACGTGTAGTCCTGAGATAGGATATGCCTCTGTAGTTCGCCATGAGGCATGTAAGTTTCTCGCCGCTCACAGCGTCGCACGGGTAAAGGACGATGCTGTTCATCAAGGAGCGGAACATGCCCAAATCCTCCAAGCCCATCTGCGACGGACCGTCCTCGCCTATAGATATGCCCGCGTGCGACCCCGTTACCTTCAGGTTAGCTCTGGAGTACGCCGCCATCCTCAATTGGTCGTAGGCTCTCGTCAAGAAACAGGCGAAGCTCGAAAAGAACACGTCGAGCCCGTGGGTCTGCAAACCGACCGCCGTGCTGACCATGTTCTGCTCCGCAATGAAACATTGGAGGCTCCGTTCGGGGAACTCCTCGAAAAAGTATATCGTGTACGTTGAGTTCTGAACGTCGCCGTCGAGGACAACCATGTTCCTGCTCGTTCGCCCAAGTTTCTGTAAGGCTTTACCGTAGGCTAATCTAGTCGCGACCTTTTCGCCTATTTTATAGTCTGTTTTAACTGTGTATTCAGTGATGGGACCCTTCGCTGGGACTGTTGCTTTGATAAAATTCTTTGGCTGATGGTCAATGTTTCGGATTCTCGGCGCGATTTCGTTGATGGCTTTTTCCTGTTCTTCCTTTGTCAGGGGTCTCCCATGTCTGCCGTCAACGTTTTCGAGGAAGCTGACGCCTTTGCCCTTCACGGTCTTCGCCACTATGAAGGACGGTTTTTTCGACCTTTTCGCCTTGCCGAAGGCTTCAAGAAGCTCTTTGACGCTGTGCCCGTCGCAGACGAACACGTTCCAGTTGAAGGCTGCAATCCTTTCAGCATACGCTTCGGCTTCCCACTCGTACATCGTGGGTCCGCTTTGGCCAAGGCGGTTCACGTCCGTTACTGCGGTCAGGTTTGAAAGCCCAAGCCGCCCCGCGAAGTTGATTGCCTCCCACACCGAGCCCTCAGCCATTTCGCCGTCGCCGAGAAGAACGTAGACCCGGCGGTTGACTCCGCGCAGCTTCTTCGCGTAAGCCATCCCTATGCCAGTCGCCAAGCCTTGACCAAGGGAGCCTGTTCCGACCCTCACGCCCTTCAGCCTCGGAACCGGGTGCCCCTCCAGCTCGGACGCGAACTCTCTCAGGGTCAAGAGTTTCTCTTTCGGGATAGCGCCAGCTTCAGCTAGGGCAGCGTACAAGAGTGGGGCAGCGTGACCTTTCGAA
Source organism: uncultured Candidatus Bathyarchaeia archaeon (assembly GCA_964600125.1). Classification (GTDB taxonomy): domain Archaea; phylum Thermoproteota; class Bathyarchaeia; order Bathyarchaeales; family DTEX01; genus JAGTRI01. The sequence goes on from CAZRIK010000052.1 coordinate 10,843, forward strand.
AGGATGAACTCGTCGTTGTCTACGCAGTCAAGGTTTTCGGGGTCAACGTTCATCTCCTTAAAGAAAAGGGTCGCCACGATTTCCGCGGAGGACAGGCAGCTCGTCGGGTGCCCTGACCCCGCTTTTGTCGTGGCTTTTATGCTGTGTAACCTGAGGATGTCTGCTTTGGTTTCCAGATACTCTACAACGCTCATGTTTCATTATTCCTCAAGACTGTTGGAATTGGATAGAATGTAATGCGACTGTATGATTTTAACGTTAACTATTCCAAAAAATGAAAAATCGACGAACCGACCGCAATTCTCCCGAAAACTCGGCATCACGCCAAAATTATGCAGCCACACAGGAGGGAGAATCCCACTTTTTGTCCGAAGCCTTCAGAATGAGTGGATTGCCAGCTTCCTTGGCTTCACGCAGCCGAAGACTGCACTAACACCATGGACGGAGCGCGGTTTAACTTCCGAGTTCGGAATGGGTTCGGGTGGGTCCCACGCCCTGTGGCCGGCAACCCGTGATATGTGAATGCTTGTTGTTTTTTAACCTTTCGTTTCACTCAACAAATATCGAACGTAACGCATATATGTTGATGCGCCAAAAAAGTTTGGTTTGTGGGGCTGTAGTCTAGTAACAGCCAGCCATCGAGGCGGCTGCTGGAACGGAATGACGACAGTTGGCCGCGAACGGCCAAACCGTTAAGGGCTCCAGAAAGCAGACGAACGGGTTTGCGGACCAGAACATGGGATGAAGAAGTTCTGGAGCACGGAGAAACCCGTAGGAACAAGCATAGCCTTGTCTCCGGGCAAAGGTCGCCGGTTCAAATCCGACCAGCCCCACCAAATACTCAACTTATCGTGGTTTAGGTGTGACTATAATCCCGTCTCAGATGACGAGCTGTTGTTGCATGATTTTTCGTACTTCAGGAAACTTTAAATATTATTGGTAGTAAAATATACCATGTGGTAAGAAAATCGACCAATCAATTCGACATAATTTCCTTGTATAGAACGAATTATCAAGCAAAAATCCATATTCGAGCGATGGCAAAGTACTTGGGCATTTCACATGTCACCTTAATTCCTCATCTGAAAAGACTAGAAAGTGACAGAATCCTGAAATCACAAAAAACTGGAAAGAATAAAGAATACTTCCTCAATTTCGAGAACACAATAGTGGAAAAATATATGTCAATCGCTGAAACACTTGAAACAGTAAAATTTTTGAACAAGCATTTTTTGGTTAAAAAAATCTATGAAGAAATATCTTCCCCTGACGGAGGTTCTCTTATTCTTTTTGGTTCATGGGCGAAGTCCTATGCGACCGAAGAAAGCGACATAGATATTTTTATTCTGGGAGAAATGCCAGATGATAAGTCGAAACAGATAATAAAAGTTGGAGAAATCTACGGAAAGAAAATTAACGTTAAAGCTTCTTCTATTAAGAATTTTGGCGATGGATTGAAATATGGCATTCCATTAATAAAGGAGATAGTCGAGGGGCACATAATCCTAGAAAATCCAGACTTATTTGTTAACTTGTTGTGGAAGTCATATGTATAATAGAGAATTAACATGGTGTCTTGAGCAGAAAAGGGGCATTAAACTCGTAAAGCCAAGTCAGAGGCTGGCAGAAGAATACCTGAAGAAGGCGAAGGGTTCACTGAATTCGATGAACGCGGTCGAACAGATTGGCGAAGTTGAATGGATAGCCACCACAGCCTACTATGCAAGGTATTTCGCACTCTACGCACTATTAATGAAGATGGGAATCAAGTCAGAGATACATGATTGCAGTATCGCTGTTGCCAATCTTCTCGCTGGGCATGGAATAGTTAAAAAAGATCTAGTAAACGATTTGTCTCATGCTAAGGAACTACGAATAGACATGCAATACTATATACCGACAGAACTTAAAAAAGAAAATATTGAAAAGAGTGTTAAACAGGCACGAATATTCGTGCTGGAAATGGAAAAAACAATCGAAGCCATTAATGAAGGACAGATCAATTTAATAAGAAAAATTTTAACCTGAAATATGGTACATGAAGAAAAGACTAGAACTCAGTTTTAATACGACCAGCCCCACCAACGTACGGATTTGAATTTTTCATGATTTTACGGGTGAGACAGTCGTTTTTAACCCAAAAGAGCTGCGCACATGGTTCTGCTTGAACCTGCATTCCGTGAACGTTTAGACCAACTGACGGGGGAGGGACCAAATTGTGTAATTGAAATTGTTTTTCTGCTTCCAAAAACTTAATTTGGAAAATCTTGGCAGGACTAGAAATTGTATACTTCAGCCGCATTTTGGCCCATGATTCTGTCTGCAACCGCAAAAGCCACTTTTTTGCTGAAGTAACCTGAGGCAACCTTCGCCGCTAAAACGTCTGAAACAAGGTTCTTGGCGAGGTTCAGCGAAGCGTAGCTGTGCTCGATGAGCAGGTGGTCGCCGCCCCACGCGAAAATCTTGTTGGACGGGACAACCTCAAGCCA
>CAZRIK010000053.1:0-13022 GCA_964600125.1 uncultured Candidatus Bathyarchaeia archaeon
ACTTGGGTTTTCGAGCCCCAGCGTTGCCGCTCACCATCTGGACAAGCTTCACTCTCTGGGGGTGGTCGAAAAGACGATTCAGGGAGAGTACGTTCTGTCGCGCGAGGTTAAGGTCGGAGTGTTAAGGTCTTTCACGAGGCTCGGGAAGTTCATGATTCCCCGCTACCTCTTCTACTCCGTGTGGTTCTCCACGATGTTTCTGGTCTACCTAGTTCTGTGCTCCACATTGTATGGCTACAGCGGCAGCATACACAACCTCGTGGCAATCATTTTCGGGTTCGCCGCGTGCGCAATATTGTGGTACGAGACGGTCAGGTTGTGGAAAGAAAGACCCACGTAAAATTAAACCGAAACATTATATCTTCAAATTCATATTCTGTTTTCAGAATGTATAGAAGGTTGATTCGAATGAAGTTGGCTGTTCAAGAAAACCTTGTTCTAGGAAAAACTATTCCTGAAAAACTTCGCAATATCGAAAAATATGGGTACGAAGGAGTCGAAGTTAGCTGCAGCGTGATGCCCCAAAAATTCGATGAACTAAAAAAATCGTTGCCTTCCTCAAAGGTCAAGTTCTCAACCGTGTGCGGAACACCAAATGGTCTCCTCGGACCAGACAGAAAAACGCGTGAAGCAGCGATGGAAGGAACAAAAAGCATGCTGAAAATGTGCGCTGACCTTGGCGGCGTAGGCGTCATTTGCGCTCCGATTTTTGGAGGTCCCCAGATATCGGACTTGTATCCTTGGCAGCCCGATGTTAAGCGGCTCGAGAAAAACATTCTCGTGGAAGAGTTCAAGATTTTAGGCAAGACCGCTGACGACTTGGGCGTCTACTTGATGTTGGAGCCGCTGAACCGCTACGAAACCCACCTCGTCAACAGGCTTGAACAGGCAGTCGAAATAATCGGGGAAGTCAACAGGGAGCAAGTCCAGATTATGGCGGACTTCTTTCACATGAGCATCGAAGAAGCGGACATCACATCCAGCATAGAAACAGCCTCAAACCACATCGTCCACATTCACCTCGCGGACAGCAACAGGCTGCTTCCGGGACACGGGCACACAGACTTCAAAAAGCCGTTTCAAGCCCTCAAAAAAGCTGGATTCAAATATTACATGGCTTTGGAATGCGGAGTCCCCGGAGACCCTAACGTAACTTTGCCTGAATGTGTAAGATTCCTTAGAAAATTCATGTAAAGTTTTGGGGGAATGACGTGATGGCTGACAAGCTACGAGTCGGATTCGTGGGTTGCGGAGGAATCGGTGAAACTCATTTCAGGGGTCTCGTTAAAAACCCGTTTGTGACTCTTTCAGCGTTCTGCGACGTCAACCTTGAACGAGCCAAAACTGTAGCACAAAAATACGGTCAAGAAGCAGCAGTTTTCGATGACGCTGAAGCCATGTTCAACGCGGTCGAGCTTGATGTTGCATACTTCTGTGTGCCACCCTTCGCCCACGGCATAGAATACGAGGCAATTGAACGCAGCATCCCGTTCTTTGTTGAGAAACCCCTCCACTTGGACCTCAATCAGGCGAAACTCATCGCTTCCGCGGCAGCAAAAAAAGGGATTCTCACAAGCGTCGGCTACATGAACCGTTACCGAAAAGGCGTCCAAAGAGTCCGAGACGTGCTCAGAGAGGACCCTCCTATCCTTCTGCTCGGGGGCTGGATAAGCGGTTCCCCAAAATTCGATTCTTCTGCCCCAATTTTTAGCTGGTGGGTCGACAAAACCAAGAGCGGAGGACAAATTCACGAGCAGGTGACGCACACGTTTGACCTTGCCCGTTTCCTCTGTGGAGAAGTCTCGGAGGTTCACGCCTTTCCCGCGAAAGGCTTCAACAAGGGAACGCCGCCCAACTACACAATCGAGGACGCCAGCGTGGTTAACCTGAAATTCCGCAGCGGAGCAGTCGGCAACCTTTGGGCTTCGTGTTCAACAAACGCTGGAGACGGCGAAATTGGCTTAAGGATTTTCGCCTTGAGGACGACCGCTTTGTTCACGAAGTGGGAGCACAACCTGAGGCTGCTTCAGGTGGACAAGTGGCACGAGGAGTATCCGGGCGAACCAAACATCTTCGAGATTGAGGACAACAGTTTCATAGACGCCGTCCGCTTGAATGATGCCTCAAAGATACTGTGCCCATACTCCGACGGATTGAAGACGCTTGAAGTTACATTAGCAGTCAACACTTCGATGGAAACGGGGCAGCCAGTCAAAATATCTTAAAAGAATTTTAACAAAAATTTTTACTATTCTTCGTAAAGTGAAGGTTGAGGTGAAAAGCATGGAAAAAGTAAGGTTCGGCGTTGTCGGAGCGAAGGGCATCGGCAGAACCCATATGGAAGGCATCGTTTCCTGCGGGAACGCAGAGCTTGTGGCTGTAGCTGACATAAATGAGGCTGAAGGACGGGCGGCAGCTTCGAAGTACGGCGCCGAATGGTACATGGACTACGAAAAAATGCTTGAACGGAAAGACTTGGACGCGGTTTCTATTTGCACTCCGCACTTCCTGCACTGCCCAATGACGCTGAAGGCTCTGGAGCACGGCAAATACGTTTTAGTCGAGAAGCCCATGGCGATTTCGGTCAGCGAAGCCGACAGGATGGTTGACAAAGCCAGAAGCGCGGGACTGAAGCTAGGCGTGGTCTTCCAGTACAGGACTTTTCCAGTCTACAAAGAAATAAAGCATCTCATAGACGGTGGCGAAATCGGCAAAATCTACAGAGTCAACATGGAAGCCTGCACTTTCCGAACCCAAGCCTACTACGAAAGCGACGCTTGGAGGGGCAAATGGAAAACCGAAGGCGGCGGGGCGTTAATTAACCAGACGGTTCACAACATCGACCTTCTTCAGTGGCTTGTCGGAAAGCCCGCGAGGCTCATGGGACAGATAGACACGATGTACCACAACGTCGAGGTCGAGGACATAGCGTCCGCAACGATAAAGTTCGAGAACGGAGCCCACGGAACACTCCAAGCGAGCATAGTAGACGCTGTTGAGGCAACGAGGCTCGAAATCTGCGGCGAAAAAGGAAAAATCGAATCCGACGGAGACGCCAAATGGACGGTCATGAGTAAACCCCTTAGAGAATGCATCGCCGACAAAAAAGTTTGGAGCGGAAGACCCGAATGCCTGTGGCAAGAAATCAAGCCGAAAACGGAAGACAAAGGTGGGCACACAACCGTCATAAAAGAATACTGCGAAGCCCTGATCGAGGACAAAGAGCCGCCTGTCACCGGAGAAGACGGACGAAACTCCATAGAAATCATCAACGCCATCATCCTCTCATCGTTCGAAAGAAAGGCGGTCAATTTCCCAGTGGACAGAAACGCCTACGACAACCTAATGCAAAAACTAGCTAAATCTTCAAAGAAAAAATAGGCGCTAAGGAGAAAAAGGTTCATACCATTACCCGTTTTACTCCCAAAATCAAAACTTTTTGAAAGAGTCTCTTTACCCATTTATGATAATCGTTTAATACTTTGAACACCCCCTTATTTATGGGGAAAATGTCTGCAGAACAGAAGTTAATCGAGGAGATTTCTGGACGAAAATACGAAGTGGAAGGTCCTTACGGTCACGAAACAATTACGCCAAACGACTTTATCCTGTCAATTAGAGAAGTGGCTGGTTTTTACGTCTTTGATTTCGCATTTTATTATGAACTTTTTCGATTACGGGATAATGAAAGGGTGCCTGTTTTAAGCGATTTTCATAAGAGAAAGTGGTGGCCAATTTTAGAATCCGTGAACCCAGCTGAAGTTAAACGGAGATACAAGAAAAAAGCGAGATTTTTTCTTAAGCAAGCAGTCAGAAAGGAAAAAATGAAGTCTTACTTGCCTGATGCGCTCATGGACGACATCGTAGAACTGTTCTTCATCAAAGGAAACATCAAACGTTACGGTTCAGCTTAAAGTCTTTTGCGGCTCAGTCATTTTTTGAATAATGCCAGAGAGAATGTACATGCACTGAGAATAATGTTACATGGCAGCTATTCTGCTCATGTCTTTTTTAGGAATTTCTTTTTGTTAATTTAAGAAAAATATTATACAATTTCATTACATGTTGACGGTTTTGTGTTAATAAGGCTTTAATATATAGTCAGCTTTTACTTTTTTTATGCAATATGTAGCAAGGGTTGAGGTTGGTCTTAAGCCAGGCCACTCTGACCCTGAAGGCGAAACGACAAGGGATTCTCTTGTGGAACTGAATTATGCGGTTGAGTCCGTTAAGGTCAGCAAGGTCTACGAGCTGCACGTCGAGGCTTCGTCTCTTGAGGCTGCGGAGAAGCTGGTTGACGAAATGTGCCGCAGGCTTCTCGCTAACCCCGTGAAAGACAATTACACTATCCGCGTAGAGGAAAGCCGATGAGCCGACAACCGTACTTGAAGAAAGAGGTTCCGTTCGAGCTATACGAAGTTAACGTCACAGAATCCAATAAACAACAGCTCGTCCGAATCAGCGAAGAGTTGGGTCTGGCTCTTAACCTCAACGAAATGTTGGCTGTACAAAAATATTTTTCTCAAAAAAACAGGAACCCGACGGACGTTGAGCTCCAGACGCTGGGTCAAACGTGGTCTGAACACTGTTTCCACAAAACCTTCAAGGGAACAGTCATAACGCCTGAAGGCAAGGAAATTGACTCTCTTTTCAAGACGTACATAGCCAAAGCCACGCGTGAGCTGAACAAGCCGTGGTGCATCTCAGTTTTCGAGGACAACGCGGGCATAGTCCAATTCGAAGGCGACATAGCCGTCGCGGCGAAGGTCGAAACCCACAACCATCCATCAGCCATTGAGCCCTTCGGCGGCGCCGCAACCGGGACGGGCGGGGTAATCCGTGACGTACTCGGCGTGTGGGCTGACCCCATTGCCTGCACCGACGTTCTCGGGTTTGGACCACTCGACTACGATTTTAATAAATTACCTCAAGGCGTCAAGCACCCCAAGTACGTTTACAGAGGCGTCGTCGCTGGGATTGGGAGCTACGGGAACAACATGGGCATCCCCACCGTCAACGGAGCCATCTACTTCGACGATAGTTACGCGGGAAACGTGGTCGTCTACTGCGGATGCATCGGAACCTTGCCAGTAAAGAAGTACGTGAAGGACGCTAAGCCGGAGCACCGCCTCGTCTTGGCTGGGGGAAGAACGGGGAGGGACGGAATCCACGGCGTAACCTTCGCCTCGCTGGAGCTCACCGAAAAATCCGAGGAAGTTTCTAGACCAGCTGTCCAGATTGCCAACCCGATAGAGGAGGAGAAGCTCAAACGAGCCATTATAAAGATTAGAGACATGGAGCTGGCTTCGTCCATCACCGACCTTGGAGGCGGAGGACTGTCCAGCGCCCTCGGCGAGGCAGCTCACAGGTTCGGGTGCGGAGCAAACGTTGATCTTGATAGAGTCCCACTGAAGTACCCGAACATTCCGCCTTGGGAAATCTACATTTCTGAATCTCAGGAAAGAATGCTTGTCACCGTGCCCGAGGAGAACCTGAAGAAAGTCTTGGAAATTTTCGCATCCGAAGACGTTGAAGCCACCGACATAGGATTTTTGTCGTCTGAGCAAGTTTTGATGTTAAGTTACGACGGAAACGTCGTTGCTGAAATAGATATGGGGTTCCTCTTTAACCCTCCGAAGGTCCAGAGAAGGGCTGAATGGCAAAAAACAGGGCATGTTGAGCCAAGTTTTAATGAACCTAAAGGCTTAACGGACGTTTTGTTTGATTTGCTGTCTTCGCCGAACGTCGCCAGCAAAGAGGCTGTGATAAGGTCCTACGACCACGAGGTTAAGGGAAACACGGTCCTGAAGCCTCTGTGCGGAAAACTTGCGGGTCCAAGCGACGCTGCGGTCATTAAGCCGTTGGATGATTCTTACCGTGGGCTCGTGATTTCGTGCGGGATGAACCCGCAGTACGGGAAAATCGACGCATACTGGATGGCGGCTTCGAACATCGATGAAGCCGTACGGAACAATGTTGCGGTAGGCGGGCAAAGAATAGCGCTTCTAGACAACTTCGTTTGGGGCAGCCCCGAAAAACCCAGCAGAATGGGCTCCCTCGTCAAAGCCTGCGAAGCCTGCTATGATTTCGCTAAGGGCTTCGAGACACCGTTCATCTCGGGCAAAGACAGCCTTTACAACGAGTCGCCTTTAGGTCCAGTCACGCCCACGCTTCTGATAACCGCGATTGGCATAATCCAGGACGTTCGGAAAACGGTTTCAATGGACCTGAAGGCATCAGGAGACCTTCTTTACCTCGTTGGGCAGACTTACGCTGAGCTAGGTGGCTCAGAATACTATCGGAGGCGAGGTTTCATCGGGCGTTCAGTTCCGCTGGTCAGGCTGAACGAGGCAAAGAGAACGATGGATTATGTCTCGAAAGCCATCGAGGCTGGACATGTAAGTGCCTGCCACGACTTGTCTGAAGGCGGATTAGCTGTGGCAGCAGCCGAAATGGCGTTCTCTGGCGGTTTAGGGTTGGATGTTTCGTTAACCAGATTTCCTCAATCAGAACCCATAAGAAGAAACGATTATGTCCTGTTCTCTGAATCGAACAGCCGATTTCTGGTTGAAGTTTCCGAAAAAGCGAGAGAAGAGTTCGAGGCAGTGATGAAAGGCGCAAACTTCGCCAGCATTGGCAAGGTTACAAAAGAAAAGTGTTTATCAGTTCATGGCTTAAGCGGCGAAACAGTCATCGAGGCTGATTTGGACGAGTTGCGAGGCGCTTGGAAGAAAACCTTCGGAGGGTGACAAATGAAAAAGAAAGACATGAAGACATGCATTGTTAGGGTTGGCGGAACAAACTGCGACGCTGAAACAAAACGGTCCTTCGAAGACCTCGGCGTCAGGGCGGAAATCCTCCATCTAAACGAGATTGTCAAGGAAGACAACATGATCGAATACGACGTTTTGGTGTTTCCAGGCGGCTTCTCCTTCGGCGACTATGTGAGGGCGGGAGCCATTCTTGGGAAAGGCATCTCTGCAAAGCTTGGTAAAAGCTTAAAAGCCTTTGTTGACGAAGGTAAACCTGTTCTGGGCATATGCAACGGTTTCCAAGTTCTTGTTGAAGCTGGGTTTCTACCATCATTCGACGGAATCAGCCAGTATCCCGAGGCGGCGCTTGCGACGAACGTGCCAATCGGTTACAGGTGCAGGTGGGTCTACCTAAAACACGAAAACTCGGGCAACTGCATATTCACGAGGAAAATCCCGAAAGGAAAAGTTCTGAGAATGCCTGTTGCTCACGGCGAAGGCAGGTTCATGTTCCCGAAAGACGTTGAAGACAGGTGCCTCGAAAAACTCGTGGAAAACGATCAGCTTGTCCTCAGATACTGCGACGAGGAAGGACGAGGCGCAGGAGGAAAATACCCGTATAACCCGAATGGCTCGTTCTATGGCATCGCGGGAATCTGCAACCCAGACGGAACCGTGTTCGGGCTGATGCCTCACCCTGAAAGAGCCTTCTACGGATGGCAGCAACCAGACTGGACCAGAGACGGGAAGCCAACGAAATATGGCGACGGAAAATTCGTCTTCGAATCTATTGTCGAATATGTTACGAAGAAATTTTAGACAAGTCTGTGGTTCCTTCTTCCTCAAGCATTATTAGTCTCTATCGGTATTCATATGAAAGCCAAATTCGTGTTCAAACATGTTAAGGTCGGAGCGTAAACAAAAGTTGACAAAAAACAGCGAACTATACGGAAAACCGAAACTGAAAGTGGTCCTCTACGGCGCAGGATGGATGGGCTGCAGCATAACACAATTGCTCATAAAGAAAAAGGGAGTAGAAATCGTCGGAGCAGTTGACTCCTCGCCAAGCAAAGTTGGACAGGACTTAGGCTCAATCATGGGAACCGACAAACCCTTAGGCGTCGTCGTAACGAATGACGCAGCAAAACTGCTGTCAGAAGCAAAGCCCGACGTCGTCGTTCACGCCACGTCTTCTTTTCTCAAGGACGTTTATCCGCAACTCGAAGAAATAGTCAAACACGGCGTAAATGTGGTTTCAACGTGCGAGGAGCTTTCGTACCCCTATGTCTCAAGTAGCGATTTGGCGGCTAAACTTGACGAACTGGCAAAAAAGCACGGCGTCACGGTTTTGGGCACCGGCATCAATCCAGGGTTCGTCATGGACGCTCTACCGATTACTTTGACAAGCGTCTGCCAAGAAATCAGGCGTATTCAGGTTGAAAGGGTCATGGACGCGGCGGGCCGAAGGGTGCCTTTCCAGAAAAAGATTGGCGCTGGGCTTTCGGTTGAAGAATTTAGAGAAAAGATCGCGGGCAAACAAATCACGGGTCACGTTGGCTTGGAGCAGTCGGTTGCGATGATTGCTGACGCTTTGAGGTGGAATCTTCAAGCCGTCGAAATAGGTGCCGTTGAACCTGTCGTCGCTGAGGAGCCTGTTGAAAGTAAAGCCATTAAGGTTGAAACTGGGAAGGTTGCTGGCTTAAGGCAATCAGTCCGCGGAATAATGGACGGCAAGCCCGTCATAACGTTGTTGTTTAAGGCGTACATTGGCGCAGGAGAAGAATACGATTCAATCACAATCGAGGGCACGCCCAACATACACCAGAATATCAGCCCATGCGTGCACGGCGACCTCGCGACGGCAGCCATGATCGTGAATTCAATTCCCAAGGTCGTCAACGCTGAGCCTGGCTTGAAAACGATGAAGGACTTGCCTGTGCCGTCCGCTGTTCTCGAGGACATTAGGCTTTACGTGGACTCGTTTATATCCGAAAATGCGTAAAAACCGAAAAAACCTAGAGAATTACGTTTAACGACCTTTTTAGATTGGCGGCGTCACACGTTTCCTTTCCTGTATGGGAATCTTCGTCCATTCCTTGAATTCTGGGGAAGGCGGCTCAGTTTCGTAAAGGATTTTTCTATGCGCCTCTAAGAGTCTGTTCGTTTGCCCAGTGTACTCAGCTGCTGTCAGTATTCGGTGTCCAACGCCAGACGCCTTGTCGATGGCGGGTTGCGCGGTTTTCGCCCAGTTCTCGTCCCTGAGGATGTGATGGTCCAAGATTGTAACTGGAACGTTTTCAGCGATGGTTCCAAGGTTCAGCATTGCTTACTCGATTCTTTGTGGGCTAACCTTATACTCGACAAGGTAAACAGGTGGACCACCAACAATAGCCAGCATAGGCTTTTCTTCTAGGACGAGTTTGGCTGTTCGGTCGGACATGGGTCCTTGGACGTCGGGCGCGAAAAGCACCTTTTCCTCTTTGTGTTCAATTGCCGTCATCAGTACCCAGCCCAGCTCTGAGCCTTCTTCGCCGTGGCAAACCGGGGCAGAAAACCTCATGGACGTTTCTCCGAACCTGAATGTTCTGCCGTCAGCGAACTCGAGCCTTGAAGCCTTTTTTCCAGACGTTTTGTGGAACATCCACCCCCGTTGCCTCTGGCTGGGGTTAACGTTCGACCTGTAGCTCTTCGTGAAAACGATTTTATCCGCATAAATCTTATCAGCAATGTCCGCTGAAGACCAGTGGTTCGCCCAGTCAACGAACGAAGGCGTGTGGTGGTCAAAATGGTAATGGCTGACGGTCACAACGTCCGCTTTCTCGGCTAGCTCCAGCATCCTGCTTCGGCACTCCCTCAAAGCCACGTACTCCCTGGGATGAGGAGGCAGCCCAAAACGGTTCGGACACAACGAGACACCTGCGTCCAAAAGAACCTTAATGTCAGACGTTTCGATATAAGTGCACATGGAGCGGACGCCTAAGCTTTCGAAGGCTACTGGAACAACCTTGATGTTGCTGAGGCTTGTCATTTGAACACCATGTACTCTTTTGTCTTAGCGCTTTTTAAGAATCGGCTTTCGCTTCTTATCTCAGTTTCCATCGAAATAAAAACAAACAAGATAGTGTACACAAGAATGATGCTTTAATTTTTCCTCAAACCCAAACCAAAACCTAATTGAAGCCTCACAAATTTGAAGAATTTGAACATGGTTTTATACTATTTGTGGTTTCTAATTGGTGAAGGAGAAATAAGCTACCAGAAGTGGTTCAGATGAACATTGACGTTTTTCGGGACAAACTTAGCTCTCAATTGGGAGAAAACCTCAAATGTTTGGTTCATATGGGTAGTCGTGTAAGAGGAGAAGCAAGAGTTGATAGCGACTACGACTTTGCATTAATTGTTCATAACATAAACAGAGAAGTCTTAGATGACATTAGAAATGCCCTCTCAGATTATCAAAATGTTTCAGTCTATATTGTCGAAGAACAGGAATTAAGGCGTCTCCCAAAAGCCTTGTGCGCTACAAATTTGCAGTTCATCTACTCTAGGGTGATTTATGGTGAGTGCGATTTTCCAAAGCCGAGTGCCGAAGACATCGACACATACGTTGGCATCATGAGGAGCGACGAGATTTTTGCTATCCGACACTACCTTACTCTACCTCACGATTCGAGCAGATTGGCTGAAATAATCAGTATTCGACTGAAGATAGTGTACTTCTGTCTAACATACCTCATCTATCAGGAGACAGGTGTTCTTCCAAGGACAAGACTGGAGGCAATCGACTATCTTAAGAAGAAAGGTTCCCAGAGACTCGTGATTGCTCTTCTTGAGTTTTTTGAGAATTGGTCAACTCTGAAGACTTCAGCAGCCGAGAGAGCACGCGAGTATCTTCACATGCTGGAGGAGTTCTGGCGTACCCTTGAAACATAGAATCTAGAGAAAAAACAAGTACGGATATAACTCTACAGGTCTACAAACCTAAGTAAGCAATGATATAAGGTGTGGGTTCCGCACTCAAGATCCACATCATGCTTTATGAATCAGTAGGGTCAGAGCTGTCATTACCCACAAACATGGAATTGCGTACGAACAATATTTAAGTTAACACTTTTTTTGCTGAAACTGGAGAGCAATCTATTTGGTTTAAGCTTTTACCAAACTAATATGAACTTAATCCTTTGTCACACAAACAGAAAACTCGAACGTCACATAAAACAGACCAGATATGGGGATGGTCAGATAATCGGACGAGACTATATATAAACCCCCCTATTCGCAGCCTTCACGGTTCTTCACGGAACAAAAGCGCCCTTGTTTGCGCCCCAAAACAACAGAAAAGTTGCGCCCCAAATCAGACAGGCTCAAGGACTGTGTATTGTCATTCAAACGGAAAATTCTATTGTCACGCAAAACAAAGCTGGTCTTTGCTGGTCACCGAATGATGATCATAATTGAAAAACTGTTGTTGATCAAATCAGAATAGGGTCTAAGACAGCAATTGTTGTTCAAACAGCAAATTCTATTGTTGAACAAATCAGACCTCATCGTTCCCCTGAGCTTTTTGAGAAGACATAAATAGGCTGAAACTTCCCATTTCAGTGTGTCCAACAAAACGTCAAGTCACAACTGCAGCGAGGAGCCATAAAGAAGTGAGACTTCAAAAGGGCAAAATTCCGCCTGAAACCCTAAAAAAAGCTGTATTCAGGTATCTCGGCGCAGAAAATCCCGACGTAATCTTGGGACCAGCCCTAGGAGTGGACGGGGCGTTAGTGAAAGTGGGCGGCAAGGTCCTCATTTCCTCAATGGACCCCATAACGGGAGCTGAACAAAGAATAGGCTGGCTCGCAGTGAACGTGAACGCCAACGACATCGCAACCTTCGGCGTCCAACCCGCGTTCTTTATTTCGTGCCTTCTGATGCCCGAAAAATCGTCCGAAAAAACGGTCGAAAAAATCTGCCGACAAATCGATTCAGCAGCCAAAAAGCTCGGAATAGCCGTCATAGGCGGACACTCAGAAGTCACGCCTGAACTAAAAAGGCCAGTGGTCGTCGGCTGCGCGATGGCTATAGCTGAACCAGGAAAATACGTGACTTCAGGCGGCTCGAAACCCGGAGACAAACTGATCCTCACAAAAGGAACGGGCATAGAAGGAACAGCCATCCTCGCCACAGAAAAATACGGGACGCTCAAAAAACAAATGAACGTTAACCTTCTAAACTCAGCCAAGAGCTTTTATGACCAAATCAGCGTCGTCAGAGAGGCGGTTTTAGCTTACAATTTCGGCGGAGTCACAGCCATGCACGACCCGACCGAAGGCGGAGTAGCTGGCGGAATCCACGAACTGGCTGACGCATCTGGGCTAGGAGTTAAAATATTCAAAAACAAAATCTATGTTCATCCTGAAACCAAAGAAATTTGCAGCTTCTTCAAAATCGATCCATTGCAGCTCATCAGCTCAGGAGCCCTCCTCATCTCAGCAAACCCGAAATCGGCGGAAGGAATAATCCGAAAGCTGGCAAACAACGGCGTCAAAGCGACAGTCATCGGCGAGTTCACAGAAGACCCGTCGAGCCGCGTTCTCGTCCGCGACGACGGAAACACGGAAAACCTTGTCAGACCAGTAAGCGACCACCTCTGGTCAGCCCTAGAAAGCTGAATTTTCTGAAGTTCTTAAAGTTACGATAGGTTTTTCAGCAAGCCAAACACTCGTTCATTGAAGACCGTATGCGGTATTGCATAAAATGTGGAATGCGGCTGCCCGAGGATGCGGCAGCCCAATTCTGCCCAAACTGCGGCGCCACTTTAACTGTGCAGCTGCCATACGAAAGACCCCATGGACAAGTCATGGAACTTCGCAGAGGGCTGAAGATTGCCACTTTTAGAACCCGCATCATGGTGTTGCTCATAGCTTTTATTCTCTGCTTAGCCATAACCGCGTCGGGAGCCATGTCCAGCATCGGAGCTTCGGAGGCTCAAGACCTCGCGGGACAGTTTGACGAGATAGATGAACTGCTCAACTTCGTCGGACTCGAGTTCATCTTCGGAAACAACCTAAAACACTGCATAATAATGTTTGTGCCGGGTTTGGGGGCATTTTATGGCGGCTTCGTTCTTTACTCGACAGGAAGAGTCCTTGCTGCCCTAGGCATAACCGCCGGGGTTAATCCCTTGGAACTGCTCATAACCTTGTTCATTTACCCACACGCTTGGCTGGAGTACTTGTCTTACAGCTTAGCCATGTCCGAAAGTTTTTGGCTCATCTACGC
>CAZRIK010000054.1:0-2605 GCA_964600125.1 uncultured Candidatus Bathyarchaeia archaeon
GACAAGGAAGTTGTCCATCCAGGCATGCCTAAACGTGTCGAAAAAGCCAAAATCGCGCTGTTAGACATGGCACTTGAAGTCGAAAAAACAGAGTTTGACGCCAAAATCAACATTGAAACCCCAGAGCAGATGGAAGCCTTCCTCCACGAAGAAGAAAACATGCTCAGAGACATGGTCGAAAAAGTAGCCGCAACCGAAGCGAACGTCGTGATTTGCCAAAAAGGCATAGACGACATGGTTCAGCACTTCCTCTCCAGAAAAGGAATTCTCGCAGTGAGACGTGCCAAGAAATCCGACATGGAAAAACTGGCTAAAGCCACAGGTGGAAAGGTGGTCACTAACCTGCAAGACATGACAAAGAAGGATTTAGGCTACGCTGCGATTGTCGAGGAACGGAAAATCGGCGACGACAAAATGACGTTCGTCGAGGGATGCAAGAATCCCCGTTCGGTGGCTATACTGATCCGCGGAGGAACCGAAAGAATCGTCGACGAAGCAGAAAGGTCCATCCACGACGCCCTCTGTGTAGTCCGAGACGTTGTCCAAGAACCCAAGATTGTGGTCGGCGGTGGCTCACCTGAAGTAGAAGTTGCTAGAGCTCTCAGAGAATTCGCTGAAACACTACCCGGAAGAGAGCAGCTAGCTGTTTTGGGCTACGCTGACGCGGTTGAAAGTGTGCCTACGACTCTCGGCGAGAACGCAGGGCTCGACCCGATTGACATAGTGTCAGAGCTCAGAGCTCGGCACGAGAAAGGCGAAAAGTGGGCAGGCGTCGACGTGTTCGAAGGCAAAGTCAGCGACATGGAAAAACAGAACGTCTACGAGCCGTTAGCTGTCAAAAAACAGATCATAAAGTCAGCCACAGAAGCAGCCTGTATGTTATTGAAGATCGACGACGTTATCGCTGCTGGAAAAATGAGGGCTCCGCCAACTCCGCCTGGAGGTCCAGGAGGAGGCATGGGTGGAGGCGAATACGGCGGCGGCGGCGGAGAATTCGACTAAGCCGTAACTCCCCAACCCCCTTTTTTGTTTATTTTTTTATTTTCAGAACCGCAATTAACAAGTGTTGGACTCGTTTTCGTTCGATAGAATTCTTTATTAGTTCACAGTAATTCTTCCGTTCAATGTGGTGCTGTGGACAATATCAGCCTAAAAAAAGGCTCTTTGACGTTTCTCTTCGTAACATCCTTCGTATGCCAGATGATGATGGGCGCGGTCACTGTAGCTGTCCCGATCTACGCTGAATCTCTAAAAGCTTCACCGTTAATTGTTGGAATAATTGGCTCAGCCGGAGGCTTGGTTTACTCGTTTCTGCCTTTTGTCGCAGGAACATTGTGCGACCGGATGAGAAGGAAATTTTTTGTCTTCATTGCGTTAATCCTTTACGGCTGTTCATGCCTTTTGTACAGTTTCACCGAAGAGGTTTCCATGCTTGTTTTCGCCAAGGTTTTGGAGTGGTCATCCGTCGCCATTTTTTGGCCTGCTGTTGAAGCGCTGTTGGCGGATTCAAGCGAGTCCAAGCTCGAGGACACGCTCAGAAGGTTCAACCTTTCGTGGGGTTCAGCCATGGTCATAGGTCCTGTTGTCGGAGGCTTTTTGATTACAGTTTGGTACATTAAGGCGCCATTCATATTCTCTGTGTTTTCGTCAATTATTTTTGGAGCATTAAGTGCCATCATATTAAAAGAACCATCGAGGAACCGAGAACTGAGGATTTCACCTGAGGCTAAACCAAAAAATACTAAGAACAAAAATTACTCGCTAGTTTCTGGGCTTGCGTCCATTTTCCTTTTCTCCTCGGTGGACGGTATTCTCTTGACCCTTTTCCCAGCGTACGCGTCTCAACTCAAAATCTCAGCGTTCAACATTGGTTTGATAGTGTTCGCTTTTGGCGCAACCAGAGTCGTCACTTTCAGCCAGTCAAACAGGTTGGAAAAAAAGATTGGAAAAACGGGCATGTTCCTTCTCAGCTCGCTGATCTTTGGCGCGGCTTCACTTCTGATCGCCTTCAGCAAAACTTTCCCCCTTTTTGCATTCTGTTTTGCCCTTTTCGGCGTCGGCGCGGCATTGTCTTACGCGGCTTCGATAACCTTAGTTCTAGGAAGGTGGGAAACCTCGAGAGGTCGCGCTGCTGGGATTTTCGAGAGCTTGATAGGGTTTGGGTATTTTGCTGGTCCATTAATCGGAGGAATCGTGGCGGAATATTCGATTACTGCTCCTTACCTTTTCGGATTCGTTCTAAGCTTGACTGTTATTTTTGTTCAGCTACTTTTCAGAAACCCTTCGTCAGCAGACGGAAAAGTTTAGGTAGAGTTATAAGCTCCTTCCCAATGAAGATACCACAAATTTAGTTTGAAATAGTATTTACGGAGGGCATACGGTTGCTGGTTGAAGTTCGATGGCACGGCAGAGGTGGGCAAGGCATCGTCACCGTCAGCCGTTTATTGGCATACGCGGCTCTGCTCGACGGAAAGTACGTTCAGGCTTTTCCCGAGTTCGGTCCTGAGCGGAGGGGGGCACCTGTGACTGGGTACACGCGGATTTCGGATGAACCGATAACCATTCACAGCCACATTTACACTCCTGACATCGTGGTCATAGTTGA
>CAZRIK010000054.1:2705-12866 GCA_964600125.1 uncultured Candidatus Bathyarchaeia archaeon
GTTGGAGAAAAGAACGTTGCAGTCATAAAGAGAGCTTACGAGGAGGCAACAAGCGTTGAGTAAAACAGCTAAACCAGGATGGAAGTCGATGCCGATCGGCGGAATTCTTCTTGAACCAGGCTCTGCGATAAAATACAAAACCGGGGACTGGCGTGCCTTTAAGCCAAATGTTGACCAAAGTAAATGCATAAACTGTCTTCTCTGCTGGATTTTCTGCCCCGACGCCGCTATTGTCAGGAAAGAAAAGTTTGTGGACGTGAACTACGATTACTGCAAGGGCTGCGGCATATGCGCCAACGAATGCCCCGTTAAGGCGATTACGATGACGGAGGAGAAAAGGTAAAATGGCTCAAGTGATGGGCTTAACGGGCGACGAAGCCATAGCTTACGCTGCCAAACAAAGCAAAGTGGACGTTGTGGCGGCTTACCCGATTACTCCCCAAACGATAATTGTGGAAGCCTTCAGCGAGTATGTCCACAACGGCGAAGTTCACTCCGAATTCGTCTGCGTGGAATCCGAACACTCAGCAATGTCCGCCTGCATAGGCTCAAGCCTAACAGGCGCAAGGGTCTTCACGGCTTCTTCAAGCCAAGGGCTGGCTTTGATGCACGAGATGCTCTACATTGCTTCTGGGCTCCGGTGCCCGATTGTCATGGGAGTCGCGAACCGTGCGCTTTCCGCCCCAATCAACATTCACGGCGACCACTCGGACATGATGGGTTCAAGAGACTGCGGCTGGATTCAGATTTACTGCGAGAACGCTCAGGAAGCCTACGACTGGGTGCTGCAGGCTTTCAGGATTGCTGAGGACCACGATGTTCTGCTTCCTGTGACCGTGAACATCGACGGCTTCATCTTGACTCACGCGTTAGAAGGAGTCGAAGTCTACGGTGACAAAGACGTGGACAAGTTTCTTTCGGTGAGGAAACCAAGCGTTGAGCTCAATCCAGACAAACCAGTCACGATCGGGGCGCTGTGCTTCACTGACTACTATTTCGAGACGAAACGTCAACATGAGGAAGCTATGAAATTAACGCCTAAAGTCATGGCCAAAGTCAACAAGGAGTTCGAAGCTTTAACTGGCAAAAAATATGGCTGCATTGACACCTACGGTCTCGAAGACGCTGAAGCAGCAATCCTCTGCCTAGGAAGCACAGCTGGAACAGCGAAGGCAGTCGCTAAAGAACTCCGCAGCCAAGGCAAAAAAGTGGGCGTCATAAAACCTTGGGTTTACAGACCCTTCCCGACTGAACAACTATTAAAAGCCATGGAGAAACTTAAGGCAGTAGCGGTTTTGGACCGTGCTTACAGTCCCGGTGCTCCTTGCGGCGCCTTGTGCAGCGACATTTTATCGGTACTTTTCGAAAACGGGAAGAAACTTAAGGCATTCGACGTCGTCTACGGGTTGGGAGGACGAGACATCACGCCTTCTGACCTTAAGGCAATCTTTAACGAAGCCCTCGAAGTCGCAAAGACCGGAACGGTTAAGGAACCGTTAAAGTTTGTAGGAGTGAGAGAATAATGGTCAAACTACAAGAGCTAACAACCGAAGAAAGGTTCACGTCTGGGCATAGACTTTGTGCTGGATGCGGAGCGGGAATCATTGCGAGGATGACCCTTAAGGCTTTAAGAAAACCCACTGTGGCAGTTAATGCAACGGGATGCCTAGAGGTCGCATCAACGATTTACCCGTTCACGTCATGGAACATTCCGTGGGTTCACGTTGCCTTCGAAAACGCCGCTGCCGTTGCTTCAGGAATTGAGGCTGCCTACAAAGCCATGGCTAGGAGGAACGCGTGGGACAAGGACGTTGACATCATCGCGTTCGGAGGGGACGGCGGAACCTTCGACATCGGAATCCAATCTCTCTCCGGAGCCCTCGAAAGAGGACACGATTTCCTGTACATCTGCTACGACAACGAAGCGTACATGAACACTGGCATCCAAAGGTCCGGAGCAACCCCGCACGGAGCTGCAACGACAACCAGCCCAGCTGGAACCAAGATTCCCGGCAAACCAGAGTACAAAAAAGATTTCATCGGAATCTGCGTAGCCCACGGAATCGAGTACGCTGCGACTGCTTCGCCTGCGTACTGGAACGACTACATAACCAAGGTCCTGAAAGGCTTAGAGGTCAAGGGTCCAGCTGTCCTGCACGTGTTTTCGCCTTGCCCGCTCGGCATGAGGCACGATTCCGAAAAAAGCATCGAACTGGCAAGACTCGCTGTCCAAACCCGTTACTGGCCAGTCTACGAGGTCGAAAAAGGCAAGTACAAGATGAACATCAAGGTGCCGAACCCGAAGCCAATCGTCGATTTCCTCAAGCCGCAGGGGCGGTTCAGGCACTTGTTCCAGCCGCAGTTCCAGAAAGACCTTGAAGCTCTCCAGCAGTGGGCAGACCAAAACTGGAAACGAATATCAACGCTTTGCGGAGAAGCATAGGAAACCAAAAATCTTTCATAGGATTAGTGGTCTTTAACTAGAAATCAGGACGGATCAAGAATGAAAGTTGTAGGCATCGTCGGTAGTGCAAGACAAGGCGGGAACACCGAGATTCTGACTAACATAGCGTTAGAAGAAATACAGAAAGAAGGAATAGACACCGAATTAATCAGCCTAGCAGGCAAAAAGATTGAAGCTTGCGACAGCTGCGGAGGTTGTTCGGAGACTGGTAAATGCCATTTTCAGGATGATTTTGAGGCGATTTACGCCAAGATTGTGGAGGCTGATGGCGTTATTCTTGCTTCCCCCGTCTATTATGGTGCAGCTTCGCCACAAATCGTCAGCCTCATCAGCAGATTCTATTCCAAGCACGGGAAGCCCTTGAGACACAAGGTTGGCGGACCGATTGTTGTGGCACGCAGAGCTGGACAAAACTTCACCTTCGCTCAACTGATGTTCTTCTTCATGATTCAAGAGATGATTGTTCCGGGTTCATCGTATTGGAACATAGCCTTCGGACGCTCGAAGGGAGACGTCCTAACAGACGAGGAAGGAGTCAACACCGTCAAAAGGTTCGGCCAGAATCTGGCTTGGCTGCTGAAAAAAATTAAAACGGACGATACTCCTAGCTCATGAGCAACATTAAGTAATTTAAACCGCAACGTAATGTTGTTTTCCACTTTTTCTTTTAGTTTTTCTAAAGACACGTTTGACGAAGATATTTTGAATAGGCATAGCGAAAAGGTTTCTTATTCGTTCTGCATTACTTTATTGTTGGTGAGGATTATGCGACTTTTTCACACTGCAAACGACGAGGAAATCAAGCAGGGGAAGACAACAGACATCTACTTCGAACGGACCAAAGAGATTCTTAAAGCAAAAAAGAAAGACAAATTACACGTTGTCGCAGAAGTCACGACAAGCAGCCTTCCAGAAAATTGGCTTTGGGGAATCCTATGCGGAACCGAAGAGGTCGCGAATCTGTTTCAGGGATACCCAGTGAACGTGTATGCGATGCGTGAAGGAACCGTCTTCTTTTCCCACGACCGAAGAGGCTTCAGAGAACCCGTTATGTTTGTCGAGGGACCTTACGGCGAGTTCTGCGTCCTGGAAACGCCTATGCTTGGTCTGGTATGCCAGTCTACAGGTGTTGCTACTAAATCAGCTCGAATACGGTTGGCTGCGAAAGACAAGCCTGTTCTAGCCTTCGGCGTAAGGAGGATGCATCCCGCGATTGCTCCTATGCTTGACAGAGCCTCGTACGTTGGCGGGCTTGACGGGGTTTCAAGCCTCATTGGTGCTGAGACAATCGGGATCGAGCCAAGCGGGACGATGCCTCATGCTCTCATCATTGCGTTGGGCGGGCAGGTTGTAGCTTGGAAAGCCTTCAACGAGGTGATTTCTCCAGACGTGCCCAGAGTGTGCCTTGTAGACACCTATTATGACGAGAAGGCTGAAGCGATAATGGCTGCTGAGGCTTTGAAGGACCGTTTGGCGGCTGTCCGTCTTGACACGCCTCGGTCGAGGAAAGGCGACCTCGCAGAGATAGTTCGGGAGGTCAGGTGGGAACTGGACGTCCGAGGCTACAAGCACGTCAAGATTTTTGTTTCAGGTGGGCTGGATGAACAAAGCGTGAAGACTCTTGGCGAAGCTGGTGCGGATGCTTTCGGGGTCGGAACGTCAATCAGCAACGCTTCGACCGTGGATTTCGCGTTGGACATCGTGGAAGTCGAAGGAAAACCTGCAGCCAAACGAGGAAAACTTAGCGGCAAAAAACAGGTTTGGCGGTGCCCGTCATGTTTCGTTGATGTTGTCTTGCCTTTTTCTGAGCTTAAGCCGAAATGCCCAGTGTGCAATGGCGAAACCGTGGCTTTGCTTGAACCGCTTGTCATGAATGGTAGGATAGTAGCTGATTTACCGAACCCTAAGAACATCCGAAACTATGTTTTAAACCAGCTCAGCCGTCTTCCTTCCTCAGAATAAGCTAAATTGCACTTTCCTAAAGTCTTAAATATGCCCAAATTTATTGTTGTGTTTAGCCATACAAGGAGCCTAGAAAAAAGTAATGGTTGAAATTTGTCCGATATGCGGGCTTCCGAAGGACATTTGTGTTTGTGGCGAAATCAGCAAAGAGCAACAGAAAATTTTTGTACGCACGGAAACACGGAAATTCCGTAGAGCTATGACCATCATCGAAGGGTTAGACAGCAAAGAAACAAACTTGAGTAGACTTGCACAAAAAATGAAGACCTTCTGCGCGTGCGGCGGAACGGCAAAGAACGGCCAGATTCTCCTCCAAGGCGACCAGCGAGAGAGAGCAAACATCTTTCTTGTCCAAGCAGGATACCCGAAAGAGAACATTGAAGTGCAGTAGCAGTCCGAAGAAGCTCTAAGTCGACAAGGGAAGCTGGAAGGTTGCGTTCCACAGACGGCAAAGCCAGAACGAAGTATCAACAAGCCGTGAAGGTCGATGTCTGCCCAAAATGCGGAAGTGCAAACATTAAACTTTCAAGCAAGTTTGACGTGTGGCTGATGCCGAAACAGTACGTATGTTATGACTGTGGCTACGCAGGACCCGTCATTCTGGAGCTCGAAGAAGACAAAGAGAACCAAACCGAAACAAAATAGCCAGACAGCATCAACCTGAATCAGCTTTTACGGTTATGAACAAACGAAAGAAAAGCTATTTTTGAGGAAAAACTTTTAATTGCGTGACACGCCTCAAAAGGCGAACTGGAAATCTTATTAATTTTCATGCCAAAATTATGGTCATAAAGTGGGAAGAACTATGAAGAATAAAGCGTGGTTCAGGAACAGTTATCGAAGAAACCTTGTAGACATGCACGTCGAGGATTGGGACGACAGGTTCCTGTCTCAACTTGACCCAAAAAAATACGTGGAAATGCTGAAACTCGCAAACATAAAATCAGCCATGGTTTACGCGAACTCGCATGTGGGTCACTGTTACTGGCCAACGAAGACGGGACACATGCACAGGGGACTAAAGGGAAAAGACTTCCTCGGCTCCGTAATCGGCTTATGCCACAAAGAAGGAATCGACGTAATCGTTTATTACAGCCTAATCTACAACAACTGGGCTTACGAACAGCATCCCGAATGGCGGATAATGGACGTAAACGGGAAACCGTCGAGACAGAAACCGGGGCAAGACGGACGCTACGGCGTCTGCTGCCCCAACTCCGAATACCGAAAGTTTGTTTTGGACCAAATTGGGGAACTGTGCCGGAACTACGAGTTTGAAGGAATCTTCTTCGACATGACGTTCTGGCCTGTTGTCTGCTATTGCCCAAACTGCAGAAAAAGGTTCACTCATGAAGAAGGAGAGAAACTTCCCGAAACAGTCAACTGGGACGACCCTCACTGGACCAAGTTCCAGAAAAAACGGGAACAGTGGCTCGCTGAGTTCGCAGCGATGGCTACTTCCGCTGTCAAAAGATACAAGCCCGAAGCCACGGTTGAGCATCAAACCTCCACTCTGCCTGCCAAATGGAGCTACGGCGTTACTTCACTTTTGGCGGAACAATGCGACTTTATTGACGGTGATTTTTACGGCGGAGCCCTACAGCAATCCTTCGTCTGCAAACTTTTTCTCAACCTCACTCGGAACATGCCGTTCGCGTTTTCCACTTCGATCTGTTTTCCGCGACTGTACGATCATACCACGGTGAAGCCTAAGGAGCTGATTAAAGCCCAAGCTTTCATGACAATCGCCCACAACGGCGCCTTCTTAATCATCGACGCCGTCAATCCGACGGGCGCTTTAGAAAAAAGAAGATACCGCACCGTAGGCGACGTTTTCGACGAAATAAGAAAATACGAAGAATATCTTGGGGGAGAACTCTGCCAAGACGTGGCGGTTTATTTCAGTTTCGACTCCAAGATGAACTTTGCCGAGAACGGGAAGCAGCCTTCGCCCGAAGCCCTCGAAGAGTACGCCTGGAACCTGCCGCACGTGGACGCAGCGTTGGGCTGCGCAGAAACGTTGAGAACTGAGCACATTCCCTTCGGCGTAATCACTGAGAAGAACATGGACGAGTTGTCGCGCCACCAAGTCGTGATGTTGCCAAACGTACTGAAGCTTTCTGACGAGGAAGCGGACGCCATGAGAAGGTACGTGGCTGCTGGAGGAAGCATATACGCCAGCAAGTTTTCGCTGAAGTCGAAACTGTCAGAAATGTTAGATGTTTCTTGTTTGGAAGAGACGCAGGAAAAGACGACCTACATTGCGCCAACGTCGAAGGGTAAAACGCTTTTTCCAGAAATCACGAGAAACCATCCGCTGTCAATTTCAGATTCGCAAATCAAGGTCAAACGTGAACCGAAAGACGACGTGTTAGCGACGATCACGTTGCCTTACACTAGTCCTGAGGATTCCACAAAATTTGCGTCCATCCATTCTAACCCGCCAGGAGTCCCTACGGATTTTCCTGCGATGATTCACAAAAAGTTCGGGAAAGGAAACATATTTTGGTCGTCAGCGTCAATAGAAACGTTCGCCACTAAATCGCTTAAGCACAGAAACATGCTTGCGAACATCGTAAGGTTTCTAGCCAAAGAACCCTTCTCCTTCGAAGCCGTGGCTCCTGGGTGCACCGAAATCGTCCTGTTTCACAAGTCTGACGAAAAAAGATTCCTGATTAACGTTGTCAACTTTCAATCCGAAATCGGGACGCCAAACATACCAGTCGACAACGCTCAGTTGAAAGTTAGGGTGAAAGGAAACCCTCTGAGAATTTTGTCTCAGCCAGACGGCAGGGTCATTCCGTTCAAACGGGACGGTGAATGCATGAGCGTGAAAGTTCCGAAGTTGCAGACGTTCCGCATGTTAACATTAGACTACGAGTAACACTTAGCCGTAATTCCGCTAGACAAAAAAATGGGGTAAATCTAAGACTGGCTAGTCGGGGAGCTCCAGCCTCAGTTGCCTCTTAAGGTTTTTGAAACGGTTTCTCACGGTTACTTCGGTCACGCCCGCAGCGTCAGCAATGTCCTTTTGGGTCTTCTTTTCGCCAGCCTGTTTGCAGGCAATGTAGAGCGCGGCAGCTGCGAGCCCCATGGGGTCTTTCCCCGCTGAGGCGTGCAGGGCTTTTGCTGCGTTGATGATTTTTGCGGCGTCAGACTGGATGTGCCCCGAAATGTTGGATCTCTGGGCAATCTTTGTCAAGTAGATGAGTGGGTCAGCGATTGGCATGCGGAAATCGAGCTTCCTAAGCAGCAGCCTGTAGCATCTGGCAACGTCCTTCTTGTCTACGAGGCTTGCTTCGGAAATTTCTCTGAGGTTTCTAGGCGTGCTCGTTGTTCTGCAGGCGGCGTAAAGCGAAGCCGCTGCGATGGCGGCGATTGATCTTCCGCGGACTAATCCTTCGTCCAGAGCTTTACGATAAATCAGGGCTGCTTTTTCTTTCACGGCGGCTGGTGCTGAAACCTTGTCGGACAGCCTGTCGAGTTCGGTCATGGCTTGGGCGAGGTTTCTGTCGATTGACGAGTGGACGCGGGACCTTATTTGCCACTTTCTGAGCCTCCACATCTGGAGCCTCGTTGACAGCGGCAGCTTTCGCCCGAACGCGTCTCTGTCTATCCTGTCTATTGACGTTGAAAGTCCCTTGTCGTGAACTGAGTAAGAGGTCGGTATGCCGACTCGGCTTCGTGACTCTTTTTCTTCCTGCGTGAACGCCCGCCATTCTGGTCCTTCGTCCATCATGACGTCTTGGACGACGAGTCCGCAGCTTCCGCAGATGGTTTCGCCAGAATCGTAGTCGTGAACGAGGTTAGTGCTCTCGCATTCTGGGCACTTGTTGACCATCAGCTGTTGGGGGCGTGCTGAACTTTTTTTCTTTTCCAAATTTTTTTCCACCCTTAAATGGTGAACGGGATTGTGTATTGTTGACTTAAGAACCTCGCAAAACACGATTCTTCAAAGTTCAGAATCGGGGAAAGTTCATCAGTTCGTGTCCTTCTTTTAGGATTTGTTTTAATATATAAATCTTTCGGTTTTTCAAGAAAATGTCAAATCTTGTTTCGCCAGAGCCGATTATAGCATTAGAAAGATTCACATAAAGAATAATTATTTGTTGTCACATACCCAGATATTTATATTAGGGCATAGCGGGTAATTTAGGGTTGTCTGGGGGAAACGGTTTGGAAAGGTTGCCTGAAAACTCTCGAGAAGTCCTCGAGGGGCTGCTGAAGGATTTGGAGTCCAGAGAGTCCGTTGTCGGCGTCGGGCTTTTTGGCAGTTGGAGCCGAGGGGACGCTTCGTTAAGCAGCGACGTTGACCTCCTCATCGTGGACGGAAGGGACTTCAGCTACGAGTATGTGGAACGCGCTGAACTGGAAAACGTGTTTCTGGACTTGGACTACGTGCCCGCGAAGTGGGTTTTGAGGCAGATTCCTCCCGAAATCGACCAGAAACTTTTCGAGGCTCAGGTCCTGTTTGACCGCAACGGCAAGTTCGCGGTAGCCAAGAGCCTGATGGCGAAGAACTATTATTCGATAGAACGGGCGGAGATGCGTATCGGGGACTATGTCATGCAGTCTGACACTTACCTGAGCAGGGTCGTCGCAGCCCTCAACAGGAACGACTTCCAAAGCGCGAAGGTCAGCGCCGTCTTCAGCCTCGCCTCGGCAATGAGGATTCTTCTAGAGGCTGCGAGGAAGCCTTACTCGAACAGCCGTTACCTCAGGATGCTGGAGTCCGCGACGATCAGGCTCGGCAAGAACGAGTTTTACGAGGACCTCCTCGATATGGCTGGGCTGAACAGGCTTAGCAAACAGGACGCGGACGGCATGTTAGGCTCCGTTTCCGACATGTGGCAGAACGTCATCAGCTTCGTCGAGGACAATTCCCAGAAAATCGAGTCCATACACGTCAAGGTGAAGAACGACCTGAACTATTACTGCAGGGAAAGTTTCCTCAAAGGCATGCAGACCCGCGCGAACACGTTGATCAACGACAGCCTGTACGAGGAAGCTGCCCACTACCTGTTCCGCGCCTCAATCAGCATGCTCGAAAACTACGTTTGGCTGCTTTCCACCCTAGAGGGGGAACGGTTCGACTTCACTTACCTTTTCCAGAGGCTGAAAAATTCGGGTCTTTCGAATCCCGATGTCTACGAGAGGGCGGTTGACGCGTTCGACCTCGGGGACGTTTCTCAGAGCGAGGCGGAGGCGGCTTTCAAGAAGGCAAAGGAAATCGTGCTCGAAATCAGGCAGAAACGGAACGACTACGTCGCCTCTTTCGAGCCCTGAACCCTGAATTCGCCGTTTCACCATTCATCTTAATAAGGAGATGCCCCTACAAGATTTTGAAGTGTTCAAAGTGGGTGTGTCATTCGAAGAGCAAACAAAAGTCGCCAGCTTGATTCCTAACCTGCAGAACCTGAATTTGACCATCAAAATCATGAGTATCGGCTCTTCCAGAGGGATTCCGTCCAAAAGGGACACGAGGCAGCACTGGATCGCTGAAGCCATAGTCGGAGACGAAACGGGCTCCGTCATTTTGACCCTTTGGGACGACCAGATACGGATGTTCAAAGCCAACGACGTCATCGAAATGAAGGGCGGCTACACGACGCTCGTTAAAGGCTCGCTGAGGCTGAACGTGGGCAGAGGCAACCGCGTGGCGAAAATAGACAAGGAAATTCCTGAAGTCAACACGAAGAACAACCTTTCGGAAAAAACGCACATCCAGATTCCGT
>CAZRIK010000055.1:0-12794 GCA_964600125.1 uncultured Candidatus Bathyarchaeia archaeon
ACCTAAACAGAAAAGGTACTTGCATTAAGAAAAACTTTCCGCATTAAGATAAAAACGAAAAAAACGTATTTTTGGAGTTTTTCTTTATTTTTCGAGATTGTTCAGCAGTTCGAAGCCTTCCAGAATTATGGTGTTGCGGCACTTTTTGCATGAAATCATTAGCGTTTTCAGCGAACCGTCTTTGAATGTTTCGATGTCTATGATTTTGTAAGACTTCTCTGAGTCGTCGTCAGGCGAAATCGTGGCTCCACAGGATGGGCACGGAAACTCTCCATCGCCTTCTATGGAATTGAGGTTTACCTTCAAAGCGGCCACTTGCTTCAACACTGTTCCGTCCATTTAGTGTTTTTATTATTGGTGATTTAAATGGCTTTTTAAAGATAATGAATCATAAGTCCATATTCACGAAAAATGTTATAAATAAACGGAATAACCCGAAATAACGATATTTCCCATTTTTCGATTCTTTCTTGCACGCGTATTTGAACGTTTCAGTCTGGTCTGTTTTGTTCAACAATAGAAAATGGTGTTTGACCAACAAACGCCTAAGCTGAAATGACCCGTCTGATTTGTGTAACATCAGGTTTTCAATTTCGTCTAACATATTACATTGATTAAGACCTGTCTGTTTTGCGTGACAATAGTTTTTTTCGTTTGAGTGACAATACACGATGACCTGTCTGATTTGCGGCGCAAATTTTCTGTTGTTTTGGGGCGCAACCCCTGTCCTTTTGGTAAGGTACAAAGTTTTTCCTTTCTGGGAAACAAACCATAGTCTACTTGATTTTACTGTTTTTCAATGTGCGGCTTTTATCATATTATCAATATACTTTTTTTATGTATAACCTGTAGCATGTTCACTGATGGGTTCTTGAATAGTACAGTAAAGGCAATGCAAGCAGGATTACGTTCCGCCCCTTCGCCGTGAGTGAGTATTTGACCCTCAGCGGCGGTCCCTCATCTACCTTTCTTTCGATGTAGCCACTTTCTTGCAGGCGCTTGAGTTTGTCCGAAAGCGTGCGCGAGTTCACGTTGAGAACCTTTTTCAGGTTGCTGAACCCCGCCGTGTTCCTGAGGAAAAGAATGAAGAGGATTTGGAGGTTCCACTTCTCCGAAAGCAGGCTGAAGCTCTCCTCAAGCTCATGCACAGCTTCGTCCAGTTCGCCCCAGCCTATCTCGCGGGCGGAAAATATTCGTTCAAGCGTTTCCTCTATACCGTCGAGAGTGCTCTTCATGCGGCGTTCCACAAGCCGAACGAGCTCGTTGCTCAACGCTAGCTCTGGACACATGCAGACACACCAACCAACACGCATTCAACAATGCCATCAGTATGTTAAGTTTAACTCTTAAACCTAGTGTAAAAAACACACTTTCCACATTGGGAGAAATCAGTAAACGAGAATGTAGTAAGCTTCAACCTTGTGTCTAAGATGCAGCCAAAATGCGGTCGACAATGGCTTCTGGCTTGAAGGGCTCCAAGTCGTCGTACGTCTGCCCAGTTCCGACGTAGAGAATCGGCTTCTTCGTCACGTACGTTATGGACACCGCTGCGCCGCCCTTCGCATCAGCATCAATCTTTGTCAAAACTGAACCGTCAATACGCACCGACTTGCTGAACTCTTCAGCCTGAGAAACCGCGTCGTTCCCAGCCAAAGCGTCCCCCACAAACAGGACCAAGTCAGGCTTGACCACGCGAACAATTTTCTCCATCTCAGCAAGAAGGTTCTTGTTGGTCTGCATCCTCCCAGCGGTGTCAATCAGGACAGCGTTCACGCCGTGAGCTTTAGCATACTGGACAGCGTCAAAGGCGACAGCAGCTGCGTCCGCTCCGTACTGGTGTTTGATGAGGTGGACTCCTAAACGTTTCGCGTGGATTTCGAGCTGCTCGATGGAGCCCGCCCTGAAGGTGTCGGCTCCTGCCAGAACGACCGAGAACTTTTTTTTCTGGAGAAGCTGGGCAACCTTGGCGATTGTGGTCGTTTTTCCCGTGCCGTTTATGCCAACGAAGACTATGGCGCATGGCTCCTTTAACCTGCGTTTGTTCTCAAGCATCCCCAAAAGGTCAGCTTGTTGTGGCGGCTCAAGAGTCTCGCGCAGAACAGCCTGCAAGGTTTCCTTCACGACGCTTTTTTTGTCGCCAAACCTGTTAACTTTTAGCCCCGTGAGCCTTTTTTCTATTTCTTCGCAGACGTGGTCGGCGACAACCATGGCGACATCGTTTTCGACGAGGCTTAGTTTAAAATCCCAAAGTATAGAACGGAGGTTTTCGGGTTTAATCTCAGTCTCCGAAATCTTGTCGACAAGTCCACTGACGCTTTTCTTGAGCTTCTCGAACATTCTAGCTTCTCTCGCGCTTTCTAAGGTCGGCTGAGAGCTCCTGGAACCTGTCTTGGTCCTCCTGAATCCTCATTAGAACCTGCGAAAACTGCTGCTCCATGGACAGCCTAGCCTTCTCAAGGTCGGACAGACGGTTTTCCACGCCTAGTTTCGCTTCCCTCAACGTCTTTTCGATAGCTACGCCCGCTCCGACGCCGTAAACCACGTTGTCGACTGCGCCCAGCTTCGCCTTAACGTAGGACCCGCCGCCTATTGGGACAAAAAGGGGAGCGTTTGGCTTTTCCTTTTCCAGTCCCTCTAGAGTATTTTTGGAAAGGCTTAGTTCAGCCCAAGCGGCGTTCAGGAAGTTTATTCTTGACTGCAGCGATTCAGCTGTGCCCTCCAAGAGCCTCAGTTCTACAGCGAGCTTCCTCATTTCTTCGTCTGAAGACAGCGGTTCAGCTTCTTTCGCCTTTTCTCTGCTGCTCATTCTGGCGTTGGCTCCTCGGAACTGACTTCCTCGACTTTTTCGACCTTGATGTAGAAGCGTTTAACCTTATGTTTGCTTCCCAAGGTTTTATAGACCTCTTCAACAGCGTCCTCAGGCTTCATTGCTCTGAGCTTTTTGCTGAAGTTGGTTCTAAAGTTTGGCTTCGTAATTCTTCCTGACACTCTGAACGTCTTCACTTGACTCATCTTAATCAGCCACACCTAAAGCTTGACCAATCATGAAAAGCTCCGGTCCCGTGGTTCCAGAACCAGCAACCGCAACTTTGCTGTTTCCTATAAGCCCAGTGGATATATAAGGTATACCGCAGTTGATTGTGCCAGCTTCCACCGGAACCTTGAGCACTTCCTTCAACAATGCTTCTTCATGGGGCTTAATCAACGGGTGAACCATGACTCCCTTGTTCGTCACGGTGTTCAATGAACCAACGTAAGGCAACTCTGCGACCAGTCCCTGCACGACTTCGACTCCAAGCGTGTCTCGGACCATGCTTAACTCCTCTTTTTTTAGCCGCGGATCAGCGATTGCGCCATGGTCGTTGGTTAATACGAGGTTTCCGTAAGCAGTTTTTTTCGTTTGGGCGATTGTTATGTTTATGTCTCCCAAAGTCTTCAGAGACTCAACTTCCTTATCCAAAACATACTTGGGAAGAATAATCCCGTTCGAGTTAGCACAAATCAAGGGACCCAGCAGAACCGAGTTGCCAATGTTTACCTTGGCGATCCTAATTTTGAACCAGTCTTCCAGCTTCTTCACCTTGTTTTCAGGAACCTGGTTTGGCACAATCAAAAACTCCTCTGTAACCCGCATAAAGATGCCTATGCATGGACTGCCAAAGGTGTCAAAAAGGTAAATGGGCAAACTCAGTCTCCTTCTGGAAGACGAATAGTCACGATGCCTTCAGAATCTTTCGTAACGCGAACCTTAATTTTTCTGGGCGGCTTCTGGATGCCCCTGTCCCAGATTTTCTCATTAACCTCATTTGTGATCTTTATTGAGTCACCGTCAATTTTCATGTGCCTCATGACGAAGCTTTTGAGAATCCTTATGGCTCTCGGGGAATGCCTTGTCCGCGGCGAAATCCACGCTTTGCTGAGCGGAACCGTGTAGATGCGTTCCTCGACTATGTCCTCTTCTTTCTCTTTCTTTTTTAGGGTCACCTTTTCTTTTTTAGCTTGCTCCTTTTCCTTGGCGACTTCTTCAGTGACCTCTTTGGCTTTCTCTTCTTGAACAGCAACTTCAGTTGTTTCTTCGACGTTTTCTTCTTCAACAGTTTCTTCTTTCAACACAACTTCGGTTTCTTGAGCCTTCAACGACATTCACCTCATGCTTTCAGCTTGGTTCGACGCCAGTGCCTTCTCTTCGGATTAAACTTAACCTTCCCTTTGGTTTTTACCACAACCCAGGATGGGACAGGTTGGCTTTCTTTTCCAGCGCTTATCAGTCTCCGCTTCTTCGCTGTCGGTTTGTATCTTGCCAAGTTTAAACTCTCCTGATTGTTATTTCTTTTCGTCCGCTCTGGAGCTTCTGAAGGATTTCTTTGAGTTGTTCGTCGCCAATCGGAAGCTCAATTTTTCCTTGTTGAGCAATCTGAATCAACTGGAGCTCAAGATGCGAGGCGAACTCGGGCTTAACCATCTTGAGGTTTGCGAGTCTCTGCCTAGCTTCCTGAGTCAGAATCCGGCGCATTAGAACTTGTTTCTGAGCCTCAAGCCTTTTCTCAGCGTCAGACTGCTGCTGGTCCTGAGCCAAATTTTTCTGGAGTTCCAAGGCTCTGCGTCTACGCAGCTCCTCAAGCTCGTCATCTTCGCTCATAAACGGTCTCCGGCTCAATATTTTTTCAGTTCAGGATTCGCTTTCTCCATTTCCCTTTTTATTTCGGTGGAAAACAAATCAAGCATCTTCCTGCCTTCAGGAGTAACAACTCGTCCCTTCGACTTCATTGTCGAAACAAGCCCAGCTTCCTCAAGCTGCTTCAAAGCGTTCCGAACAATCGCTCCGCCGCCTTTCCTCGTGTGCTCAGGTCTGAAACCGCAGTCTTTCCTACCGCCATAATCGGACTTGAGATGCTCCAACCCTATCGGTCCTTTCAAGTAAACTTTTCTCAGAAGCGAAGCAGCTCGGACAAACCACCAGTCTGGGTTGTCAGGAACCCTTTGCACGTGGGTCCCGGTTTTCGTGTATGGCGCCCAGCTTGGAGGCTTAACGCTGTCCACGTTGCTCTTTAAGTGTTGGGCGAGCTTCGCAATCAGCTGCGAGGATGGAACATCGTAAGGTGTCGGCATGTTTTTCCTTCCCTGTTCTAACGTTCCTCTGAGTATTTTAAAGGCGTATTATAAATACCTTTTCGGTTTTTCTTCGGCAAATAAAGCGTGAAAGTGTGCCCGCGCATCTCCACTATTCTGGCGCCTGTTGCATCCGAAATCTTATGAGCTATGTCGCCTGTGTTGGTGTCCGAGAGGGCTGACTTGAGAATCTTGACCTTCACAACCTTTCTTCGGTTCAGGTTCTTCAAAATCTCGTTTATCGAAAGGTCTGTCGGACCATTTTTCCCGATTATCACAACAGGCTTCTCGGAGCTTTTTTCGTTATTACTCTTTTTGGCGGAAAATCGTTTGTTCATCTTGCTTCTTTCCTTTTAACGGAATTCTCATTTTTCCTCCGCAGTGGAGGCACGTTACTACAACGTGAGGTTCTCTTCGGGTCTGAATACGAACTCGAGAGTTAGTGCCGGGCAAAATAAACTTTTTGCAGCGCTTACAGATTTGGGCACGATACTCCGGGGGGAGATGAAGCCTCGTCCTCATAGAAATCTTTCTGGCTACGTCAACGTATCTCTGGGCAAGGTCGGGTCTATCGTGCATGTTTGCGTGGGCTAATTGAAAAAGGATTTTTACACGTTCAAGTGCTACCTTTTTCGAATCGTCGTTCATGTCTCTAAGCCTTAATGAGCTATAGATGGACAGTTATTTAAGTAGTCCATATTCGGTCGTTACTTGGCGCGACGTTTCATTAAGAAGAACACTAAGCCTACAACAGCAACGGCAACTGCGACCCCAATAATAATGTATGTCAATGGTAACCCTTCGCCTATTAGGGTCAAAGTCACATCTGGCACAACACCGACTGTTTGAAAACACTGTACTTCAACTCCAGCGAAATTGAGGCCTTGATATGGAGGGTTCAGCGGCCAATGTGTTACTTCAATTACGACGTTCTTGTCGGACACGATTTTGTGTGTCCCCGCAGCTGTCAGTAATTGGTATGAGTCAGCCTCGATCGTTACGGTTTGTATGCCATCTATAGTCACTGTTGCCCGTTCATTCGCGAAGATGTAAACCTCGTCTGTTGCGTTTGTAGGGAGGAAAATTAAGGTTTCCTCATCTGGTCTAACCCCAATGTAAGCAACCCCTGAACCATAAGCGCGTCCTGGATACAATGTTCTCAACAAAGTGCCATTATGAACATAGGCTAGGGTTACTGACTCGACGCTTTGCACCAAAATTGCGTCCGCTTTAGGCTGAACGCCTATTCCTTCTCCGCCATTAACCGTGAACTCCATAACCTTTTCCGAAGTCTGCAGGTTCCAAATTGTCACTTTAGTGTCTTGTGCAGCGGAAATACGGAATCCATAATCTTCTTCTGCGTCCCAACTGGTTGTCGAGGCGGTGTAGAAGACTTTTCCTAAAAACCCTCCTTCAGCAGAAGGTACAAAATAGTAGTATCGGGCGTCGCCTGGGATTTGCCTTAGTTTCGATTGAATCATGATACTGCCTGTTGATTCGACACTGTAGGACACGAAGCTCGTTAACGCAATGTCTTTATACGCGTTAACATCAAGTGAATAGCCTTCTTGGTTACCATCTTCATCGGTTATTGTGACCTCTGCCTTTTCTAAGGCAAAAATTCTGTAGGATGTCCACGAATACGACCGTGTGTTCCACGAAGCTATGAAAATGAACTTTTTCCCAACATAGGCGCCGTCTGTACTAGTCTGGAATGCTGACGGCACTGGGCCTTCTTCGCTCGAACCTGAAATGGGTATGCTGGGATAGTTTAGGAGCATGACGGAAGCATATTTGTCTGTTACTACCTTGAACATTGACGCATTAGGAAAAAGCACAAAATATTTTTCCATAGCGTCTATGGTGGTCTGCGCCACTAGGTTGACGTCGTTCGGGCTGTAGACACGGTAGACAACCACGTTTGTATCGTCTTCCGTCGCTGTAATAGCTAACAAGACTTGGGTTCTAACTGAATTGTTGTCAAGCCCGAATCCTCTGGAAGCGTTCGACGAGTCAACGTCGACGTATTGGTAAATCTTCGCAGGGATGACGCCGTAATAAGTGTATTCTCCGTCGGACGCGACAGCGGGAACTTTGGGGACGCAGATTGATGCCAATAAAACCAAGAAAATTGTGGCAGTTGAAATCAGTTTATGATTTTTCCCAGTCAACGCCATCAATCCCTTGAATCTAACATCATTAATTATTTTTCACAATATTTACGTTTTTTCTAGCCTAATTTTCACGGAAGAGATAATGTTACTCTAGACTCTTTTGAAATTTTATATAAAATTCTACCGTTACATTTTTATGTACCGTACTAATTCATTAATCGGCTGGAAATAGTATTATGAAAGACTTCACAATAATTAAAGACCCCGAAGTCGCGAAGCTGTTCGCTGACTCCGTTCGAAGGGACATACTGCACAGTCTTAGGTTTCGGGAGATGACTGCTTGTCAGCTGGCTAAGGCGCTTGACAAAAATGTCTCATCAATATCATACCATCTCAACGCCTTGGAACAAGCTGGCTTGGTGGAACAGAACCGAACCGCAGTCAAGGGCAATCTTATCGAAAAATTTTACTTGGCAACAGCGAAGGACTTCATTATTTCCTACACTTTAAGCGAGGGACTTGTGCCTGGGTCTGAGGACATCGCCAAATGGTCCAAAGAGGTTCGACTTGGCGTATTAAAGAGCCTAGGGGTCTTTGGCTACGCTGTCTCTAAGGAAAAAGAGGAGAGACTCCTTAAGCTCATAGAGAAGTATGCTAGCTTAGAAAGCGCCACTTTTGAAGGATTAATCTCTGAACAGAAGATGCCCATTCAAGCAAGCCACCCGTCTCAAGGGCTTCTATTGCATCTTTTAATGAATATCCGCCTGCACAAAAGTCCAGAATTCACAAAATTACTGAACGAAATTTCTAATGAGTTGAAGGCAGAGAAAGACGGAGTTTAAGGAGGACGTTTCGGCGTGTCTTTGTTAAAGGAAATGTCAAAATACATCCTTAAAAATATTCATTGGTTTGCGTTAAGCACAGCCATAACTATTGTGACAACGTTCATCAACATTTACATCCCGACCTTGTCTGGGCAAGCTGTCAAAGACATTCTGAGTATTGGCGATTTTGAGATGCTCAAGGGGCTTGTGATTCAGATACTGGTCCTCACAGGCGGCTTGTGCCTATTTTCGCTTATCCGTTCCAGCGCTTATGGGTTTTTTACTCAAAAAGTTGTTTTTGACGTCCGAAACGACGTTTTCAAATCCATTCAGAGACAGTCATTCGGCTTCTTCGACAAGATGAAGACTGGCCAACTCATGTCCAGAGCAACAACAGACGTTGAGAGGATAAGAGGGTTCGTGGGGTTCCAGCTTCGAATGCTCACTGACTCCCTTTTTCTGCTCGGAGCCGTCATAGCGTCGATGGTTATCATAAATTTGGATCTTTCATTGCTGGCGTTCTCCACTGTTCCCGTTCTCTTTTTCGTCAACATTTGGTTTGGGAAAAAAATTAGACCAATCATGCACACTGCGAGAGAACATTTTGGCGCTTTGACTTCTGTTCTTTGGGAAAACATCACGGGAATTAGGGTTGTGCGTTCCTTCGCGAGAGAGGATTACGAAAAACAGAAGTTCCGAAAGCCAAATACCGACTATTATGGTATGATGTTGAAGTCCGTAAAACTCCAAGCGTTTTTTCAACCCTTCCAAGGATTATTTTTTGGCTTAGTCACAGTCGCGATTTTCTGGTTAGGTGGGATTCAGATAATTGGTAACCGCTTCACGATTGACCAACTGTTCGTTTTCAGCATCTACATTTCAATGTTGATTAGGCCAATCGGGATGTTGGGGATGATAATTTCCAGCTACCAAACAATGGCGGCAGCAGCTGAAAGAGTGTTTGAAATAATCGATGCTGTTCCCGAAATCCGTGATAAATCTGACGCACTAACTCTGCCCGCGATTAAGGGTCAAGTAGTTTTTGAGGACGTTTCGTTCGGTTACGACAAAGATAAACCCATCCTAAAAAACATAGTCATCAAAGCAGAACCTGGAGAAACCATAGCTCTCTTGGGACCAACTGGGTCAGGCAAGAGCACCATCATAAGGCTGCTTCCGAGATTTTACGACGTAACTTCGGGGAGGATACTTGTCGATGGACACGACGTGAGGGAC
Source organism: uncultured Candidatus Bathyarchaeia archaeon (assembly GCA_964600125.1). Lineage (GTDB taxonomy): Archaea > Thermoproteota > Bathyarchaeia > Bathyarchaeales > DTEX01 > JAGTRI01. Next base: position 9,284 of record CAZRIK010000055.1, read on the forward strand.
GTTAAAGTTGAAAGCCTCAGAAAACAAATGGGCATAGTCTCTCAGGAAACTTTCTTGTTCAACATGACCGTCAAGCAAAACATTGCTTACGGCATGCCAAACGCCACGGTGGAAGACATCGAAGGGGTAGCCAAGATAGCTAAAGCCCACGAATTCATAACTCAGCTCCCAAACGGATACGACACAATAATCGGAGAACGGGGCGTAACCCTCTCAGGTGGGCAGCAACAAAGGGTCGCCATCGCTCGGGCGCTGCTTATGAACTCACGGATACTGATTCTGGACGATTCAACCTCAAGCGTCGATGTGGACACGGAGTTCGAGATTCAACAAGCGTTAAACGCATTGTTGAAGAACCGAACGACCTTCGTTGTCACCCAGCGGCTGTCTACAATCAGAAACGCGGACAAAATCGTCGTGTTGGATGACGGGCAAGTCGTTGAGGAAGGAGACCACGAGTCGCTTATGGCAAAGAAGGGAGACTACTACAGAATCTACGAAACCCTTTATGAGGCACAGAAAGAAGCGCTTGAACCAAAAAAGGCGCGGTCAAACTCCCGAGACAAAGAAAAGGAGGCATCTTAGATGGGATTCCATCCTCATTGGCACGGGTCTTTTGAAGAAGGACCGACTGAAAGGAAAACTTCAACAAAAGTTTTGTTTTCAAGGTTACTAAAATACCTCTTACCTTACAGGAAACTCTTATCAATCGTCGTTTTGACGACAATAGTCTCCTCTGTTGCAGGCGTTATCGGTCCATACTTGCTTGGTCTTGAAATCATCGGGCGCTATATTATGACGTCTGATTATTCAGGATTACAGCTGATGGTTTTGGCTTACATTGTAATCTTGCTGGTCAGCTGGGCTTCCGATTCCGTCCGAACTTTTTCGATTGGCAAGATTGGCGAAAGCATGCTTTTCAAATTGCGTTCAGACTTGTTCGCTCACCTTCAGGAATTGTCGTTCAGTTTCTTTGACAGAGCGGACAGCGGAGACACAATATCCGTAGTAACGAACGACACCGACAGCATTGGACAAGCCTTCACCTCAGGCGTCGTCATGGTGTTGAGCGACGTTCTGAGCTTGGTGTTGACGTTGGTTATCATGTTCATGATAAACGTTCAACTGACCCTTGTTTCGATGCTTGTTGTCCCGCTTCTGATTGGGGCGGCGCTTGCTTTTAGCTCAAGATTCAGAAGCACCTACAGAGCGACAAGAAAAACAATATCAGGAGTAACATCCAAGCTCCAAGAGGGAATCTCAGGCATAAGAGAGATCAAGTCCTTCACGAGAGAGGCTGAAACAATAAAAGATTTCACGAAAGTAAACCAACAGGAATATCAAGCTAACCTTCAGGCAAACATAGTTTGGGGAGCCTTCTTCCCGACCGTGCAGCTCATCCAAGCAATAGGCACCAGCATAGTCATCCTTTACGGAGGGATGCTGGCTTTCAGTGGTTCTCTGGGAACCTCTGCTGTCGCTATTGGAATCTTAATAACGTTCACGTTGTACGTCGGGAGGTTCTTTGGTCCAATATTTGACCTGACTAACTTTTATAACGCTATCCAATCTGCACTGGCAGCTGCTGAAAGAATTTTCAACCTCATTGACAGACAGCCTGAAATAAAGGACGCCGAAAACGCAACTCAGATACCAGCGATAAAAGGCGAAATTGAGTTCAAGGACGTGACCTTCGCTTACGTTCAGGATCACCCAGTCCTGCACAACCTCAGCTTCCGCATAAAACCTAAAGAAACGGTTGCACTCGTCGGGTCGACTGGTGCGGGGAAAAGCACAATCATCAAACTCATCAGCAGGTTTTACGAGACAAAGTCTGGGTCAGTGACGGTTGATGGACAAGATGTCAAGCAAATTACTAAGGAATCCCTGCGTAAACAGATGGGCATCGTTCTTCAGGAATCGTTCCTTTTCACGGGCACAATAATGGAGAACATAAGATACGGCAACCTGGAAGCCTCAGACGAAGACGTCATGAACGCCGCGAAAACTGTGGGAGCCCACGAATTCATTTCCAAGACGACTAATGGCTACAACTCGGAAATTGGGGAAAGGGGAGCAGGACTTTCGGTTGGACAGAAACAGCTCATTTCGTTTGCCCGTGCCTTGCTGAGGCAACCAGCAATCATGGTCTTGGACGAGGCAACCTCAAGCATCGACCCTTACACTGACCTTTTGATTCGGAAGGCGATGAAGGTTTTGCTGAAGGATCGAACGTCCATAATTATTGCACACAGGCTTTCAACCGTGAGGAACGCTGACCGAATCTTCGTCGTCGACAACGGAAGAATCGTTGAGGAAGGAAACCACAAGCAGCTCATGAAGAAAAAGGGCATATACCGTCACCTGTACGAAATGCAGTTCAAAGAGCCAGAGGTGGAGAAGGCAGAAACTACACGTACAGTTCCAAGTATGCCCTTCAGAGGGTTCCCGTAGGGATTATTGTCTTTCGAATGAACCGCAAACGTCCTTCAGGAGCTTCAGCCAGCTGAGGTATGAGTTCATCGAAGCCCTAAGAGCTGTCGTGTCATCCGCCTCGAAAAACAAGGTCACGACGTTTCCTTCACGACCAAGCTTCACCCTCGAACGGTATGTGGTCGCAGCCTTCGTTTCAGGTTCCAGAGCCTCTTGAATGGTTCGAGATGTTTTCTCCGAAGACAGGTTCACTCGCACCGTGGCAGAAGCTTTTTTGGTCAAGTTTCCCACACGACACTTTCATTGTTGATGCAGGAATCTACTATAATATTAGCTATACATAAAAATGCTAGTCAACAATGATCCGATTTTTCAGTTATTTGTTTATTTTTGTTAACTTGGATATCGAGTGAACCAAGGCTGCAAAGTATTGTTCAACGTTCATTAGGTAAGTTGCCAAAAAAAGTGGACATAACCGTTTAGTGTCAACAGCAGATTGCGTCGTAAATATGGGCAATTCTGGATTTTCTAACTCGTTCGAGCCGAACGCTCAGATGTTTCGCCTACCTTCGTCGTAGGAGTGTAGGCTCCTCCAGAAAACTTTAAGCCACATTTGCCGCAGACCCATATTCCTACGCTTTCCCGTGTAACGGAATTGGAGCTGCACTGGGGGCAAACGTGCTTTCTTTTCATTTCAGTCATAATCGCGCTGAATCTTCTTCGCGGTTTGACGCCGTATCTTACGCCAAGCCCTCCAGCTGGCCCCATCTTTTTTGCCCTTTTTCGGTGGCTCATCAGCTCTTCACCAGAAGTTTCCTTATTTCCGCAGTTTTCTCTTTGGCTATGGCTGTAGCTTCAACGATTTGTTGTGGCGAAAGTGTTCCAACTCCACCCTTCTGTATTGCGCAGATTTTTCCTTCCTTGATGAAAGTCATTGTCAACCGTGCGTCCATGACTTCTTCCTCGTCCAGCCAAGGGTCAACAACGAGCTTCCCGCTTATTGACGCAAACGTTACGGACACTGGAATTTCCTTCAACGGTAGCGGCGTGAAGCCAGGTTTCTTCACAACTTCTTCGT
>CAZRIK010000056.1:0-12691 GCA_964600125.1 uncultured Candidatus Bathyarchaeia archaeon
AGAAGCTGGGCGTCAGAGGAACCAACGTGGCTGTGGACTGGGACATCTGCGAAGGGCACGGAATATGCATCGAAGTTTGCCCTGTGCAGCTTTACGAGTGGCGAGACACGCCTGGGCACCCAAAATCGGGCAAGAAGACTTTTCCCGCAAGGCAAGAAGAATGCATACAGTGCCTCGCTTGTGAGACTCAGTGTCCCGTTCAGGCGATAAAAATCACCCCGCCCTAAGAGTCTACGTTTACGCAGAGCCTTTTTTCTTTTTGTTCCACCATATTTAGGTTAGACCATACCGAGAAGAATGGCGGTGGCTGAATAGCTTAAAGTAGAGTCATGGAACATGAAATTGAGGTTACCCCATGAATACGGGAAGCTTGTTCATTGTCACGGTTCCTTCGGGTTTCGAGCCTGAGGCAAAAAGGGAAATAGAAGGTTTACTTTCGGGCTCAAAAGTTCGAAGCACTTTCTTTAAAGGCAACCTTCTGGTCGAATCCTCTTTGAAAGAGGCAGAAGCAGTAAAAAAGTTAAGGGATTCCGAAACCCTCTACATAGGACGAGTTTTTCCTGTAAACAGGAAAATAGCGATATCATCTGAGAAGGATAGTATCCTTAGACTTTTTGAGTTGTTGGAGGGGAAGCTTAAACCCGAAGACAGTTTTATGGTTAGGTGCCAAAGGCGGGGGACGCACAATTTTTTAAGCCAAGACGTCGAACGGAACTTGGGCTTAAAGCTTGAGGAAACGTCTGGAGCCACAGTGGATTTGTGGAACCCGAAAAAGGTCGTGGTTGTCCAGATTTTCCAGAACACCGCCTTCGTGGGGCTAACGGATTCGGAAAACCTCATCGTTAAATCGATACGGGTCTCCAGAAAGTACGCGAAGGGCGAAAGACCGTTCACACGCGCAGAACACAAGATCAAGGAAGCTCTCGGAACCTTCAACGTCGAAGTTAAACCCGATTATAATGTATTGGATCTCGGTGCGGCTCCCGGAGGCTGGACAAAGGTTTTAGCTGGCTATGCAAAAAGGGTGGTGGCGGTTGACCCGGCGGCTTTGGAGTCCGAGGTTGAAAGGTTGCCTAACGTGGTTCACTTGCGGTGCAGGGCTGAAGAGGTTCCGAACGACGCGGGCTTGTTTGATTTGGTCACGAACGACATGAACCTTGCCTCCGCCGAATCCGCGGAGATAATGGTGGCTGTTGCCTCTTGCTTGAAGAAGGGCAGCTACGCCATCATGACGGTGAAGTTCGTGACAAAAAACAGGAAAAAGCACGTTGAGGAGGCACTCCGAATCCTTGAGGCTCAATATTCAAACTTCAAGGTTAAGAGGCTGCCCCACAACAGGTTCGAAACCACCCTTTTCATGCAGAAGATTTGAGGACGTTATTGTTCCGAAATCTTTTTGACTTTAACACGACATAAATAGATTCAAGGTTATGAAGAGGAAGATGACTTTATGAGAACCAAAGAAACGTTGCTGAAGTTCCTTAAGGACCAAATAAAGGTCGAGAACGGGATTGTTGACTCGCTGAACAAGGGCTTGGTCGACGTCGGGAACCCAGCTGTGAAGGGAACCCTGAAGGGCGTTTCGCTGGACTCGTTGAAGCACGCCCAGATGTACGCTTCCGCCATCAGCCTTTTAACGAAGGCTCCGAAGGCTCTCACGCAGAAGCAGCTCGACAGCCAGAAGTCACTAGTCGAAAAACACATCCAGATAGAAGCGGTCCTCATCGAAAAAATTGGCGAACAAATCCCCAGCCTGAAGGACGAAAAGGTTAAGCTGCTCCTCACCGCGATTCTTGAGGACGAAAAGAGGCACCACACGCTCCTGCAGAGGGTCCTCGAAATTCTGGTCCGAGGCGAAACCATCACCGACGAGGAGTGGTTCGAAGTCATGTGGAGAAGCGTCCCGTTCCACGGCTCGCCCGGCGGATGAACCACGAGCATTTTTTATGCTTTCTGTTCTCGACGAAAAACGAAAAATTAAGGGGTGCCTTTGTCTAGCTAAAGGTATTAATCGTAGTTCGTTCTTGCAGATGATGAAACTATTAAATCGAATTTAGGCTAAGTATATCGTAAGTCTGAATTGGGCATCGTTTGGAGGGCTGATTCCATGAGCGAAATGGTTCCGTTCAAGCTTCTCATTTCCCGCGAAGAGGCGATAAAGAGGATTATGGGGTCCGTTAAGCCCGTTGAAAGAACCGAATCTGTCCCAATCGAGGAGTCTTCGGGCAGGGTCTTGGCGGAGGACGTCATAGCCAACGAAGACGTTCCACCCTTCACTCGGGCTGCCATGGACGGCTTCGCGGTCAAAGCCGAGGACACCTACGGAACCTCGCAGCAGAGTCCAAGAACCTTAAAGGTCGTAGCCGTTTTGCACGCGGGGGAATTAGCCAACATCGCTGTGAACAAAGGTGAATGCGTGAGGATAGCAACGGGCTGCCCCGTTCCGTCTGGCGCGGACTCCGTGGTCATGGTGGAGTTCACCGACGAAAAAGAGGGCAGTGTTTCTGTTTTTGATGCGGTTCACCCCGGCGCGAACATTTCGCCCCGAGGAGAAGACATGAAGAAGGGCGAGGCGGTTCTGAAAAAGGGCGAAACCGTCACGCCCGCGAAAGTAGGAGTCCTAGCTGCGTTGGGACAAAGAACGGCGTCGGTCTACGAGAAGCCCCACGTTGCTGTTGTCCCGACTGGGACCGAAATTTGTGAACCCGGCGCAAAGCTCGGCAAAGGGCAGATTTACGACGTCAATACGTACACCTTGGCTTCCATTCTTTCAGCGAACGGAGCCCAGGTAACAAGGTCTCCGATTGTGCCCGACTTGTTCGAGAGCTTAAAGTCCGCGGTCATCCGCTTTCTCAGCCACGACTTGATTGTGTTTTCTGGGGGGAGCTCAGTCGGCGAACGGGACCTCCTCGTCAAGGTCCTCGAAGAAACGGGCAAAGTCGTCTTCCACGGCGTCCAAATCAAGCCCGGCAAGCCGACCCTCTTCGGGACGGTTGAGGGAAAGCCCGTTTTCGGGATGCCCGGGTACCCGACTTCGTGCCTAAGCAACGCCTACGTTTTTCTTGTCCCAGCGGTCCGCGCGATGGCTAGGCTGCCTTCCGCGAAACCCAACACGGTCAAGGCGAAGATGGGCAAACAGTTCGTTTCAGGCTCGGGTAGAGAACAGTTCCTTCCAGTGAAGCTAAAGAACGGCAGGGCTTACCCGACCTTTAAAAAATCGGGCGACATAACCAGCCTCGCCAAAGCGGACGGCTACGTCATCTTGCCCGTGAACCTCGACGTGATAGAAGAAGGCGAAGAAGTCGCCGTGACGCTGTTCGAGTAAAGAATAAAGAAAATCGTATTGTCACGCAAATCAGACCAGACACGAGCGTGCATTTGCGCCCAAAACAACAGAATACTTGCGCCCCAAATCAGACAGGTCTTCGCCAGTCGCCAAATGATAATCAAAGTTTGAAAACGGATGATGAACAAATCAGACAGGTCTAAAACGGCATTTGTTGTTCAAACAGCATTTCCCATTGTTGAACAAATCAGACCAGATGCATACGCTTTAATTACCGATTCTGCATCGACTGAAACTGTTGACACAATTCTGGCAGTTCTCCGTTTCATCATTCTTAGTTAAACTTAATATGCAGTTGCAGAAAACAATCTCTGGATGAGGTGGCAAACTTGGTTAAGGTTCAAGGCTACGAAGTCGCCGAAGGCTTGTATTACTCCAAGGATTGGATGTGGGTCAAAGTCGAAAATGGCAAAGTTCGAATCGGCATAACCGATTACGCCCAGAAACAGCTAAACGAAGTCGTCTTCGCTGAGCTTCCAAACATAGAAGACGAGGTCGTTAAAGGCGAACCTTTTGGGACAGTCGAGTCAGTCAAATCAGTGTCTGATCTTGTTGCGCCTGTAAGTGGAAAAATTTCCGAGGTTAACAAAAAAATAAGCGACGATTTCGGGACACTTAATGAAGACCCTTATAATGAAGGCTGGATACTCGTAATGTCGCCCACAAACCTTGCGGACGACCTCAAGACCCTAATGAATTACGAGCAATCGGTGGAGTGGCACAAAAAACTCGCCAAGGAAAGCTAAGCAAGATGCCCAAAAAAATAGTCATAGTCGGAGCGAACGCCGCAGGCGTCGACGCAGCCGTGGCAGCCCGAAAAACGGACAGAGAAGCCGAAATCACCCTTCTGACCAAAGACGATGTGGGAGCATACTCCAGATGCGGACTTCCCTTCGTCCTCGGCGGGCACATTCAGTCGCTCGAGAGCCTTGTGGTTTATCCGCCTAGCTTTTATCGGATGATGAAGTTCGACCTGAAAATGGAGACCACAGCGACAAACGTCGACACGAAGGCGAAAACCGTCGAGACCGAAGCCAAGGACGGGAAACACGAAACCCTGGAATACGACAGCCTTATTCTTGCGACGGGCGCCTACCCCTTCAGGCTTCCCCTTGAAGGAATAGACAAGGAAGGCGTCCTCACCCTTCACACGCTGAGCGACGGCGAGAAGTTAGCCAAAGCTATGCAGAAGGCTAAAGCAGCCGCAGTAATTGGCTCTGGGCTCGTTGGGTTGGAAGCAGCCGAAGCCTTTGTGGAGCGTGGAATAAAAACCACGGTCGTCGAAATGCTTCCCACGGTTCTCCCGCGGCTCTTGGACCCCGACATGTCCGCCGACGTCCAAAAAAGGTTCGAAGAAAACGGCGTAACCGTCATCCTCGGGAAGCCAGCTGGAGCCATACTGGGAGATGAGAAGGTTGAATCGATAACCGTCGGCGGCGAGAAGGTTCCCGCGGACATCGTCCTGAACGCTGCAGGCGTGAGACCGAACGTCGAACTAGCCCAAAAGGCAGGAATAGCCGTAGGCGAGACCCACGGCATCAAAACGGACAGCCGAATGCGGACAAGCGACGAAAGCGTCTACGCGGCTGGAGACTGCGCCGAAACAACGCACATCGTGACTGGAAAGCCGGCGCTGCCGCTTCTGGGCTCAGCAGCCGTGAAGATGGGCAAGGTAGCAGGCACCAACGCCGCGGGCGGAGACACAGTTTACCCTGGGACTCTTTTCCCGTGGGTTTCCAGAATCTTCCACCTCGACGTGGGCGGAGTCGGACTCACAGAGTTCTGGGCGAAACAGGTTGGCATAGACGTTGTCGTCGGCAAGTTAACGAGCAAGACTAGAGCTGACTATTTCCCCGGAGGATTACCAATCAAGGTCAAAGTTGTCGTGGAAAGGGAAACCAAGCGCGTCGTGGGAGGACAAATCGTCGGCGGCGAAGAGGTAACCCAGCGCATCAACGCTTTGGCTTTGGCCATCCAGAACCGCCTTTCGGTCCACGACCTCGCTAAAGCTGACACTTGCTATGCGCCGTCGGTCTGTGAAGCTTGGGAACCACTGGTCCTAGCAGCAGAAATCGCCCAGAGAAGGCTCTGAAAGAAATAATAAGCAATAACGCCTTTGTCTTTATGCGTCTATGTTAGCTACCAGAAGTTGAACGCTAGAAACTGGCGTTTCGGAAAGAGGGTTCCCAAAAGTTCTTTTGCTTTGCCCTTAGAAAGCGCTGTCTCAATTTGGATTTTTCCTTCAGCCAATGCGTCTTCACATCCTATCACGCCCATCAGAACCACATTAAGGGTGTGCTCGTCCATGAGGATTCTGCAGTCCATGCGGTGGTTTGTCCAGTCGAAAGTTTGGATTTTGTCGCTGTCTTTCCTGAAGAATGCACTGTGTTCTCCGCATTTCAGCTCCAACGTTCCGTCCCAGCCTTGAACCCTCTTTAGGCGGTTTACAAAGATGGGCTTTATTTCATCGAGGAACCTTGGAACATTGTTGATGGCGACCATGAAGACCTCCTGCATCTCGACCTTGAAGAACCCCAAGTCAGGAAAAACCTGCTCGTAATCTGGGTTCAACATGGTCGGAGCTTGGATGGTCGCTGCGCCCTTTTCAACCAAGACATCATGGATTTTTCTGACGAGCTTTCTCGCGACGGAGCCGAAGTCCAGGTTCGGGTCAACCGCAATCTCGAAGATTCTGCCGAATCTTCTCCTTTTTTGGTAGTATGCCATGGCGTACCCGACGATTTGTCCCTTCTGGTTCACGGCTACCAATCGGAGCCCATCCTTCCTTTTGGCTGCTCGCTGGTAATGCTTGATGTTCCGCTCGAGGGGGCCAACGTATCCTTGGGCGAAGCTTGCGTGGAGCTCAAGTAACTGTTGAGCGTCTCCCCGAATCATCTGCCTAATCTCTAGCTTCGCCTCACTCATCCCAGATGCCCACCAGAATCTTGTTCAGAATCTTGAGGTCGTTTTCGCTTCCTCTTTTCACCTGCACCTGCCCAGTTTTTATTGCGTCTCCCAGAAGGCATACTTCGGACATGAGGCGAGTCAAGGTCTCTGCGGTTGTGACTATGTGGATGTCTGCTGCCTTGGAAGGTTTGGTCAGCCTTTGAAAACGACCGTTTCTGAAACGGAGCGCCTTAACGCCGTTGCTTCCCAAGTCGAAAACGACCGTGCGGTTCCAGCCCTGAAGCGTCCTTTGGGCTATGTTGGACTGTTTGAGGAAGCGGTTGCACCACATCAACCACCTTCGAAAAACGAAATCGTAGTCCAAATGCTTGACGTACCTCGTCGTTTTTCCAACATCACAGAAACCCTGCCTCTCGTAAATCCTGTGCGCCGGAAGCAAAGTGGCGGTGTAAAGGGAGCTGTTCGAGAAGCCCGACTTGTCCGCGAACGCCATCGCCTGCTTAAGCAGTCCTGTGGCTACGCCTTGGTTCCTGTGTTCGGAGCTGGTGCAGACGGCTAAAACTCCCAGCGTCTTCACGTAGACTCCTTCGCCCAAGTGCAGCTTCCGAGGAGCCGCTGAAACGTTGCCGACGGCTTTTCCGTCCACCTCAGCCACAAAGAACCTGTCGTACCCTGAGGCGTTCTTCTTTTCGTTTTGAATCCACTTCTTCATGTTTCGAGGCGTCACGGGTCCAAAGCATTCGCTCATGACGCGGGCTAAGTCAGCGTAGTCCTTTTCTTCCTCCGCGGAACGAACAATCATCGGTGACTTTTTCTGCATTTTAACGCCTCGTAAAGTCGGGTGTAACGTGAAAAACGTTGTGTCGCAATTAAGGCTTATGGTCAGATTCGAGATAACTGGATTCAAACAATAATGCGGGGTTAAGTCAAAAGTCTAATAAGAAATGAGGCATAGACATTACACACACATCAAATATTCGGAGATTGGACAAGTTGCCCCAAAAACCTTTACAGCTCGCGATGATAGGGTGCGGCGGAATAGCCCAAGTCCACATGCAGTCATACAAACAGATCAAGCAGAAGGAACCCGCGAAGTTCGAGTTCGCAGCCATGTGCGACCCTGTGGCCACGTCAGCCAAGCAGTTCGCGGACCAAGCCGCAGCCCTCCAAGACCGCAAGCCAAAAGTCTATACAAGCGTCCCCGAGATGCTAGCCAAGGAGGAACTCGACGCAGTCGACATTTGTACGCCCCATTCTGAACATCACGTCGCGGGGATTGCGTGCTTGAACGCAGGCGTCAACGTGATGATCGAGAAGCCGTTGGGCATAACGGTCAAGGCAAGCAAAGCCATAATTGCCGCTGGAAAAAAGAACAAGAGAATCGTTACAACGGCTGAGAACATCCGCCGGGGAATCAGCCAGCGGACAGCTCACTGGATAATCAACGACCTTAAGCTCTTAGGAGCGCCGCGTCTTCTTTTCTCCCAAAGCGCAGGCTGGTTCGACCCGTCAGCGGAGAGGCGGTGGCACTGGAGGGTCGATAGGTGGATGGGCGGAGGAGGCATGGTCATGGACAGCGGCGCCCACTTCTGCGACACCATACGATTCCTGTACGGCGACCCGGAAACGGTCTACGCGAAGGTCCAGCAGCTCGAAAAGTGGCCCCACAAGAAGGGGAACGAAATCGTGATGGACGACCGAGAGGACACCTGGGCTGCCACATTGACCTTCAAGAACGGGCTGGTCGCGGTCTGGAGCTGGACCATGGCTGCCCCCGGCTACTCATACACCAATGTCGTCCACTACGGCAGCAAGGGATGCATCCTCGACCACGGAGACGCCTTCCACGGTCCCTTCAGCTCAGCCGAAATCGTTGTGCAGGAAGGACCAAAAAAGATAACGACTCCGATGGTTGAGCTACAGAAACAGTACCTTACCCAGCTGGGCGAGGCGAAGAAGAACGCGCTATTCCCGCACGGGTTCATGGACGGCTTCGTCATCGAATGCTATGACTACTTGGACGCCATCGAAAAGGGGAAGAAGCCCGAGGTCGACGGCGAAGCTGGATTAAGAGCTAAAGCTATCTGCGAAGCCATTTTCGAGTCCGCCTGCGTCGGACAAGCCGTGAAGTACGACGACGTCCTCAGCGGAAAAACCGAGGAATACCAAAAACCCATCAACGAACACTGGGGCTTATAAAAAACAAAGTTGCCCTAGACCCTGTCTGATTTATGTGACAATAGGATTTTCCGTTTGCACAACAAAGACTGTTTACGAAGGAGTTCATTGCCAACTTAGGCTTGAGAAAATAGGCAATAAGACTTCTCGAACGGAGTTCTATAAAGAACAATTTTATTTAAAGGGACTTATCATATTGGAGGTTTTGATGGACTATGGGCATGAACAGCATTTTCAAGAAGATGACTCCCGTCGAAAAGGAAATTTTGGAGGCGTGGAAAGCTGCTTTTCCAAGCTCCGCCTATATCCAAGGCTTCGACGGTTACGCGGGCAAGATTCTGGTTCCGACCAAAAAGAATCTGGCGAACCTTAGGAAGCAAATAAGGAGTCTCAGAAAAAAGACGACCGACAAAGGTCATTTGAAGTTCCTTGACTCCATTCTCGTGGATTTGGAATTTTTTGAACCTTACGTGATGCCTTCGGCTGCGACCGGCGCATTCTTTTATCACATGGTTAAGGAAGGAATCAACGTTGAACACATGAAGTCTCTGGCTCTGTTGTCCTGCGAGGCGCTTAAACAAGCCCGCATGTGGCTGCAAAAAACGGAGTGGCCCGTCGAAGTAAGGATTGTCACCACGCAGAAAACGAATGGGCTAATCGGAATCCTGAACAAATTAAAGGGCGACGCTACCGACGCCTCTCTGAAGCAAGAGCTAGACAAAGTAATATGGGAAGCCAAGGAATACAAAAAGTCTTTCTTGGTCGAAGGAGTCGAAGAAGGAGACTTCACCGAGGTCTTCCCGATTCTGCAAAAACAGGGCGGAGACATAGGTCACAAAAAAATCTACCCAAAAATCCTGAAATCGCAGTTCGATTACCCAGAAACCGCAGACGAGATTGAGGAGAAGGCGCTTAAATGGATGAAAATGTGGCAACCTAAGCTAATCGAAATCACGAGGAAGCTTGCTGCGAAGTACGGGGTCGCTGCCGAAGTCGAAAAGGTCGATGAGGAGATGAACCGCAGATGCAACGTTCCGAAGGCTCAGACGCTTGATTTCGTGAAAAGCCTCCGAACCGTCGCCCAGAAAGTGTTCGACAAGAACGTCGTGAAAATCACTCCGAAATACGACACACGAATCATCGAGACTCCTCCTTTCCTCATCAGCTTCGTTCCGTCCGGAGCCACATCGTCGCTTGACACCGCAACCGACAAACCCTTCAACCTGTTCTTCGTAACCACGGACGAGAAATGGTCGCCCGCGTCGAACATCCCGGACCTTATGCAGCTGATTCTGCACGAGGAATACGGGCACTGCGTGAACTTCTCGAATTCAGCCACCGCGTTCGGAGCTGAGCCTTCGCCTTTAAGCATTCTGGAAACGGCTCTTTGTCTGCCGATTTCGGACGGCATCTCGTTCCACAGAGAGTACGAGTTCGTGAACCTGCTCAAAGACCTTGTAAAGCGCCGAAACTTGGACCCCGACGAAAAGAGGATGCTCGAAATCCTCCGGGGAGACGCGGACGACGAAACGATGGTTCTGGAAAACGAGTACGTCATGCTCACGTGGCGCATGGTGAGGTTCCTGCGTGCAGTCTTCGACGTTCGGGTCAACATGGGAAAGCAGACCATCGCCGAATTCGTCAACTGGGGAAGTAAAGAAACGGGAATAAGCCGAAAAAAGATTTACGACCAAACGTTCATTTTTCTATCATCAGTCGGCTACGCGCCGTGTTACTCCATGGCTGGAGAGGCTCTGCGAGGACTCCAGGAGCTGGCAAAAAAGAACGGAAAAAGGGTCATAGACTTCAACACTTATGCGTCTTCGCTGGGCTTCCCAGGCAGAACAATATTCGAACAGAAACTTTACGACTTTGCTACAGCAAAATGACAATTTGGTGCTGCCTTAAAACCTATTATTCGCCCGCAAGAGTCGCGGTGTCGCCATTTCTTGACATGAATGAAGAGTCATTTTTTTGACATTACGCGTTCAGTCGTCAAAAATCGGAGTAAAGCTTTATAGAATTGATGTAAACCATTTCTCCTCATGGTTAAAATTTCTGTCATCGGCGCAGGCAGCATCAATTTTACGGGTAGACTCATGGTGGACTTGTTTTTAACGCCAAGTTTGCACGGAAGCACCGTTGCCCTGATGGACATAGACAAAAAACGCTTGAACATGATGCATGTCATGGTCACCCGGTACGCGAAGGAGATGAAGGCTGACCTCGAAATAAAGAAGACGCTGGACAGGGAGGAAGCTTTGAACGGCGCGGACTTCGTCATCGACACGGTCAAGGTCGGCGGCTACGAGCCGTTGGAAGCCGAACGGAGAATCGCGGAAAAGCACGGCTACTACAGGGGCTTGGGCGACAAGGTCAGCGACTACTACGGCGGACTCGGTGCCTTCCATCAGCTGAACTTCGTATTGGAGTTGGCGAGGGACGTGGAGGAGATTTGCCCCGACGCTTGGATGCTGCAGGCTGGAAACCCCGTGTTCGAGAGCACGACCCTGATTTCGAGGGAAACCAAGGCGAAGGTTGTCGGGGTCTGCCACGGGCACTACAGCTACGTGGACGTTCTGAAAGCCATCGGATTGCAACGAAAAGAAGTCGAAGTCACGGTCGCAGGCTTCAACCACAACATTTGGCTCACAAGGTTCCTGCACAACGGCGAAAACGCATACCCCATATTGGACCGCTGGATAGACGAGAAGGCTGAGGAACACTGGAAAAGCGCCGAGTACCTGAACGGTCAGCCCTGGGCTGCTGAGCAGATGTCGCCAGCCGCGGTGGACATGTACAGGCTTTATGGTCTCTACCCGATAGGGGACACCGTGAGGAGCGCTTCGCCATGGTGGTACCACACGGACCTGCGGACGAAGCAAAAGTGGTTCGGTCCCACCGGCGGATTCGACTCAGAAACGAGCTGGGCAAATTACCTGAACTCCCTCAAAGAAACGCTTAAACAACTGAGCGGATGGTCAGGCGACTTGGCCACGTTAAAGAAGGTGTATCCGCCAAGATTCAGCGGAGAACAGCACATCCCCTTCATCGACGCCGTCGCGAACAGCAAAGAGATACTGCTGCAGCTAAACGTCCCAAACGAGGGAGCAATAACTGGCTTACCAGACGACGCGGCTATGGAGGTGCCGACCGTCGTCAAGGGAGCAGGCGTCCACAGAAGCAAGATTAATGCAGAACGCATTGGACAATTGCCCAAACGCTTGATGGCTCACGTTCTGTTGCCCCGGATGCTGAGGATGGAACAGATTCTCCAAGCCTTCTTGGAGGGCGACAGGGAAAGTCTTCTTCTGATGATTGCGGAAGACCACAGGACGACAACGTTCGAAAACGCGAAAGCCCTCTTGGAAGAACAGCTGAGGCAACCCTGGAACTCCGAAGCAGCCAAACACTACAGATAATTAATAAGCATTTCCTTGAGATGTGGAGTTCAAAAATCTTAAATATTACTCGTAATACTGATATTACGGGTATGTTGAATGAAGAAACCCATCAACGGTTCGGAAAAGATGGTTAGGACAAGCGTCACGGTTCCTAAGTCGATGAAGGCTAAGATGGACAAGTCCAGCGTCAACTGGAGCGCAGTGGTGAGGGAAGCTATCATGCGCGAACTTGAGTGGGGGAGCGAAAGCGACACAATCGAAGCGGTGCTGATCAACGAAAAGCTGAGAAGGAAAGCCCCCGAAGGCTGGGACAGCGCTAAGGAGATAAGGGCTTGGCGAAACAGAAGGTAGTCGCCGACGCTTCCATAGTAGCCAAGTGGTTTCTGGAGGAGGAATTTTCGGACAAAGCTAGGCAGCTAAGGGACTCCTTCGTAACTGGAAAAATCGACGTATCAGTCCCCAGCCTCCTCTTCTATGAAACTTTAAACGCCCTGTGGCACAGCGGACTGTTTTCCGAGAAAGAATTGTGTCTCGCAGCGAAAGCCCTCACCAAATACGGCTTCGACGCGTGGGAACCTAAAGGCAAAATTCTTGAACAAGCCGCCACGATTAGCTCAAAAAATGATGTATCAGTTTATGACGCCTCATATGTAGCGTTGGCTCTTCACCTTAAGGCTGTCCTTCTAACTGCTGACTCAGAACTCTTACGGAAGTTCCCCCAAAACACCCAGCACATAAACACTTACAACGTTCAATAATTCAGCTAATTCTTTTGAGCACAGAATTCTGGAAAGCCTGAAAATGGTGCGGCTGCCGGGATTTGAACCCGGGTCACCAGCGTGGCAGGCTGACGTCC
>CAZRIK010000057.1:0-12587 GCA_964600125.1 uncultured Candidatus Bathyarchaeia archaeon
TAAAGGTCTCGGGCAAGATGGTTTTTTGTGACAACGCCGAACAGTCCGCCAAGCACAATTTCACAGCCTTTGAGATAGATGCGCTTGGGACGTGTATAAACAGTTTTTGCACACGTCCATGTCAATGAGCGGAAAGAAGAACCTTACCCACAATCGCTTCCGCCATTTCCTGAGTGGACGAGTTTCCGCCCAAATCGTAGGTGCGGACTTTCCCTTCCTTCAGAACCTCATTCACGGTTTTTTCGATTAAGCCCGCGGCCTCGGACTCGTTCAGGTAGTCAAGCATCATCTTCGCCGCGAGAATGGTGGCAATAGGGTTAACCGTGTCTTTGCCCGCGTACTTTGGCGCAGAACCGTGAACGGGCTCGAACATGCCGTAACCGCCACCTATGTTGGCTCCTGCCGCGAAGCCGAGTCCCCCCACGATCTGGGCTGCCTCATCCGAGAGGATGTCGCCGAAAAGGTTGGTCGTGACGATGACGTCGAACTTTTCTGGCTCCTTCACAAGCCTCATAGCCATCGCGTCGACATGGACGCCATCCACCGTTACCGAAGGATATTTCTTTGCGACCTTCATCACAGCGTCAACGAAGATACCGTCCGTCACGCGCAGAATGTTCTTCTTGTGGACGCAGGTTATGTGCCGCCTACGTTTCATGGCGAGCTCAAAAGCAAGTTCCGAAATCCTTTCAGAAGCCTGCTGAGTCACGATACGTAAGGCAACGCCTTTTCCCGGCGCCACCGTGAACTCCTGTCCAGAGTAGAGTCCTTCAGTGTTTTCTCTGAGCACGACGAGGTCGATGTTGGGTTTGAGGGCTGGGACACCCGGCAGGCTCTTGCACGGTCTCACGTTGGCGTAGAGGTTGAAGGCTTTCCTTATCGTCACCGCGGCGCTCGGGGGCGCATCTGGTTCTTCGGGGGTCGTCATAGGTCCCTTCAGGCACGCGTCAGTCTGCCTCAGCATGTCAAGGGTTTTCTGCGGGACGTTTGTGCCATATTTTTTAATGCAATTATAGCCTGCCTCGCCATGTGTGAAAGAGAGCTTCAGGTTCTTAGATGTTTTCTGGACCGCTGTTAATACCTTGATAGTAGCGTCTATCACTTCGGGTCCGATTCCGTCTCCCGGCAACACGGCGATTCGGTGGGCTTTGCTCAACGGGTTTTTCACCTGTTTTGCTTCACGGTTCCTAAGCAGACTAGTCTTTCTTTGGCGGTTATTTATGTTTTGTCAGCCACGGATTGCGTGAGCCATTAATCTATGTGCGGTAAACTTGGGAGTCAAGAATGTAGTTGATGATGTCGACGCAGGACGCGGCGAGGTACGGTTTTTTGCCGAGCGAGATTTTTGTTCCGAAACGCAAGGCGAACCTTTCGTCTTGCCTCGGCAGTCCCACTTGGTCGCCTAGAACGAAAACTGGGTTCTCTCCCAGCTTGGCTTTGAGGATGTCTTCGCCGCTTTCTTCCAGTACGAAAACGTTCTGTTTCGACTTCAGGACTTCTTGGAAGCTTTCTCTCCGCATCTCGATGCCTTGGTGGGCGCCGCCCGACAGCACCTTCCTCAGGATTTCTTCCCAGGTTTTTTCGTCGGTTCGCACGTCCCTTAGGCTCGCGCCGTCGAAGGTCAGGTGGACGGGCGGACGGGGTGGACCACCTAGAACAGCGTGAAAAATTACGTCTCGCCTCAATGCGCCTGAGGTGAAAAAAGCCGTTAGGAGGCATTGGTAGACAACGTCAAGCCTGCCTGCTTCTCTGAGGGTTCTGAAGTTACCGTCGGTTCTGCCCTTTCGGGAAAAAAGAACAAACTCAATCATAACAGGAAGAATTCTTTTGGCTGCATAAAAAGAATTGGGATTATGAATGTGTGGACGTTTATTCTTCGACTGGGACGCTGAACCTACATTTCCTGTCTTATTTCGGCGGTCTGAATCTGGATTTTTATGAGATGTTTTTGTTCAATCTTTTTTATTCTTCATGGATTGGAGGTTTTTCGCGATTAGTTTGTTCAATGCAGCCACTGAGGTGTGTGTCCTATAACCGTCGGCAGGCGTATTGAGGCAGTAGTCGACCAGTTTTTCAACAGCTGTTGTAGCGACATGCATCCTAGTATCGGATGAAGCATAGTAAATATAGACTTCGCCATTATCCTTTTTAATCCAACCATTACTAAACAGAACGTTTGATACGTCTCCTA
Organism: uncultured Candidatus Bathyarchaeia archaeon; assembly: GCA_964600125.1. Taxonomy (GTDB): domain Archaea; phylum Thermoproteota; class Bathyarchaeia; order Bathyarchaeales; family DTEX01; genus JAGTRI01. The sequence continues at coordinate 2,192 of CAZRIK010000057.1, forward strand.
CCCTTTCTTCTCCGTCGGGAGCCATAAAATAGCCGCCTGGAGCAGCAATTACTTTCCAAGGCTCTTTCAGATCGGTCATGAACATGTAAAGCACGTACCGCATGCCTGCGACGCAGCCGCGAACTCCGTGGGCAAGATGCAGCCATCCCTTTTCTGTTTTAATGGGTACAGGGCCTTGGCCATTTTTTACTTCTTTAACGGTGTGGTAAACACGAGGCTCAATGATGAGTTCGTCTCTTACTTCGGCATTTTCCATGCTGTCAATTAAAGCCCAGCCGATGCCGCCGCCTGAACCGGCATCGATGAAAGTGTCCTGCGGACGGGTGTACAACGCGTATTTGCCTTTAATGAATTCGGGATGCAGTACCACGTTACGTTGTTGGCTCCTGGTTTTCAGGTCTGGCAAGCGTTCCCAATGCACAAGGTCTTTTGTGCGAACAATGCCCGCTTTTGCTACGGCAGACGACAGGTCACCTGCAGGTGCATTGGGGTCTTTACGTTCCGAACAGAAAATTCCGTAAATCCAGCTGTCTTCGTGCCGTGTAAGGCGCATGTCATAGACGTTGGTTTCGTTTTTGTCGATTTCGGGAAGTGCAATGGGATAATCCCAGAAACGCCATTGTTCAATGCCATTTGGGCTCTCTGCCACGGCAAAAAACGATTTGCGGTCCCAGCCTTCAACGCGCACTACCATTAAATAACGTTTGTTAAACAGAATAGCTCCCGAATTGAACGCAGCGTTGATGCCGAAGCGTTGCATTAGGTTTGGATTGGTTTTGTAGTCGAGATCATAACGCCAAAATATCGGGGCATGTTCAGCTGTAAGAATGGGATGTTTATAGCGGTCGTAAATGCCGTTGCCATTTTCGCATTTTTCGTTTCGTCGCATTATGAGCCTTTCATGGCGTTTAAGCAGCTCATTTACCCGGTTATCGAAATCGTTTTTATTCATTGGCTTTCTGTTGTTATTTTCTGAATTTTCTAGTATAAAACTATTTGAAGAGGTAAAACGATTTTTTAAAGAACGTTGTGCCTAGTTGATGAGATGATGACGATGATTAAGCGAGTAGAAAAGCCCTGGGGCTGGGAAGAATTCTTGGTTGAAAATGAATACTATAGGATAAAAAGGCTTCATGTGAATGCTGGTTGCAGAAACAGTCTTCAATGGCACAGAGAAAAGGTTGAAACGCTGATTTATCCAAATGGCGAAATCGTTCATGTGCCCCCGCTTAAGGTGCACAGATTAGAAGCGCCCCCAAATAAAGACATAGAAGTCCTCGAGGTCAGCCACGGAAAAGACGAAGACATTGAAAGACTCGAAGACGACTATGGGAGAATAACGAAGACGTGATCAAAGCGCCTTCAATGTCGAAATTGAAGATATAGCAATAATCCCTTCATAGAATACTTCAAATAGCTAGCTAGAAGATGGTTGCGTTTAAAGTTTGGAAAGCACGTTTTGTGCGAATTCTTGAGCTCTTCGAAGGTCCTCGTCGTCTGGGTGACCCTTGGCTTCTTCTATGTATCGTTCCCACATTTCAGCGTCGGACTCGAACACGTTGTTCCTGATGAACTCCTGAGTTGCTGGTGAGGGAACGCCCTCGCAATTGTAGTATCCCAAAAATTCCATCTTTTTCCTTTTGCTAGTGTTTTCGAAGGAAGCTACGCATCTGCCCGCCCAAGTGTTGAAGGAGTCGCGGGCTTCGGGCTGACGCTCAGGAGAAGGAACTGAGTGGGTGAAAAATCCTGCGAGTTTATATTTTGGCGATTTCGGCAGTGACCTTAGGAGCCTTCTCACTGGCGCTGCTAGATTAGCTGAGTGGCAGGGGGAGCCGAGGAAGACTAAATCGTAGTCGCTGATTGCCTCCGCGGTAACTTCGCTTATCCTCCTAAGATGAGCCTCGTGCTTCTTTGAGGTTTCCTCGTGAATTGCCTTGGCAACCTTCTCCGTGTTCCCCGTCTCGCTGTAATAGGCAACCAGAACCTTCATCATGACCCTCCGATTCCTCCCGTTTACAGAAGGCGCCTTAAGTTCCTTTTGGCGAAAGCCGAAAATCCTTTCCCAGAAAATGTGGTTTATTTGCTGATTTTCAACTAAATGTAGACTTCGGGCTTGTTAGCATTAAAGCCTCACAACCGTTGTGCCGGAGACGGAGTTGAACAGCCTCTTGTTCTGGTTCTGATACAGTATCCACCCTAGGATGCAGTCAAGGGGCAGCATGAACGCTTTTCCGAAGCTTTCTACGGCTGCGGTCCCAACGTCTATGGGCTGTCCGTTCAGCCTCGTGACCTTCAGGTGCATCGCCATCTTTCCGACTGATTGTCCGAAGGTTCCGTCCATTATGGTCCAGTAGAGGAAGTAGACGACGTTGTCCAGCCCGAACTCCACGAATGGAATCCAACTTAACGGGGCAGGCAGAATCGGCAACGTTAATCCTGACAGCCCAAAAAAAGCTAAAAAGAGCTTTGTTGGAGTGAGGAAGATTCCTATGATTATTACGTCTATCAGCCAAGCCACGAACCTTGCTCCCCAACCCGCAGACGCAAGCGCAGGTCTAGAAGGTTCTCTGGTGGATGCGCCGCAGCTTTGGCAGAAGACGGTGCCCTCAGACAATTGAGCCCCACAATTCTTACAAAACGCCATAAACGCTAAACTCTCCTAACAACCCTGTCCAGCTCAAAAATCCCAACGCCAACTATATATTTGTTACCTTATCGTAAAGGTTATAATAACGGGTTACGGTGAAGTTTAGGTCGTTGTTTGCCCGAATTTGAGAGGTGTTGTTGTTTGGACGTTGAGAAGCGCGTTGACCTTGTCTTGCGGAACATCGAGGAGGTTGTCACGCGGGAGGAGCTGAGGAGCCTGCTGGAGACCAAAAAGCGTCCGAAGGCTTACTGGGGGTTCGAGTGCTCGGGCTTGATGCACGTGGGCATCGGCTTGATTCCGGGTGCTAAGATTAGGGACATGGTCGAAGCCGGGTTCGACTTCACCATTTTTCTTGCGGACTGGCACAGCTGGATAAACAACAAGCTCGGCGGAGTCATGGAGAACATCAGAGCGTCAGGCGAGTACTTCAGGCACTGCTTCGAGGCTCTGGGAGTCGCGTCCGACAAGACGCGCGTCGTCTGGGCAGCCGACATCGCCGAGAAAATCGAATACTGGGAGAAGGTGGTCAGGGTCGCCAAGTCGTCGTCGCTGCTGAGGACCAGAAGGGCGCTCACGATCATGGGGCGCGAAATGGACCTTTCGGACATAGAAACCGCTTGGGTCTTCTACCCTTGCATGCAGGCAGCGGACATCTTCCAGCTGGACCTCGACGTGGCAGCTGGAGGCATGGACCAAAGAAAGGCGCACATGCTGGCTCGGGACGTAGCTGAGAAGCTGGGCTGGACAAAGCCTGTGTGCGTGCATACTCCTCTATTATTGGGTTTGCTGAAGCCTGAGTTGAAGGAGGCAGAGAAGGCGTTTGACGAGGACACAGCCCTAAGTCGAAGAATAAGCTCAAAAATGTCCAAAAGCAAGCCCGAAAGCTGCATCTTCGTCCACGACACGCCCGAAGCCATCCGACAAAAAATGAGGGACGCGTACTGCCCGCCGAAACAGGAAGAGGGAAACCCCGTCCTCGAGCACGCCCGCTACATAGTGTTCCCCAACCTCGGAACCCTCAACATCGAAAGACCAGAAAAGTACGGAGGACCATTAACCTTCGAAAACTACGAAACCTTGAAAGAGACTTACGTGAAAGGCGAAGTGCACCCGCTGGACCTGAAGAACGGAGTCGCTGGCGCTTTAGTGGAGATACTGGAGCCTGTGAGAGAACACTTCAGAAAGAACCCTGAACCCCTAGAAAAAATGAAACAAATAACAGTAACAAGATAAAACCGCAACAAAAATCCTAAGGAACCGAATTGTTGTTCAAACAGCATTTTCTAATGTTGAACAAATCAGACCAAACTAAAGAGCGGTAAATCGTTATGTTGCGTGGTAAAGTCAGTTTTCAGGGAAGCAGTGAGGCTTTTATGCGTTGACGAACCTAAATAATAATTAGAGTCATGAAAAGATAAGGTGAACGAAGGTTGATTGACCTTAAAATGGTTGAGCGGTACAAGAGAATACGCGTCGCCGACGTCATAGACGCCTTAGACCGTTACGGCTTCCACGACAGGGTCCTCGTGTCAAACGAAATAAAGCCCCTATACCAGGGCATAATGATGGCTGGGCACGCCGTGACCGTGAAAGCCAATAGGGTTCAAGAAGAGATTCCCTCCATGACGCCTGAAGAATACGAAAAGTACGCCGGAGAATGGTACGGCAAAAGAGCCAACTACGATCATTTCATGAAGCACGCTGGTCCCGGGGTCGTCCTCGTCGTGGACTTGGACGGATGCGGCGACGTGGGGTTCTGGGGCTCCAACATCGGCTTGTCAGCCAAAGTCAAAGGCGTCGAAGGCATCGTCCTCGACGGCGGATGCAGAGACACGTACGAAGTACGGAAAATCCAGTTCCCCGTCTTCTGCAGGACAATAGGAAGAACAGAAGTCATCGGCAGAATCGAAATCAAGCCAGAAAACGTTAATGTCCCAATCACCGTCGGCGGAGCATACGTAAACCCAAGCGACATCGTGGTAGGCGACGACGACGGAGTCATAATTGTCCCCCAAAAGGTCGCAACGCAGGTTCTCGAAAGGGCGGAAAAACAGCTGGAGCTAGACAGGAAGGGGCAAAAACCATTTTTAGACAAAACAGGCATAACATTATAGTAATGAGGATGTTTGGAGGTAAAAAAAGTTGGTTGATGGACAGTTTAAACGTATATCTCAGGTAGCAATCGTCGTAAAAAACATTGAGAAATCCCGAGCAGACTGGGCGAAGCTCCTAGGCGTTAAAGAAAACCCGATAAACGTGACCGAGGACTGGGAAGCGACCCACATGACCTTCAGGGGCAAGCCGTCTAAGGCTAAGGCGAAGCTGACGTTCTTCCAGTTCGAAAACATAACGTTGGAGCTCATCGAACCCGTCGGCGACCCAAGCACTTGGCAGCAGTTCGGCGACAAAAAAGGCGAAGGCATCCACCACATAGCATTCAACGTCGAGGACCTCAACGGGACGCTGGAGACGTTCCGCAAGTCCGGAGTAGGCGTCGAACAGAGGGGCGATTACAGGGGCGGATGCTACGTCTACATGGACTCGGTGGGCAAGCTCGGAGGCACAATCGAGCTCCTGTTCAACCGCAAGGAATAGGAAATGAAGTACTACTCGACCCGAAAAATCGGCAGAATCTTCGCCCTGAGCCTTGAACCCGGCGACTACGTCCTCGAAAGCATAAAAGAGCTCATAAAAAAAGAAAACGTCAAGGACGCGGTCGTCGTTTCAGCAGTCGGCACGCTGGACCAGTACAGGATACACTACGTCTTAACGACGGGGTTCCCGCCGCAGAACAGGTTCGAACACTGGAAAGACAAGCCCCTCGAACTCGCAACCGTCAATGGCGTAATAGCCGACGGCGAACCCCACCTGCACGTCGTCGTCTCGGACAGCGAAAAAGCGTACGCCGGGCACCTTGAGGAGGGGTGCCGGACGCTCTATCTGGCTGAACTCGTCATCATAGAACTGGAAGGGCTCAACCTAAAAAGAGAACGCAACCAAAAAAACATCATAACCCTTACTGGAAAAAAATAATCATAAAAAACATGGATTTTTTTAATCCAATATGATAGATCTCAATTTCCTTTTACATAAAAACTGAATTATGGTTTTTTAAGTCATTATTACAATGATTTATTTGACAGCTTTCGTTTGATGGCATGGAGTTTTAAGATTGAGATAATTGATATATATTGCAGTGCGAGTAGAGACGTGGAGAAGAACAATTACAAAAACGTGGGAAGCATGAAACCCCCCTATTTTAAGTTTAACGACATCACCATTTACGATAACGACGTTCTCACTGCTGATTCCATTGAAAAAAACAGCATTGATCTTATTGTAACTTCCCCTCCATATGACGTTGACGTAAAATATGAAACCTACAAAGACAACATTCCGTATGAACAATATTTGGAATTCACCGAAAAATGGCTCACCAAGTGTTATGATTTTGCCAAAGACGAAGGCCGCTTCTGCCTCAACATCCCATTAGACAAGAACAAGGGCGGACAACAAAGCGTATGCGCTGACATAACGACCATTGCGAAAAAAGTCGGATGGAAGTACCACGCCACAATAATATGGAACGAGCAAAACATTTCCCGAAGAACCGCTTGGGGTTCTTGGTTAAGCGCATCTGCACCGTTTGTCATAGCGCCAGTCGAGGTAATAGTCGTTCTCTATAAGAAGAGGTGGAAAAAAACAGATGGCAGCAAAATATCGGACATAACGAGGGACGAGTTCATCGAATGGACTAACGGCGTATGGAATTTTAATGGTGAAAGCAAAAACAAAATTGGGCACCCTTCCCCATACCCAATTGAACTGCCGAAAAGGTGCATAAAGCTGTTCAGTTTTGTCGGTGACACGGTGCTTGACCCGTTTCTCGGCAGCGGAACGACCCTAGTGGCTTGTTTGCTAAACAACAGGAAAGGAATCGGCGTTGACATTGACAGAAATTACTGCGAATTAGCAGTAAAGAGACTAAAAGAGTACGGAATAGAGCAAAAGAAACTGCTTGTCGAGGGAGCGTTGGTTGAGTAAGTCCATAAACGATTTGGTCATGGAATATTTCAGGAACCATCCAAAACAGGACCTGAAACATGGGCCTGTCGTCGACTGGGTAGAAGAACAGTACGTGAAGATAACGGGAAACAAACCCAGAGACACGTGGAGAGCCATCAGAAAACTTCACCAAGAAGGAAAACTGGTCAAAGTAGAAAAGGGCGTGTACAGGTATGACCCTGAATACGTTCATACCGAGGAGTTACTTGATTTCCCTGAAGACGTGAAACAGGCGATATTCAGAAGAGACAAATACCGATGCGTAGTCTGCGGATCAGGAAAGAAAGACGGCGTCGAAATATGTGCAGACCATGTTCTTCCTAAGGACAAAGGCGGAAGCAATACTCTCGAAAATGGTCAAACGCTGTGCACCCAGCATAACTTGATAAAGAAGAATTATTCACAAACGGAAGCTGGAAAAAGGTATTTTATCAAAATGTACGAGACCGCAACAAACAATAATGATACGAAAATGATGGAGTTTTGCAGGCAAGTCTTTGATGTCTACAACCATCACAAAGTAAACTCGCACATACCCAGACCAGACCAAAACAAAAAGACCATTAGATGAGAATCCCAAAATAGGCGATAATTATATCTTGTGTGATTCCGTATATTGTGTTGAGGGATGTTTGTTGGTTTCAGCTTGTGTGTTGATTAGGACGTCGCAGGGAAAGTTCGACGAAGCAGTCAAGGCTCTGCGGCAGGTCAAGGGCGTCCAAAGAGTGTTTCCCGTGTTAGGCAGATACGACGTAGTCGCTGACGTTGAAGTGAAAGACCCGTCTGACCTTGGACCGACCATACTAAGGCTTGGGAGACTGGCTGGAATAATTTTCACGGAGACCCTTGCGGAAATCAAGCAGTGAACGGAGGATGAACGGAATGTTGAATGCGTGTGTCTTGTTGAAGGTTGTGCCCACGAAGGCTGACGCCATCCTAGGCGCGGTTCAGGCGGTTAAGGGAGTCAGGAAAGCCTACTTTGCGTACGGAAGGTTTGACGTAGTCGTGTTCCTCGAAGTGGAAAACTACAAGCAGCTCAGGGAACTAACGAGCCAAATAAACGAGATAGCAGGCGTGAGAAGCACAGAAACCCTGGCAGAAGCTTAACGCATCATCTCCTTTTTTTGCATAAGGTCTTTAATAAAAATATTAGTTTTCCTGCCATTTTTTCGTTCTTAGGCATTATGGTAACCTTGAGGACATTGAACCTTGGAAGTAACTGTGGACACAGCCAGAAAACTTTCGTTATGGAAACAAGGCTTTCGCCAGTTCTCAGTCCCAGAAAAACAGCATGTTCTGGACATTATAAGAAATTTGGGTTGCATCCAGATCGACACGATTAACGTGGTCGAAAGAAGCCACTACATGGCTGTTTGGAGCAGGCTCGGTCCATACGACAAAAAATGGCTGGACGAGCTGCTTTACCCCGACAGGAAAGTTTTCGAATATTGGGCTCACGCCGCCTCCTTGATACCCATTGAACACTACCGCTATTTCACGCACACAATGAAGAAGCACAGGCAAGACCTGAAAGCCAGAGCGGAAAAAGGACTCAAAGAAAAAGCGTGGCTTCTCGACAAAATTCTGGACGAAATTCGCCGCAATGGACCTATGAGCACAAGCGACTTCGAGTTGGACGAAAAACAGGCGGAAAGAAGAACGGGGTGGTGGAGCTGGAGCGCGACAAAGATGGCACTTGAATTGCTTTTCAATGCTGGGGTTCTCATGGTTTCGCGTAGAAGGAACTTTCAAAGATGCTACGATCTTGCAGAGAACTGTCTTCCATCAGGTATTGACATAACTGAACCAGCTGAAGAAGAAAGGCAAAGGTTCTGTATAATGAAAACATTTCACTCCTTAGGAGTTGCCAAGCCTTCCGACATTTCCAACCACTATCATCAATGGTCGACGTTCACGCCATTAAAGGGACAAACGTTTGAAAAGGTTCTGAAAAGCCTCGTAAGCGAGGATACTGTCAGAGAAGTGACCATTAAGGGCTTTCAAGGACCATACTACATGCTTACAGAAGACTTTGAGACTGCCAAAAAAATTGCTGACGACCAGCTTGACTGCTTCAAAGAAGTAACGTTCCTTTCGCCGTTCGACAACCTAACGTGGAGCAAGACGAGAACCCGCGAATTTTTCAATTTCAGCCCGAAGCTGGAGGCTTACGTGCCCCAGAACAAAAGGAAATTCGGATACTACAACATGAACGTCCTCTACAAAGACAAGCTCGTGGGAAGAATTGACCCCAAAATGCACCGCGCCCGAAGACTGCTTGAAATAAAGTCGCTTCATCTGGAGAAAGGTTTCAAGTTCGACGCGGAATTCAAAGAAAAACTCGCGGAAGCTTTTCGGAGATTCATGAATTTCCACGACGCCGAAAAGATTACGTTCGGAAAGACAGCGCCAAAAACCTTAGGAATAAAAAAATATTTCGACTAGAAGAGATGCTTGCCCAATGATTCTGCTTGTCGCCTCAAAAAAAGACGCTGCAGCTATGAACATTGCTGAAAAACTAATAAATAATCATGGCTTCAAAGGTGGCACCGAAAACTTCGATGGGAATCCTGTGTTCTCAAAAAAGCTTTCAAACGGGAACACAGCGAAGCTCATTCGCATTGACCAAGACTCAATCAGCACGCAGTCAACAGTTTTCCCTTCACCCTTGAGTTTGCTGATGTTCCTTTCACGACACAAAAGCATGAGCGGAAAGCCGACCCTGTCTGTTCACACTCCGGGGAACCTTGGAAAAGCAGACCTTGGCGGATTGCCCAGAACAGTGTCAATTTCGCCAGCGAGCGCCATGAAAGAAGCCCTGAAAGCGATGAAAGCATCCCAAGAAGAGAAAGGCTTGGAATACGAAGTGTCATACGAGTGCACACATCACGGTCCTTCGTTGAACGTTCCAACGATGTTTGTGGAACTGGGAAGCTCCGAAAAACAGTGGATTGACCAAGAGGCAGCTGAAGCTGTAGCCAAAGGCGCGTTAGCCGCAGCGTCCGCGGAAACCGTTTACCCGACTGTTCTTGGGATTGGAGGACCGCACTACAACATGAAATTCACTCGGAAAGCGTTGGAAACAGAAACCGCGTTCGGTCACATCGTCCCCAAATACGCCATCAAGGAGTTGGATTCGGAAGTGCTTCAGCAATGCATCAACAAGACCGCGGAGCCAGTGAAAAAGGTCATGTTGGACTGGAAGGGTATAACAGGTGCAGACAAGAACCAGCTACTTAGATTGTTGGCTGAGACCAAGTTGGAAATCGAGAAAATCTAGGCTCTGTCTATTCTGTATTATTTCGTTAGCCCGCAATTTTTGTTGACAAAGCAGTGGCTTCGAAATATGCCTTCTTCACAAGGTCCCCGATTGTTTCAGCAGAGATTATACCAGAGTTGAGGGCAAGGTTACGTGCGTCTGCGGCTGCGGCTTGTATGAGAACCGCAATGTTTTCTGGCAACGGAACCGCAGCGTTTAGAGAAAGGTTGAAGGCTTCGGCGTATGCTTCGCCCAAGTTTCTCCTGTATTCGTCAATGTCAAGTCTTAACTGTTCTCCCAGAATAATGGCGCCGCCGTCGTACACCATCTTAAGGGCTAAGCCTATCTCCACGGATTTTATGCCCAGCTTCGACAAGATCGGGGCGAGACTTTCGTTTATTCTGTCACCTTTTTTGGCAACCACT
>CAZRIK010000058.1:0-12584 GCA_964600125.1 uncultured Candidatus Bathyarchaeia archaeon
TAGATAATACAGCCTCCACTTATGGCGGTTTGATTTGGTTTGTAAGAAACTTGGGCGGTGGAAAGAATACAATGGAACTACTGCAATCGCCAAGAAAGATGCTGATAGTATTGGCAAATTCAGGAATAACAGCCTCAACAACAGAGGTAGTCGCTGACGTCCGACGGTTAAGAGACAAAAATCCCAGAAGAACCGAAAAGATTTTTGGTGAATATAAGAAATTGGCAGAAAAAGCAAAAAAAGCTTTACTTAAAGGAGATATTTCTGCTATCGGAGATTTGATGAACCAAAATCACAAGATGTTGCAACAGATCACAGTATCAGGAAAAATCAATGATGAATTAGTTGGAATAGCTTTGGAAAACGGGGCAATTGGCGCTAAATTGACAGGAACAGGCCGAGGTGGCTTGGTAATAGGTTTAGCCGAAAATGAGGACACACAAGAAAAAATTGCCGATGCCATAGAAAAAAAAGGATATAGTGCATGGAAAACAACGATAGGATGATATCTTTTTCGTAAATATCTAGCTAGTTTTATAGGTATAGGGGCTTTGAATTATCTTTTCCCTTCGTTAATTATTGCTTGGATAGGCCATTGACGAATAACCAAAAAAAGAAGAGATTTGCGGGAGACATCTTCAGCATATGTTGGGTCAAGTCCCACCCCCCGCACCATTTTCTTTGTATGAAGAAAGGTTTTTTGGGGGATATTTTTGTGAAAGAGTTCGTATTCGCTTTTTTCTATTTGTGCCGTTTTTTAGCTTTCAACTGAAGGCTTGGTTTTCTCTGCGTTCCTTAACGACTTTCAGCAAGGAATTCCAGCCTTCAACAAAACTGTCGCGGAACAGGTTCACTGGACCAAACTTTTTGAACTCTTCCACGGTAAGGCCGTCTTCCAAGTAGGCTTTACGGAAATCGGGGACTTTTTCTGAAAGCTCGTCGACGACGTGCTTAGGCGCCTCCGCGTCCATTCGATTGACCACTGGAGGGTTGTTTTGGATCAGCTTGTCAGCTGTGCCTTTCCAGTTAATCGTTATGTGCATGTCGCCACCGACCATCTCAGTAAAATGGTGAAGCCCGCGTGCCCCTCCTCCAAGCATGATGCCGGGGTATCTGCGCTCTTTGAAGATTCGATACTGTTTACGGGCGACGATGCATCCAGCCTGCTGAAGTGCGTCTGGCGAGACGACAATGTTGTCGCGTTTAACGACGTTTTTCATGTGATCGTCGAAAATGCCTGTTATGTGAGTAACATAAAACGGCGGATGCTTCCCCTTTTCCTTCGAAACGCGCTGGTAAAGCTCGCAGGTGAAAATCGCCTGAGAAACCGCCATAATCTCGGTAGCGATGATGGGAACGTTTATAGCTATAAGTTTTTCAATAGCTTCTAAACCTGCTTTTGTGGCTGGAATTTTTGCGATGATGTTTTTCCCAAGTTTGCGGTACTGTAATGCTTCATCGATGATGTTGTCAGGATCATCATCGCCGTGGGGAGAACCTTGCATAGAAACGAATCCCTGTTCGCCGGGTCTCCTTTCGTAGAGTGGCAGAAATTTGTGCATTATCCGCTTTACAAGTTTCTGTTGAACAAGGTCTGCTGCTTCGTCGTCATCTTCGGTTTCCTTGACCGTTTCGTCTACAACGTTTAAGGCATAATCACGCTCTGTTTCAGAGGTAATCTGCTTAATCGAATATGTCGGATTCGTCGTGCAACTAATCGCCCCCGCAGCTATAGCCTTATCCGTTTCGTCGGGAGTCGGGTTGTTGACCCAGAACCTCGTGGGAGTCTCCTTTGTTACTCGGTGAAAGTATCCTTCCATGTTCAACCGCCAAGAAAAAATGAATAATAACGGCTTAATATCTTTATTCGAAGCCCAACGCGTTTCCACGTCTCTCTAGGAAGCTTTATGCATCTTCGAGGGATTCTGTACCGTTAAATCGTGTACATGTCAGGATGCAATTGCACTTCAGTCACAAAATCAGCCGTAAGCGCGTCGATGGAGCTGTATTTCGGCTCCCAACCGAACTCGTTCTTTGCTCTCGTAATGTCCATGTCGGTAGGCCAAGAGTCAATTATCTCAGTTGTCTTTTTGTCGGGTTTAAAAGTAATCTCGGCTTTAGGTACTTGTTTTCCTACCGCGTCCGCGATGTTCTTCGCTGACGGGCTTGGGCTTAGGCTGGTCAGATTGTATATTCTGCTTTTCAGGTTTTTTATCCTTTCATACGCCGCCAACGTTGCATCCACAGCGTCTTTCACGTAGAGTAGTGGTATTCTGGAAGCCTCAGCGACATTAACCGAGTAAGGTTCATGTTGTGCGGGTTTTTGGATCATCAGCGTGGAATAAGCAGAAGCTCCCCCGTTGCGTCTTCCTGGACCTATGACAGAGCCGTATCTGAACGCGACAAATTCGATGCCGTATTTTCGAAAAAACCACAACCCAATCATTTCGCCTAATTGTTTGGAAATTCCATAAAGACTATGAGGTACAGTGTACACATCTTCCTTCGCCATTCCACGTAAGCTTGGTCCATAAGCAGCCACACTGCTTGCAAAAATCACGTTGCCAACATCGTTGGCTCTAGCCACCTCGAAAACGTTCCAAAGACCCTCAAAATTAACCTTGTAAGCTAAGGCAGGATTGACCTCGGCGGTACTTGATTTAAGCGCCGCGTAATGGACTATTGTGTCAACACCATAGGTTTTGACGGCTTCCGCCAGTTGCGTCGAGTTGATAATGTCTCCTTTCACGATTTTCACTTTGTCCTTGAAATCTTTGATCAAAGTCTCGTCTATCGCGACGTCATACAACACAACATCGTAGCCCCGCCTGAGAAGATCCCTCGTCAGAAAGGAGCTAATGAACCCTGTTCCGCCAGTTATAAGAACCACAGACACCGCATTCACTTCTTTTCTGTATCATGCCTTGGATACATGTCGTAAGTCGTCCTCTCTTAAGGCTTTTTACAAACACCCTCGTCGTCAGACAGTTCGAAACTCAAGAATCCTTACTACGCAGGGTAACAAATTCCACCCTAACTGCAGGAATTGAAATTCGCAACCACTCGGCTGAATAGTTTAATCCCCACGCAACTATTGTCCCGATTTTGATGTTTCTCGAATAGCCAACAAAAAAGGGGAGTTGCGGGCGACATTGGTCAAATGGGACGGCGCAATCATCAAGGACGGTTACATCGCTGTCCCAAAGAAGCCGGGTCTCGGATTCGAGTTGAACGAGGAAGCTTGCCTAGAAGCGAATCCTGAAGCCGAGGTTTTGTTTAGATAACCTCATCAATTAGAGGTCTTCAGCAATATTTTTTCGTTCTATCCAAAATTTTTAAGATATTTTCTCGACTTTTTTATTAACATGTTTACTCGACTGGTCTTAGAAGTGTTTTTATACTTTTTCTTGTCTCATTGAGAGAAAGGCGGATAGAATCTTGAAGCCCAGCAATCTGTTGCTCTTTTTGTTGCTTGCTTTTCTTTGGGGAACAGGGTGGTCTGCTACCAAAATCGCTTTGAGCTACGTTTCTCCCGCATCCTTTATGCTGCAACGATTCGTCTTATCCACAATCGCCATGCTTCCAGTCTTCTTGGCGCTGCGAAAGCGGATCCCGCGTGACGCTAAAACCTTGAAAAAGCTTCTGGTGCTCTGTTCAGTCAACACTTTTGGAGTCATGGTCACAAACACTGGGCTTGTGGGAGAGAGCTCAGGCATAGGAGCTGTACTTACTTACACTCAACCGCTTTTCGTGTTCTGTCTCGCCATTCCTTTCTTGGATGAGAAGCTAAATATAGCTAAACTTGTAGGGGCTGCTGTGGGGTTTGTTGGAGTTGTTCTCCTTTTTCTTGGCAGCGTAAGCTCTTTAACGTTAACTTCTTCCATAATCATGATTTTTGGCGCATTCCTGTGGGCTGTGACAATAATCTATTATAAACGGTTTCTTAGCCACGTGGACTCGTTTGTTACGAATTTCTTACAGTGGGCATTCGGCATAATTCCACTTGCAGCATTGAACCTTTATTCTGGCAGCTTCCTTTTCCCGCAAGAAGCGACGTACCTCTGGGTAATCCTGTACACGGCAATTGGAAGCGCATGCGTAGGATGGACAATATGGCTTTTCCTTCTCAGGAAAGAAGATGCAACGGTCGTCTCGGGCTCCAGCTTCATTGTTCCCTTGGTTGCCCTATTTTCTGGCTGGCTTTTCCTCGGAGAAAACATGACCATCGAATCAATACTGGGCTCAGCACTCGTACTACTAGGAGTTTTCCTAGTTAACAAAAAGAACCACAAATGAGATGTTAAGAATCATTTTTTCCTATTTTTCTGCTGCTTTTTTTAATCTTAGTCTTAATCGTGTTCAATGATTGGTCATTATCTCTTCACAGAAAAGCTTCAAAGAATCTTTGATAGGCGGGCTTCCCTGTACGTGCGTAACTAATTTTTTTATCCCTATTTGCTCTAAGGTTCGCATTCTTCCCCTTATTTCATCTATTGTACCAATGAGACGATTTTCCAATATTTTTTCTTTTGTCAAGTTTTGGTCTTTGATCTGTTTTAGAATTTCATTGACTATCTTGTCTTTTTCTTTTCCGTTTCTAACTAGGGTGACCGAGTTTTGTAGTGAAATTTCAAATTTCGATGGGTCTCTCCCGTATTTCCTTAATTTCTTATTGATGATGCTTACACTTTCTCTAAGGACTTTCTCTCCTTTTTCAAACATGTTGATACCATCAGCTTCTCGGCACGCAATGGTCTGCATTCGATTGCCTTGGGAACCAACGACAATTTGAGGATAAGGTTTCTGGACGGGTTTAGGAAAGTTTAGGCATTTCCTTAGTTTCCAGAATTTTCCGTCAAAATTCGTTTCCTCCTCGGTGAAGAGTTTCTTAAAAATTGTTATCGCCTCTTCATATTGGTCAACACGTTCTTTTGCAGAGGGGAAAGGATACCCATAGGCTTTGTATTCTTCTTCGCGCCATCCTGCTCCAATCCACAAGAGGGCACGACCTTGAGACAAATGGTCAATGGAAGTTATCATTTTCGCCAACAGGGCAGGATTTCTGTACGAGTTGCACAGCACGCTGTACCCCAGCTTTACGCGGGAAGTTTCCACCGCGAGGGCTGACATCACAACGAGTGCGTCAAAATAATCATGTCTATAGTCCGGTTCGAAACTGTAGAAGTGGTCGTCAATGTGCACCGAGTCAAAACCATATTTTTCAGCCAAAAGGGCTTGGTCGCGCATCTCTCGGTAAGAATATCTCCTGACTAACAGACCATATTTCATGAAAATATATTTCCATTACTCGCTAAATAAAATATTTGTTCACACGACCCAAAAGCCAATGGAAAAAAGTGTTACTCGGACTTATTCTGAAACCACTTTTTTTATCCCAAGCTGAAATTCTATTCAGATAACCTGATCAATCAGACATGTTCAACTCTTCTTCTTTCGAAATGAAGAGATGACTGCCACCTGCTTTGATGACATAAGAAAGTTAGATGTTTCTTTCTGTATAAAATATTGTTAGATGTTTCAGTATAATTCCATATCTTCATCTCTTTTGTAATAAACAGCATAATATAATATCTAAGAATATGCTAGTAATAGCTGGCAAAATGTTATTAATTTGTTATTTAATATTTTATCGTCGAAGAGGAAGATAAAATGAATAAGAACACACTGTTAGTCGCTGGACTAATCGTTGGCTTCATAACAGGATTCGGGATAAGTTTCTTCATGAGCCAGCCGCAGATTACGCAACTGCAATCTACACTTTCAGATACACAATCAGATCTCTCTGCATCTCAATCTGAGGTTCAGTCCCTGCAAAGTCAGCTAGCAGATGCCCAAACAGACGTGGCGTCCTTAGAGACACAGCTGGTGGCGTCGCAAGCTACCGTAACATCGCTGGAAGAACAACTGGCAGCGAAGGAAGCGGACTACTCGACCCTATCAGAAGAGTATGACGAGTTCAAATCTGATGTAATTTCGCTGATTGACTCATTAGAGAAGAAGATGGATCTAGAAGCTCAGATTATTATAATGTGGGTTCACTACGAAAGGCTAGAATCTCCCGAATTTACTTCAACACTGCTTGGACTCGGACCCTATGTTAATGCAACAGGAGACTCGGAACTAATCACCATATGGAATGATTTATGGGCGCACCTCAATGCAGCGGAATATACTCAAGCCGATGCTGGATTAGCTGACCTGATGGAAAGAAACTTCGCGTTAATCCAAAGCGACTTAAGCGAATTGAACACTTTACTAAGTGGATAGTTCAACTAACCAAACTTCCCTCATCTTTTTTTTATTTTGACATAAGCTTCATTTTGTCTGCACAATAGAAGTCCAGCAACGATGAAGCACAAATAGCCCTCCAGGAATATCTATGGCTATGGATGACGGAATCATCTCTGACATTAGGGTGGACTTGATGTCAAGCGTAGACGAAAAAACCAGGAACAGCTACCAACATTTCTTCAAAGGGGGTGTGAAATGCTACGGGGTGAAGACCCCAGACGTAGAAAAGATCGCGAAGAAGTACTTTGGGAAAGTCAGAGGAAAAAGCAAAGAAGAGGTATTTTCCCTGTGCGAAAAGCTTCTGCAGTCAGACTTCTGTGAGGAGGCTTTCATCGCGTTCGAGTGGGCGTACTCCCTTAGGAAAGACTACGATGCGAACGATTTCAGCGTGTTCGAAAGATGGATTGAAAGATATGTTAACAACTGGGCCAAGTGCGACACTCTCTGCAACCATGCCGTAGGTGCGCTTGTCGAACGCTTCCCGCAATGCATTGCCAGCTTAAAGACTTGGACGAAGTCAGATAATAGATGGCTTCGAAGAGCCTCAGCAGTATCGTTGATTCTGCCTGCTAGAAAAGGCATGTTCGTGGATGATGTATTCGAGATTACCAACAACCTGTTGAAGGACAAGGATGACCTCGTCCAGAAAGGGTACAGGTGGCTGCTCAAAGAAGCGAGTAGACTCCACCAAAACGAAGTATTCGAGTACGTGACGAAGAATAAAAGGGACATGCCTCGGACAGCACTCAGATACGCGATTGAGAAACTACCCAGAGACCTACGAGACGCAGCCATGAAAAAATAGGCGTGGCGCGAAGGAAAGGTTCCGTTTCTAATTTTTACCAATCACATGAAGGTTTTAAGGTATTTCTTGCTGAACAGAAGAGCTTCCTTCTTTTTTTCCGTGGTTGATTCCCAGTTTTTGTCTTCATGTTCTATGCTGATTGTTCCCGAGTAGTGGATTTCGTGAAGGGCTGCGACGAATCTGCGCCAATCTATGTCCCCGAGCCCTGGAAGCCTATCAACATGCCAAAAGTGACCGTATATACCCACATCCTTCAGCAAGCCCTTCTCGATCAAGGTGTCCTTTGCATGCGTATGGAAAATTTTGTCCCTGAATTCTCTAATCGGCTTCACGTAGTCTATGCCTTGCCAGATGAGGTGGGAAGGATCGTAATTTAAACCCAAGTTTTTGCTCGGAATTGCCTCGAAAATCCTTCTCCAGATTGAAGGCGAGAAGGCTAGGTTGGTTCCCCCCGGCCAACCGCTGTGTTCTGGATACTGCATTGGACAGTTTTCTATGGCAATCTTCACGTTCTGGTCTTCGGCGCACTCGATGATTGGCGGCCAGACTTGCTCGAAGATTTTTAGGTTGTCTTCCACGTTTTTGTTCATGTCCCTCCCGATGAAGGTTCCGACGACCTCAACTCCAAGGCAGCTGGCTGCGCTTATCACCTTTTTCAGGTGATCGAAATAGAAGTTTCTGCTCTTCACCTCAGGAGTGAGGTAGTTGGGGTAGTACCCAAGAGAGGAGATGCCTAGCCCATGGTCCTTTAGCAGTTTTTTAATCTCTTCTGCTTTTTTGTCCGACAGGCTCGAAATATTAAGGTGAGTGACGCCAGCGTATCTGCGATCGGGAGGTCCGGAAGGCCAGCAGGCAACCTCTAACACGTCGAACTCGTTCTCTGAAGCCCAGCGGACTAGCTCCTCAAACGACATTTCAGGCAAACAGGCAGTTGTGAACCCAATTTTCAAAATTTATCCCCTTTTTGTCGAGTACCCAATTGGCGCCTTCGTCTATTATGTTTTGGTGTTTACCCATCCGCCTTTTTGGGCGCTTTCCTTAATGGCTTCGCAAATTAGGATTTCGTTGTGACCATCTAGGAAAGTTGGGTAAAGCGGTTGCCCTTTTGCCCCTTCCAAGATGTCGGAGTATATGCATTTGAAAAGCTGCTTAAAGGTGTCCGGGTACCCTTCTGTGTGACCGCCAGGATAGGAAGTGTATTCTTTAGCTTTCCCTGCTAGTAAGGATGGGTCCTTAACAACTAATTCGTTGGGTTCGTCTCGGTGCCCTACCCACATCTCGTTAGGAGTCTCAGACGACCATGCGATGGCCTTCTTTGAACCATAAATCTCGAAGCTCAGCTTGTTCTTTCTGCCTGCAGCAATCTGTGATACCGTTAAGGCTCCCCTTCCGCCATTCGAGAACTCAAGCAGAACGCTTGCATAGTCCTCCGTCTCGATGGGGAATTCCTGGTAGTCAGTTGGCTTGTGCTCTTTTCCCTTAAAAGTCTCCACTATATTCTTCGGCTTTTTCCTTACAGGAATGAAGGTTTTCATATCAGCCATAACTCGGCTAATCTTCAATCCAGTGATGTTGCAGACCAGGTCCATCCAGTGTGTGCCGATGTCAGCTACTGCACGTAATTTTCCCCCAGATTCGGATGTGACACGCCAGTTCCAATCAGTGTCAAAAAAAAGCCAGTCCTGAAGGTAAGATCCGTTCACGAAGTAAATGTCTCCAAGCTCACCTCGTCTTACCATTTCCATTGCGTGAAGGCAAAGCGGGTAGAAACGGATGTTGTAGCATACAGCGTGAACCTTACTACTGTTATTCGCTAGTCTGACTAATTCTCCGCTCTCCTCAGAATTAAGAGCCAAAGGTTTTTCGCAAACAACGTGCTTGTTAACGGCAAGCGCCTCTTTCACCATACCGTAGTGAAGGTTATTCGGTGAACATATGTGAACTACGTCGACATCGTCGTCTTCTATGAGTTTCCTAAAATCGCCATACGCTTTGGGTATATGCATTTCTTTCGCTTTAGCCTTGGCACGTTCTTCAGATGACGATGACAATGCAACTACATCAAAACCAAGTCTGCGAATGGCTTCCACGTGGGCTGGGCCAATGAAACCCACGCCTATAACTCCTGCACCAATATTCTTCACGGCAAGACCACATCCAAAAAAATCTTCATCATACGATTTTTTTCTGAAAGAATATATAAAGATAAAAATATAAAAGGTTGGACCATGAGGACCTGTGTACTGTACTTTTCAAGAACGGGAAAAACTAAGCTCATGGCGGAAGCAATCTCCGATTCAACAAGAGCTCCCGTCTTCGACATGTCCTCTTCTGAGCCGTCAGTCGCGGAAAACTTCGACGTGCTGATCCTTGGCACACCCGTCAAGGGTTCCAGACCCCCAAAAGAAACCTTAGCGTTCATAGAACGTTTGCCCAAAGCTGAAGGCAAAAAGGCAATCCTGTTCTGCACTTACGCCATGTTGAAAGGCAGCACATTCAAAATTTTAGCAAAAGAACTAGCCAACAAAGGCTACGAAACCATCCTGACCGTGTCAAAAAGGGGAGTGAAGCCTAACGTAATGGACTTTTCGGACGTCTTGGACGAAATAAAGAAAGCGCTCGAAAAATTGCTGTCGCTTTAAATAGACCAGCGAACATTTGGCGGAGGTTTCCGTGAATTAAGTCCAACTCTATCCTTTACTATTTTTTTAAATTTTTTGCTGTTGTTTCTTGGCTTTGTACTCGTTTTCGAGGATGCTCATCATGACGAAGTCGCTGTATTCGCCGTCGCAGTAGTATCCGTCTCTCTGGACGCCTTCCTTCCTGAAGCCGAGTCCCCGCCAAAACCTCAGCGCCCTCTTGTTGAAGCCGACCACGCCTACTGAGATCCTATGGAAGCCCAACCGTTCGAAGGCGCAGTTTAATAGGAGGCGACCTACCTCTGTCCCGTAACCTTTCCCCCACGCGTCCCTTTCTCCGATGACGATGCTCATGTCCGTGCATCGCCAAGGCTTGAACATCCGCAGCAACCCCGCCTCGCCCACGACGCGATTCCCCCTTTTTAAGACAACAGCAAACCACAGACGGTCCTTGTCGACACGCAGTGATTCATAGAATTTTTCAGCCTCAGCGTCGTCCATGGGCGCAACCTCGCCTGTCAATTTTCTGATCTCCGCATCATTGGACCATTTCCGAACAAGAGGCAAATCGTCCTTGCTGAAAGGTCTCAAGATAACTCTTCTGCCGACCAAAGGCTCATGTTTCGAAATAATGTTTCCATCAGGCGCATCTTTACAATCCATGTTTTTACATGCTCCCTTCGCATAAATAAAATGTCTCTTGGCATAGAAATCGAAAGCTGTAGTCAGAAAATGTGCAACTCTTTCCTTTTAACTTATGCTAATGCTGTTGAAAATCATTTTATAAAGTATGTTGAGCGCTTTACTTCATGGCTTAAAACCATTTTTTATTTAACAAAATTCCGTGAATTTAGACCGAGTTCTAAACCTACCACCATTTTACTGTTAAATTGATGCCAAAAACCAACCATCTGCACCAATCCGATTTTGAAGTGCAACCTGTTTTACAAACCGTCCTGCTTGCCTGTAAGCTCAGTGAAACATCGGTACTGGATAATAGTGTTCGCTTTGTCTAGGAGACTTTCGATGAGAACGGAAATTGAAGGATAGCTGTTGGACTTCGGTTTCTTCGAGACGACGTTTCAAGTCAGCACAGACCGTTAAAACCGTTGACCTAACTTGGCATTTTTGACCGAGACTTGTGAGGCAAAGCGGTACTTGATGCCGAGGACTAAATCAGAACCGTACAAAAGGTAACGATCCCGTTAATCATGTAGCAATCCAACATTCTAAGCGTCGCAAGAACTGCTTCTTTTTAAGAGGGAATAGGCTATTTGTCTATGCTCGACTATCACAATAAAGGATTGTTTTGAAGGTTAGCAAAAAATGGAGTTGAAGGTCGGAGATACCCATAAATGTCCTGAGGGCCACAATGCCAGTATAGTGTGGATCAGCGAAAACGAGAAGGTCATAGCAGTTAAGTGCCCTTATAATCACTTTTATAAAGTAGCGAAAGTGGCTGACCGCACAAAACCTAGCCTGTCATACAGAAGCCACCCTACTGAGGAAAAAAAAATCTATACCAAGGACATGGTTTTTCTCATCAGAATCTGAACAGGCAGAAGCGTGAATCTATTCCGATTCTTCCTTATTTAAGAAAATCCGATTTTTGAGGATTGTTTTATTATGCGTAAGATCTTCTTTACGTCTGTAATTTTGAAATGTTGGCAATGAAGAATCTAAAAACGCTTAAAGAGTTAAGAAAAAGAGTGATTACGGCGGTTTTAATTCCGTTCTCGCGCGGTTCAAGCCAAACATTTAAGAAGATCTAATGTCGTCCCTATTCCATCATCTTCCATGATTATCCGCCAATCTTCTTTGTTAAATATGTTTAAAGAAGCACATTTACTACTATAAGGTAACTTAAAAAAAAAGACCTGCGTTACTTTCTTCGTTCAACTGTTCTCTTTTCTCTTCTCAGTCTTTTCTTACTTTTCGTGCGATTCATCTGCTTCCTGACCTATGCATCTTTTTATCCTTAGATAAAACTTTTTTTCCGTGTTTTCCGATTCTCAACTGGCGTTCACCTCTAAACCAAGCAGTATGCGCGTTCTCGATTTGGGCGGCGTCATGGACAGAAACCATTTTTATCTGAGACCCCAAGAGACTTAGCTCAATAGTTCCTGTTTCATCGGCAATAAAGGCGTTTACTGTGTTAGCGTAAAAGCCAAATCTGGTTACGATTTGTATTGGTTGTGACACTTCGAGAACCTCCGCCTTTATGTTTAGGTGCTCCATTCTGGTCCTTAAATCTCCAATCTTGTAGCTGTTTGATTTAGCCTCTTGCGTCAGGGTTTTCATAGCGACGGTCCACCAGTAATTTTTTTGAGCGGATTTATTTTTTCTTTAAGGAGGTATTCTGGCATGCGAAATTGCCCGACAACTCCCGCATCTGTGGTCATCAGAAAGATTGCGTGGTCTTTTTCTCTCACGCGGCATTCAATCGACAGTTTTCCGCACTTTGATTCCTGATGCTGCGAAGCATCAAAAAAACTACTAAAAAAATTGTCTGGATCAAACCCATATTTTGTTGAAACTTTAGCGAGATACTCCAGAAGCCGAAAATCTGCTTGCGAACGATGCCTCCCGCTGGGTCGCCCTCGTCTACTCTCTGATTTGTATGCGTTTAACCTGTTTCCAGTCATTGTCGTGCCAACGTAATCTCGATCGTTGATATGTTCCTATTTTTGGTTTCGCCCTCTCTCGGCTGCATCTCTTCCGTTCCTATGTTGATTTTGCTGACATTCAGTTCCTTCATGAATCTGTGTCTCGTTATTTCAGCTGCGTCAACAGCGGTGTTTATTGCTTGTCCTCTCGCCTTCAACGTA
>CAZRIK010000059.1:0-9162 GCA_964600125.1 uncultured Candidatus Bathyarchaeia archaeon
CTCTGGCCTCAAAAAACTTTGCAATAAAGTAAATTGCTCCCAATGCGATCATTAAGTAAAGGAATCCAAAGACCCAGATGTAGTTCCAAAGGTAAATCCTTAGTATATATTCAGCTGAGACAAGCGTAAAAAGCGCCATTGGGTCCCTTTTCTTAACGTGGCTCATTTCATGACCGACAACTGAGAGAACTTCGTCATCATCAAGCTGCACAAGCAGACCAGTAGTGATGAGAATTAAGCCGAAACGTGGACTAGGTCCGGTGGCAGCAGCGTTCGGGATTATGACGTTTGACAATTTAATTTTGGGTATGGACATCCCGAACCTCGTTGCAGCCTCTTTAACGATCTTGTAGACATCCACTGTTTTTGTCACAATGTTTTCGGGTTTAATGCTGATGCCATTTTCGTTAAATATTTCCTGGGCTGTCTGTGCGTCGATGGGTCTGCCAAGGGTCAACGTTTTGTTCTGAATCGCCCTTTTAACCTGTAGTAGCTTTTCGCGGGCTTTCTTTTCCCTAAATATTTCAAATTGCTCTGGCGGAATATGGTACTGGACAATATGAACGTAAGGATTCGAAGCGGTAATTGACCAGTCTCCCATGCTTCCCACGATCTTGTGCGAAAAAAGGATCATGACAAATTGAGCCAACACCATAACGAAAGGAAAATAGATTAGGGGAAGCTTGAAAACCTCTGTCATGATCATGAAAGCAGCGTAACTCAGAATAATGGTGATGATAAAGAAGACAACCATGTTTCCCATGAAAATCTGGTTGATAATCTTTCTCCGCGTGTTTTCGGTCTTTTCGGGTATGACCTTGTTTTCTGGCACCCACGCAAAGTAAAGCGTCGATCTGCGAATCTTCTCCTCATACAACTGAACAGCGATAATCAGGTCTTCCCTGAGTCTGCCCAAAACTTTTGGGAGATAATTGCCGTAAGGCGTCAGCTTTACCTCGACTGGGTTGGTCGCTGCGACTTCCACGCCGACGTGCCACGCGCCCCTTGCATCGTTAAGCGTGAACGTGAGGACTTCCTTGCCTTCAGCGGTCCACCTTCCAACGTTAGAAAAGTACGTGTAGTATGGAAGGATGCACTCTTGGTATATGAAAACCAGCATGTCGCTTAAGTGCGATGGAGCAACCTCTGTTCGAATCTGGAAAGAGACTGGCGCGGACTGAGGGAGCTCCATTTTCTTCCTCTCTAAAAATAGTGGCACAACCATCTCTTATAAATGTGCCTAAGAAAGGCGATTGTTCAAATATTGAAGAAAAAAAGTAACGATGTCTTTTCAAACACCGTTTTTAACCGTATTGATAAGCTTTTTATATTGAAAGTCTGTTTGATGTTACATCAATTAGTCTGGCGAAAGACTCATGGAACCAAGCAAAAAACCCCTGAACATGCTGACGAGGCACATGAACGCCTACATCGTGATCACCCTGAAGAACGGCATCGAATACAAGGGCACGATGGTCCACTGCGACACGTACATGAACATCATTCTGGACGGAGCCACCGAAGTCTACGACGGCAAAATGCTCGCGAACTACGGAGAAGCACTCGTACGGGGAAACAACATCCTCTACATCACGCTAGACGCGACACCCAAAAAAGAAGCATCCTAGAAATTTATGCTTATAATAAAATATTTCGCGGTTAAAGTGCGAAGCCCCTCAAGCTGTTAACACTTTGGTATAGAGGTTCCATAAGTTTGGTGTAGTTCGGTCCATTTCTGCGTCTATTCCTTCTTCCTTTAATTCATTCATTATTTTATCAGAGTCTCCTATGCCTTCAACAATTACCAGATTTCCCTTCGCTGTTACAGTGTATCCTTTTTGAATAAGAATTTTTACTGCAATCTCGGGTTTGTCGGTTCTCACCCCCACCTGATAAAGGCTCATTTTTTGCATTATGTCACGTATCTCCCCGGTTATCAGCAGGTTTCCTTGGCTTAGGATTGCTATGTGCGTGACTAGAGATTCGAACTCGGTTATT
The DNA here is from genome assembly GCA_964600125.1 of uncultured Candidatus Bathyarchaeia archaeon. GTDB lineage: Archaea > Thermoproteota > Bathyarchaeia > Bathyarchaeales > DTEX01 > JAGTRI01. The sequence goes on from CAZRIK010000059.1 coordinate 1,999, forward strand.
ATGTGTGATGTTATTAGGTACGTTTTTCCCTTCTCTGACCCAGATTCGACCAATTTCTCTAAAGTTTCTCTGGACTGCTTGTCGATCGCTACTGTGGGGTCGTCAAGTATGACCAGTTCGGGGTCACCCAAGAAGGCACTTGCTAGGGCAAGTTTTCTTTTCATGCCCGACGAGTACGTGGATACGTTTCGGTCCCAATATTCGTCGACCCCGAAGAGTCTGGCGGCTCTCAATGCCTCTTCTTCTGCCTCTGGGTTTCTCATATTTTTCAGTTGAGCCAAATATTCAAGGCAGGCTCTACCTGAAACCCCATCAGGAAATGCGTGGTCCTCGAACATGGCTCCGACTTGTTTGAATATGTTGTGCCTTTGTTTCCATGGGTCAAGCCCTAACGTTTCGAGTTTTCCGCGCGTCGGTTTGACGAGTCCCGTGATTAGCTTCAGGAATGTTGATTTTCCAGAGCCGTTTGGACCCATGATGAGGAAGACGCTTGCTCGTGGAACCTCTATTGAGAAGTTGCAGAGGGCATTGGTGCTGCCGTATTTCTTCCAGACATCCTTTGCCGTGATTACGTTTTCCACCTTGCTGCCTCCTGCTTCATCCGATGTCCCGCTTTGAAAAAATAATGTAAGCTACGACAAGGAAGATCGTTGAGGCGACGACTGCTGGCCACACCGTGCTGAACCTCCTTAGAAATTGTTCGGTGGTGTATAGTCCTATTGAGCCTCCGATGTCCTGAAAGCTTTTTGACGGGATGTAGTCCGCGATCACGTCGAGGCTTGTTGTGTTCAGCGTGTAGACGATGGCTATGGGCGTTGCGAAGGCGTATAACGGCTTTTTGAAGGTGGCTGCTGAGAGAACGGACAGTCCTATCATGATGTAGAGCATTGAGGCGTATATGAGGAAGCTCCGGGGGAGGTTCACGTAGACTTCCAAGGGGTTTACTAGGAACATCGTGGGGTCAGCTAGGGGGTAGGCGATCAGCAGGCTTGCGACGAAGGACAGGAAGATGCCTGCGAATATTGCGAGGAGCTTCGCCGCAAAGATGGTGGACTTTCTGGCGCAGCTGAGAAAGTATGTTCTGAGAATCCCCTTGTCGTACTCGTGGCTGAACATGTACACGCAGTACGCCGATATGATGGGGAAGGAGAACCACCACAAATCCGATGGGAGCTGAAACATGCTGATGAGGTTGCCAGGCGTAAAATCTTCTATCCCGTGGATTCCCTGAGAAATTGTCTCAATAATTACCATTTCACCCACAAAGAGTCCTGAAGAGAACAGCATCAAGAAGTAAAGCAGAAATATCATGTAGAGACGTTTTCCAGCGAGAAATTCCCACGTAAAAATTTTACCAAACATGCTTAGCAGCTCCAGATAATATTAATATGGATATGAGTGTTAATCCGGGAATAATGAGGAAGATGATGCTGGGTAACAGATAGGTTTGTCTGATACCACGGGTTTCAACAGTCCAAAGGAGAGTTCCACTCTGGTCTCGGGACGCTGTTTCTGACGCATGAAGCATCTCCACGTATTCATAGACGCCTCTTTCGGGAGGCCTGAACGAGAAAACCTCATGACCAGCACCACTTCTACTGAAGTTCCAGTTGCCACTGATTTTAATTATGCTAAAGTTGTACGACATCAAAGGGTCTAGGGCTGCGGTAACAGTCACAGTCGTATTATCAAGAAAATAGACATATGCCCTACGGTACAAATCTTCACCAGGTTTATATTTTATACTAGTATTAACTGAACTTGAACTTCCATAGCCTGACGGCTGAAGAGACCATGAGGCAATGGCAAGCCCCGTGATCGTGAGGATTATCCCCAAGAACCAAAGAAATCTAAGAGTTCTTCTTCCTCCAAACATAGATGACACAACCAACGGACAGACAGGCTGTAATAGCTAGGGCGGGGATAAGAAGCGGATTGGAGTCTCCGCCTTGATTTGGTTCTTCATCTTGCTCTTCTTGTGGGTTAAAATCTATATTAGTCGATTGGATAACGAGTGGCTTAGTAGTATACATGCCATCTCTTATTTCGCTAAAAATGTGTAGAAAGATATCGTCTGCATAAACAATGTATGAGTAAGCTAACATTACAAGCGAGGACTTATCGTACAACGCGGGAAAAAAACCTTGAGTAGTATATACTGTCTGATTATCAATAAATATCTTTTTCCATGTCGCACTCCACGATATCAGTCTCTTCATACTAAAAAATCCGTAAGGCGTGTTTAGACCTTTTGATTCGGGATTACCAATGTTCTCTGAGCTGGCGTAGTCATTAAGATCAAGAAACCCAATCGTGATATTATTCAAACTATGTTCACCATTAAGATCATATTTCATTAAATTATGAACCATAGTTATGTTTGTACCGAGTTCTGTTGCATGAATCCAGAAAGGCCATCTACCCAAGTATAAATCATCTTGATCGTACATATCGAGAGTGTCCAGCCTGACCCAAACCGTCATGTTAAAAAGAAAATCCCCGAGAAGGACATCTTTTACCATCGTTCCTCCAATAAAATGGAACTTCGATGCGTTATAAATCCTAAGCGCATACTCCACAGAGGCTTTATCGTCGTTTACTTCAAGAACCGTCCAAGTAAGAGTCAAATTCTCATAACTATATGATGTGCCGTTCCGTAGCTGGATTAAGTCGTATCTTCCCGACCCTCCAGTATCCCAGCCTGGAATCTCAGGAACTTCGTCACTGGAGAACGTATACATTACGTATGCCCCAGGCTCTAGCCAATAATACCATTTTCCTGAACCACCATTCCCGCAGCTCAAGTGGCAGCTCCAGACGGTAGTCGTTGTCATCATTATGAACGCGATGATCAGAACTTTCTTCATTTATGCCCCCATATCTTTCTTTATTAAGTATTATAAAAGACTTAAGGAAATATCTTCCAAAAACCTCCACGAAAATGCTGAAATACGCCGTTCTATCAATGGTTTAGTGGACGATGACGTAATCGAGGTACATTGACTCTTTAGAGAATGATGGCTTTTCCCGCGACTGAGTCCACTACGAAGGTCAGCCTTATCCTTCAGAAGGTTTTTCGCTTTGGCTTCGCTGTTTTTCGAGCATCTTCTCGAACGTCCACCTCGTCGCGGAACGGAGCTCACGCTCTCTTTGAAGCGCTGGATTACGAATTAGAATTTCTTTAATTATTTCGCCGTCCTTTTCCACGTTGTATGAGAAGGCTTTGTCTGGAACAAGTTTTCCTTGGATAACCAGCTCATGGTCTCTCTCCACCATCTTCCCGATGATTCTGTCAACGAGAAAAGCGGTGAACGGCGGCGTGTTCTCGCTGAACTGCAGGTTCGGTTCCGGAACGACGCGTATCTGGTCGTCCTCAACGTACATTGTAGCCAGCAGTTCGTCGGCTGCCGTCTTCAAGGGTATGGTCCTCAACTGTTTTTTTGCGGGAACAGGCTGAGGCTTAACTTCGGGCATGGAAGGAGGCTTCGCAATCGCCTCTGCCTTCTTGAAGCTTTTTTCGATCAAAATCTCATTGATAAAATCAAGCAAAGTCCGTAAACCTTGAAGTTCCGCCTCCAAACTTTTTGCCCGTTCTTCAAGGGTCTCTCTGAGTTCAGCAATCTTCCTGATTCGTTCTTCTTCCAAGGTCGTCGCCTTCCGCACGAATTAAAATAAATGCATCTCAACCCTTATTTCGATAATATTCTTTAAAAGGCTTTTCAGACTAGAAAAACCGAAACCCATCAGCTGGAAGGCGTACTACACACCTACACGGCAGTTTACATACTATAAACATAGGAGCAGCTGCTTTCTTTTCGTGATTGCTAAATGTTGAGAAGGTGCGTTACATTCGGTATCTTTACGTATGTTGTGACATAAACTGAAACCAGCAAAATTGCGACAGCGAAGAGCATCAAGTAAAGGTCTTTTCTTCCCATCCTGAGGACATAAAGGTTTGTCCGGTTCTTGGTGGCGCCCCAAGCCCTCGACTCCATGGTCTCTGCTAATTCAAGGCTTCTGCGAATCGCATTAACGATGAGCGGGATCAGGATCGGAATGTAGTTCCTTATTCTTTTCACAAAATTTCCGCCCTCAAGCTCAAGCCCACGCGCCTTCTGGGCGTCCATAATTGTCTGAGCCTCGTCCGCGAGCACGGGAACAAACCTGACGGCTGTTGTGAACGCGAAGCACAGCTCATAGGGGATGTGGCTTTGCTCCAGCGCGAGTCCGAGAAGGTCAGGCGACGTCGTGAGGAAAAACACCGAGAAGGACTCGATCAGAACCATGAATCTGACGGTTAAGGCTAGAGACCGTTCTACGACGGCTGACAACGATTCGTAGCTGCCATAGAAATAGAGGGTTAAAAGGTTCATTCCGAAAATTATGACAGCAAACATGGCGGACCCCTTCATTGAACGCAGCCACTCTTTTTGGACCCGAGCAGCAAAAACCAGCGGCATCTGAACGATGAACAAAACTAGGAGGGGAATCAGCTGACTGAACATGACAGCCACCGCGAATAATACGCAGACGTAGACGAATTTTGCCCGCGGGTCCATCCTGTGAACCGCTGAGGAGACGCTGCGGAACTTGAAACCGTCAAACATGCTCATGCGGGCTCACCTAACCTTTCCAGAAGGATTTTCGCCGCTTCATAAACGTCTATAACTTCCGTTGGGACGCCTTTGCCTTGGAGGTTCGTGAAAAGCTGGGCGATCTGTGGGAGGACAACTGACGCTTGGTTCACGAGCTCATAATTCGTCAAGATTTTTTTCGCTTCGCCCTGAGCCAAAATCTTTCCCTGCGCCATCAAGACCACGCGCGGTTTGCATTCAGCCACAAACTCAATGTCGTGAGTGACGATGATGACGGTTTTTCCCTGACGGTTCAATTGCACAATGAACTGTCTCAGCCGTTCCTTCTGCTGGTTGTCCTGCCCAATCGTCGGCTCGTCAAGAATAACGATTTTCGGGTCCCAAGCGAGAACGGACGCAAGCGCAACCCTTTTTCTTTCGCCGCCGCTTAACATAAACGGCGAAACCTTGCGGTACTCCGTAAGGTCCAGAAGGTTCAAAGCCCACGTGACCCTTTCGTTTATGGCAGGTTCGTCGTACCCGAAATTTTTTAGGGCAAACGAAATTTCTTCTTCCACGGTTTCGCTGAAAAGCTGGTGGTCAGGGTTCTGGAAAACGAAGCCGACTTTTCTGGCGAGGGTTGCCACGCTGACTTTCGTCGTTTCAAGGTCGTCGACCGCGACTGTGCCGTTCGAAGGCTTAAACAGCCCGTTAATGTGTTTGACCAAAGTGGTTTTTCCAGCCCCGTTCTGCCCCATAATGGCGAGAAATTCGCCATCTTGCACCTCGAGGCTGACTCCTTTTAGGGCTTCAACGCCGTTCGGGTAAGTGAAATGGACGTCGTCGATCTTAATCACTTTGCCAAAACCTCCAGCAAGGCTTCGGTAGCTTCATCCGCACTTAACGGGACCTTGCTTAGGTTTACGCCTTTTTCTTTGAGGATTTGGTAAAGCCGCGTTACTTTTGGGATTCCCACTCCGATCAACCGTGCTTCTTCGCTGCTAAGGATTTCCCTAGGAGGGCCGTCCAAAAGGATTCTGCCCTTGTCCATTATTATGACTCGGCTCGCGTATTTCGAGGTCAGGTCAAGCCTGTGTTCGACGAGAATCGTTGTTATGCCAAGCTCCTTATTGAGCGTGTTGATAACCTCAAAAATTTTTTGGGCTCCGAGAGGGTCCAAAAAGCTGGTCGGTTCGTCAAGAACAATGATTTCGGGCTGCATGGCAAGAACCGAAGCGATTGCTACCCGTTGTTGTTGACCGCCTGAAAGTTCGTAGGGCGCCCTATCTTTGATTTCGAAAGTTCCAGTTGTTTTTAGAGCCCAATCCACTCTTCCACGAATCTCTTCTCTCGACATTCCGAGGTTTTCAAGTCCAAAGGCAACATCTTTCTCAACTGAAAGCGCGAAGAGCTGGTTTTCTGGGTTCTGGAATACCATGCCCACGTGTTGTGCGAGCTCGTGGATCGGGTGTTCTGACACCTTTAATTCGGATACTGTGATTTCGCCTTCGAGCGTTCCGCTGTAGAAGTGCGGGATGAGCCCGTTGAAGCATCTGCAAAGGGTGGTTTTTCCGCATCCACTGGGACCAGTTAAGACTACGAATTCGCCTTTCTCGATCTTTAAAGTTACTTCTTCAAAGGCGGGTTTCGTACCAATCGGGTAAGTGTACTTCAGATTTTTTGTTTCGATTATCGGCAAGTTTCCGTTTCGCCACTGACGAAGTTCATGACCATTTTATGGTTCGGAGTAGATACTTGAAAAGGCATACTTAAATTCATTGTTTGGAATGTTAAATTTTGTCTATACTTGAACTCATATTACTAACATCCCAAAAAACTGGCACGGTTAAGCCCAATTCTTGTTAGCAGGAAAAGTAACTTCTCATTTTTTAAAAAAGAAAAGCATCGGGTTTTTGACACAGTGCTAAATATACAGAATGACAATGAGTTTTTAGGGAACGATGCGGTAAAACTGGAATTGTGGAGATAATGGCTGAAAGGAACGTGAAGGTTGAGTTAAGAGTTGAGGATGTAGAGCAATCCGACCTTGCCATGGGAATCGCCCGAATTGACCAAACGACCATGAAGGACCTGCAGGTCGTTGAAGAAGATGTCGTTTTAATCGTGGGCAGCAAGAAGACTGTGGCAAAGGTTCATGTTACTCGCCCTGAGGACGATGGCAAAAAAATTATCAGAATAGATGCTTTCACGCGGCGAAACGCTGGAACAATAATTGGTAAAAACGTTGTTGTCTCTAAAGCTGAGGTGTCGAATGCCAAAATAATTGTTCTGTCTTCCAAAGGTATTCAATTAGCAATAGACGATTTTCTCGTAAAATTTCTAAAAAATTCCCTTCTTGGGAGACCACTAATGAAGGAAAACATAGTCGAAGTGAGGGTGTTGGCGAATCCCGTTCCATTCATCGTTGTTGACACAAAGCCTGATGGACCTGTCAGAGTTTCAGTCAACACGGAAATTCGGGTCCTAAACATACCTGAAGAGCACTCTAAATAAGACACAAATTGGTTTATTTTGGATATTTGCTTGAAAACTGTGTTTTTGGTACGTGTTTCTGCTTCCGAACCTGTAT
>CAZRIK010000059.1:9262-12411 GCA_964600125.1 uncultured Candidatus Bathyarchaeia archaeon
CATCAACATCACGTCGACAAGAACTCAACAGGAAGAACTAAGGCTCACGAAACAAGCTGTGTGGGTCTACTCTGACGACACTGCTTACGCAGCTCTAGCAATTGATAACGTGGGCGGAAGAGACGTCGTCATAGACAAAGTCCAAGTCAGAGGCGTCGAAGCAGCATGGTCTGATGTACACTATATCCGAGTGTCCGCAGCGATCTCTGGTTCACTCATTTGCCAAGCGTCAACTGCAAACTGGACTGAATTCGAATACATATCTGGAACAAACTCCACCTTCACATCAGGTTCGACCGACCTGCCCTTAGCTTCCGGCGACACACTGATAATCTACATCTCAAGCCCAGACAGCATCAACGTTAACGATGTCGGCACAACGATAGGCTTGACTGTCTTCACCGAGAACGCTCAGTACTACGTCGAATGCAACGTAAAGACATGCGAAACTCCATAAGTGCTAAGCTGAAACTAAACAAGCACAAAAGGGATGAGGAAACTCTCCTCCCCTCTTTTTTTGGAATACAATTTATACCAAGAATTTCCGCATCAGATATTTGCTTGAAAACTGTGTTTTTGGTACGTGTTTCTGCTTCCGAACCTGTATATAAACGGTGGTTCTAGACGTGTGGTTCAGACCATCAGACCACGCGTTACTTAGGCGCTGCATCACGAATGAGTAGTGGATTCATTAATTGTAAGTAGTGTTTCTATACGCACAAACCACTATATCCTTTTTTCTTCTCAACAGTTTCGCAGTGAGAAAAAAATGAAAAGTCTAGCACGAAACAAAAAAGCGCTCAGCACAGTGGTAACGACTCTGATAATTCTGGTGGTCTCCGTCCTTCTAGCGGGTGTTGTGACAATGTACGCCATCAACATCACGTCGACAAGAACTCAACAGGAAGAACTAAGGCTCACGAAACAAACTGTATGGGTCTACGCTAACGACACCGCCTTTGCAGCCCTTGCAATTGATAACGTGGGCGGAAGAGACGTCGTCATAGACAAAGTTCAGGTCAGAGGCGTCGAAGCAGACTGGTCAACAGTGCACTATCTCAGACTTGGCGCAGCAATATCTGGTTCGCTCGAGTGCCCAGCAGACGGAATAGACTGGGAAGACTTCGACTATATAACGGCTGGTGGTGGCAACTTCACAGTAGCCACGACTGACCTGCCCTTAGCCTCCGGTGACACAATAGTGATCTACATCTCCAGTCCAGACAGCATCAACGTTAACGATGTCGGCACAACGATAGGCTTGACTGTCTTCACCGAGAACGCTCAGTACTACGTCGAATGCAACGTAAAGACATGCGAAACTCCATAAGTGCTAAGCTGAAACTAAACAAGCACAAAAGGGATGAGGAAACTCTCCTCCCCTCTTTTTTATATTGAACATCTCCCATTTTTTCTGAAATATTTGAACATTTTTATTTTAAATTATTCCTTGAGCCTTTTTCGATGCCACTGTCTATTTTTATCTTGGTCTTTATCCTTTCCTCGAGGGCTGAGTTGATTTCTATGCCTGTGCACCTTCTGCTTGTTCGTAGACAGACTTTCAGGGTGGTGCCAGAGCCGAGAACTGGGTCTACGACCAAGTCGCCCTTGTTCGAGGACGTGGTCACGCATTTTTCGACCAGCTTGTCTGGCAGCTCGTTTCCTGCCGTTTGCACGCCTCGATTGTAGGGTCTTTTGATGCTCCAAACGTCCTCAGCGTAGTGTTGAGGCTTGTTGAACACGTAATCCTTCTTGTCCTTGACCAATAGTAAAAGGTGGTAATGGGACGTCGTGAACCGCCTTTTCGTGAAGACGCCGAACTGGTACCTCCAGATGCAGTGGTTCAAAATGTTAAATCCTGCTTCCTCAATTGCTTGGTGCACTATGCCGAGGTTGTTCCAGCCTGAAAGCAGCCACATGCTTCCAGAAGGCTTCAACGCCGCATACGACCAGTTCATTAAGCTTTTCATGAACTCGGGATACTCGCCCAAAGGCACCTCTTTGTAGGACAGTGCGTCAGGCGTCCTGTGATAGGTCTGCAGGTTCCCTCGAAAATCGATGCCGAACGGAGGGTCAGCGAAAATTAGGTCCGCAGGCTTATCGAGCTTGACGTTTCGGAAATCGTCAAAGATAACTATACTTCTATTACCTACTTCAATCGTGCGAACCAAACGTTTCATCCTTCAGATAATTAGTTGAGCAACAGCATTGTTGGCAGCTAATCACAATGGTTTATTCACGACTGAACAAGTCTCGGTATGGAGGAACGATGTCAGCCGTGAAACTCCGCATTCCCTCAACAGTCTTGACGTGTGTAACTATTCCCTGGATAACCTCGAACGGCAGGGTGGCTATGTGGACTCCTAACTCCGCAACTTCCCTTGCTTGACGGGGATTCCTGATGCTGGCAGCGATGACCTCTGTTTTGAACCCATAATTTTGGTAAATTCTCAAAATTCTTGCCACGAGGTCAACTCCGCTCCAGACTCCATTGTCTTGCCTCAACTCCATATTTTTCGTTTCATAATCCTTCCTTGCGGGCTCCGCATCAAAGTAGGAGTCTTTCCTGAAATCTGTACCCAGCTTCAACCCCATTTTTATCCGTATGTAATCGTCTATTCTGCCTGCGAAGGGACTGGCATACGCTGCTCCAGCTTTGGCTGCAAGTAATGCCTGTTCAGGAGACATAATCAAAGTCACGTTGACCGGTATGCCTTCGTTGCTGAGCTGCCTTATTGCCTTCAACCCTTCAAATTGTAGACTGTCGTTTTCTTGTAAGCTCGGATTCACGGGTATTTTTATCGCAACATTTCCGTATGGGCTGAACTTTTTGTAAAGCAGCCTTCCCTGCTTAATCATTATGTCAGCTGTTCCTCCGAGAACCTCGAGGCTGACTGGACCCGGAGTGATTTTCACGATTTCCTCGATGTATTCCGCCATCGTGACTTTGCCTTGCCTTTTGTCTACAGCTTTTTTTATCAGCGAAGGATTAGTTGTCACGCCGTCCACTACTCCCCAAGAGATGGCGGTCCTAATCTCCTCGATTTCCGCTGTATCAACGAAAATTTTCATCCTCAATCCTCCTGTGACTCAATCCGTTATTGTAGCTACAAACATAAAACTTTTTCAATATCCGCAATTTCGTTTTT
>CAZRIK010000060.1:0-12410 GCA_964600125.1 uncultured Candidatus Bathyarchaeia archaeon
TTCCTTTTCTGAATGAGTTGACGACGAAGTCTCTTTGTGTCTGAGTGAAGCCGCCGTGTAATGGTTCTGCATTGTATCTTTTAGCTCTTAGCCTATCTGCCAGCCTGTTTGCGCCTTTGCGTGTTTTACAGAAAATAATGGCTCGTCCTATGTGATTTTCGTTCAGAATGTTACATAAAGAGTCAAATTTTCTTCCTGAATTTATTACCATATAATACTGGGTTATCTGTGTCAGGGCTATTTCGTCCTTGCTTACAAGAATTTTTTCAGGTCTCCTCAGATATCTATCGCATACCCTCATTACTGACTCGTCAATGGTTGCCGAAAAAAGGCTTGTCTGCCTGTTTATGGGCAACTTCGAGAGTATGTATTCCATGTCATCAATGAACCCCATGTCGAGCATTCTGTCAGCTTCATCGAGAACAACGGTCTTCACCGACGCCAGATTCAGTATTCCCCTTTTTAGCAGGTCTATTACGCGACCTGGCGTACCAACAACGATGTGGACGCCTTCTTCTAAAGTCCAAATTTGTTTCCGAATGGATTCTCCGCCGTAAACAGGTAAGACTTTCAACTTGGCATACTTGCCAAACTTGCTCATCTGCTCAGCAATCTGGATGGCGAGTTCACGTGTCGGCTCTAAAATTAAGCCTTGAACGTTACTAATTTTTGGATTAATTCGTTCTACCATGGGAACTCCGAAGGCGGCAGTCTTCCCTGTTCCGGTCTGAGCCTGCCCAATAACGTCTCTGCCTTCAAGCAGTGGCATTATTGCTTGGGCTTGAATCGGGAAAAGGTCTGTGAACCCGAGTTCATCAATACCTTTCATAACCGCTGAACTTAACGGTAAATCTTCAAAGCATTCTATCTGCATATTTCTTTTTCTCCTATCACAAAAATTCTGTGTGAAGTTTTAAAAGCCCTCAAAAGGCTTTCGTTATTCGAGCATAAATTATTGTGATGGCTCATCTAACTGAAGCCTCATATAAAAAGGTTTAGTATACAGTTGTTTTCCTCCTGCTAATCAGGATTTCATCAAACATTATGGCTCAATAAGCTGATGATTTTTCAATATCGAGGAAATACGAGTTTTTGAACCATGATTATTACGAAGAGAGAACTGGTTTCTAATTATTGTCCGACGTCTATTATGGTAAAGAGGGAAGGAAATTATAGTTTTTCAAATCTTTCTCTAAGGGAGAGGCAACACAAGTTGCGAATCAACGAAAGCTACTGAGAAGTGCGTTTCACCTTCTTTGCTGCAAAAAAGGCTTTTTCTGCGACTGAGACGCAGCTCAGTATGTCGTCGATTGTTGAGATGAAGGTCATGATGTTGTCCCCGTCGTACCTGACTGTGGTCGTAACCGTCTTTTCCGTCCAAGAGGTTTTCACTGAAAGGTCGCTTGGCGTTTCAGCGTTGTCTGGCGAGATGGCTTCGGAGACTGCTTTCGCTTCCTTCGGGTCTTTGTAGACTAGCCTTATCTCAGTTTCCATGTTTCGTCAGCTTCTTTAGGCTGTCCTTCACGAGCTCGTCGACGCATCTAAGGAAACCTTCGCGGTTCTTGATCGGAACCTGCGCCCCAGCCGCAACGTCGTGTCCTCCTCCTGTGCCGCCAAACTTTTCGGAAGCCTCCCGCATGACTTCACCAATATTAAAGCCCCTTGACGTTAGTGCGTCCACGGTGCGAGCTGAAATTTTGATGATGTTTTCGCTTGGAACCGCCGCGTAGGCTATCACGGGCTTTTCCGAGTTAGGCATATTCATCGTAATGATTGTGGACACGGCGCTTATCATCTTCTCGTCAACGGATTCTCCGCCGTGAAGAACGTAGATGCTGCCCATTTCTTCCACGCGGTCGGGGTGAGCTTCAATCCAACGAAGAATCTCAGTGATCGCCTGCCTGTACTCGTCGAGCGCAACGTTGGCTTCCTCCAAACACTTGCCACGGTCGCCCATGCATATTGCCACGCCCAGACCCGGCTTCCCCGTTCTTCCAGTAGCGTTCAGGAGCAGGCTGAATTCTCTCGCGTCGCGGAGCGGAGTCCAAGGCTCCTCCCGAGTCAACACGTAAACCGTGCCGAGAAGGTTCATCGCGACGTCGCTTTTCAGTCCTCGAGAAACAAAGTGGTCAGACAGAGCCGAAAACAACTGGCGTTTCTCGTCCTGCGAAAGGTCCCTCAGCGCGCGCCATTTGTCACCGATCTTGGGTTTGATGCCCTGTCCAACGAGGAAATCGAGGCTTTTGTCCTCTTCGCCGCTGATTCCGGGGATGAAGGGAGTCGTCGTGTAAGCCAGAGCCTTGTGGATGGGGCGGGTTTCTCTGCCGAAGAAGAGGAGGTCAGTAACGAGCTCCAGACCGCCCGATTTTACCGCGTCCTCGACGACGAGGCGGTTGACTCCTCCCAGCCTTCTTTCCTTGTTCTTGTCCTGCATGTCTCCGAGGGCGCCAACTATGGCGACGCAGGCAAGGTCCAAGTTTTTTTCCGAAATCGCCTTCGCCGTGAGATAGGCTATTCCTGCGCCGCTGATGTCCCGTGCGCTGTCGAACCCGAAGATCTGTGGGTTAACGTGCAGAAACGCCTTGTCAGGTTCTCCGTTGGGCTGGTGGTGGTCGAGGATGATTAGGGGTTTGCCCTTCGCCTTCTCGTTCAAGACGTCTAGGTATCCGCTTCCCAAGTCAGTTAAAACCGTAAGCGACTTCTCTTTGGCGATTGACTCAGCAACTTTGCCGTCGAACCACCTTTCGATCCTGAGCCGATACGCAGCGTTTATCCTTGAGAGAGCTGCGCCCATGATTCCCGCAGCTGAGATCCCGTCTGCGTCCATGTGAGAAATTACAGAGATGAGTTCTCCTTTCTTGACGTGTTCTAGGATGCGTTTAGCAGCTTTACGGGTTTCATCCAAAAAAGGTTCAGTCTGACCTTTGTCAGCTGCCATGTTCATCCACGGCACCGATTACGAATGAGCTGCAGAAACATACTTCCAGTCTTCGGGCAGGACGCCTTTGCTCTTGTAGTAGTTTGAAAGACTGTAAATCTTTGACTCGGTCACCTGGACCGCCCGTCTGTTGTACGCGTCTGACCTGTGCCTGTCGAGGTGAGCGCGAAGCTGAGCAGCCTTCCTCAACAGCACGTCAAGGTCCTCAGGAACCGAAGGACTCAGGTTGTTCTCCTTCAAAATGTCAGAAACGCCCTTCCCCGTTATGGTTTTGATCAGCGGAATCCCGTACTGGTCGCGTAGGATCACGCCGATTTTGCTTTGAGGATTTCCTTCCCGCGCTAGCTTGATGACTAGTGCTTCCACCTCTTCGGAGGTGTACCTGCACCAGCTTGGGCTTCGACGACTGAGAGGTCGCTTAGAATGCGACGACCCTTTTTCTTTTTTGGGCACTGCCTGTCCTCCATCCGAATTCTTCTAAACAACTCATCCGCTATTTAAAAACTTTGTTGAATCTTTCCGATACCATTCCGCAAAATCCCGCAACGCCCGAGAACGATGTGAAAAAACATTCTTTTCCTCAACCGTCAATTCGCCGAACGTTTTCCCCAGCTTTTCTTTCGGCTCAAAAATGGGGTCGAACCCGAACCCGCCTATTCCTCTGGGTTTGTCAATAATCCTGCCTTCGACGACTCCGACGAAATATTCAGCTGTTCCCTCAGCATCATTGAACGCCACTGCGGACTTGAAGCAGGCTTTCCTGTTTTTGCGGTTTTTCAATAGCGTGAGGATTCCTTCCATCCCTATCGTGTGGTGAACGTACTTCGAGTACGGTCCAGGGAACCCGTTCAAATCTTCTATGAAGAGCCCCGCGTCCTCGACGATGACAGGCAAATGGCTTCTTTGAGCAGCTTCTATGGCGCTTGCCTTGGCTACGTTCTTTATGTCGTCATCCTGTATTTCCGAATTCTTGATCCTTATCATAGCCGTGGCGATGCCGAATTCTGCGAGAACCCGCTTAGCTTCATCGAATTTGTGAATGTTGCCTGTCGCAAAAAAGACAAGCCGCCCACAAGGAAAATGGTTTCGTGCCATCACAGCCTTCCTCACAAGTCCTTAATGCATTGATGCTTAGGTCATCTTTCTGAAATATACCTTCCCCTTCGCTCTATTTCAGCGATTTTTTCCAAAACTTCGTCGGTCGCATTTTTTCCCACTGCCTTTTCGTACCCAGCCATGACCGCCTCAAAACATTCTTCAGCGTGCATAAAATGCGTGCTCGCTATTGCCCTTTTCATGAGGTGAAGGTCGACTCCTCTGGCTTCAATCTCCCGCGTTTGGTCGCTTAACCCGAAATCGATGAACACAACCTCGCCCGTGGGGGTCAAGATCATGTTCGAAGTCGTCAAGTCCCCGTGCACTATTCCGTGGCTGTGAAGCTTCCCAACGAGCTCCCCAATATGCTGGCAGAGCCTTCTCCTTTCATCCTGTGGCAGGTCGTTCAGAACGTGTTTAACCTGCTTTCCCTCAACGAACTCCATAACTATCGTTGCCTCTTCAAGATCAACCAGAAAAACGATTGGAGTCGGAACCCCCGCTTCCTTAGCCCTATGCATAATTTGGGGTTCATGCTTAGTCCTTTTAGCCTGAATTTCCTTGTCTAGCTCGGGCACACGGTACTTTTTCGGAACCCGCTTCTTCAGAACCGCTTTCCTTCCGTGCCACTCCTCCAGATAGAGGCTGGCTTCAGCGCCCTTTTTTATCAACATGCTGGATTTTCCACCCACGGAACCTCAACGTTGTCGAGGCGCCATTTCAGCTTCACAAAACTCTTTTCGATTGGAACGGTGATACCGTGTTTAAAACTGAGGATTCCTGTCCAAGCGATCATGGCTCCGTTATCAGCAGAATATTCTCTGGGAACAGCTGAAAACTTTGCGTCGTGCTCTTCCGCCATCGTTCGAAGCATGGATTGAAGCCTCTTGTTCGCAGCGACCCCTCCCGTCAGCAGAACTTCGCTTTTTTCGGTGTGAGCCAGAGCTCTCTCAGTCACCTCCGTGAGCATCGAGAAGGCTGTCTCCTGAAAACTGAAGCACACGTCCTCAAGCCCGAACCTTTTTTCTCGGAGAAGGCTGACCGCAGCTGTGAGGAGACCGCTGAATGACAAGTCCATCCCCTTCACGGTGTAAGGTAGCGAAGTGAACTTTTTTCCTTTGGCTGCCAGCTCTTCAACAATTCGGCCTGGGGCTTTTCCTCCTTCAGCCTTTAAGCCCGCTTCTCTCACGAAAACGTCTAGGCAGTTCCCGACAGCTATGTCCAGGGTTTCGCCAAAAACTCGGTACCTGTTAGCCTCGTAGGCTGAGACAATCGTGTTTCCTCCCGACACATACAACGTAACCGGGTCCCTTGCGCCTGTTGTCAGCTTGCCGATTTCGATGTGAGCCACGCAGTGGTTTACGCCGACAAGCGGAAGGTTCAGGTACGACGCTAAAGCCCGGGCAGCTGTTGCCCCTGTCCGCAAGCAAGGTCCCAGCCCAGGTCCCTGCGAGAAGGCTATTATTGCCAGTTCGTTGAAGCTGATTTTCGCCTTTTTCAGTGCTTCCGCGATGACCTTTCCAGCGACGTTTGCGTGGTGTCTCGCGGCTTCTCTCGGGTGGATTCCGCCTTGTTCAGGAAAGTAGGTGTCGTTGGCGTTGGCTAGTATTTCGCCTTCGAGGGAGACGACGCCTGCGCCGAAATCGTCAGCTGTGCTTTCGATGCCTAGACAGTAACTTTTTGCCACGAAACCAACTATTAGTGGGAGACACATAAAAATTGTGTTGGATGCAGGTTTCCCGATGTTGAGTCTATACTCTTTTATGGGAGGCTGCGGTATATTATATTGAAACGATTCATTGAGGAAGGCTTGATGCCTAAACAGACTGACCTTGAACAGAAAGCGTTGCAGCTCGTGATGAACGCGGGCGAACAGGGGCTTCTTCAAGCTGAGTTGTGGCGGAATGTTGACGCTAGCAGCAGAGAAGGCTCCAGAATCTCGTTGAAGCTCGAGAAGAAGGGCTTGATTCGTCGCGACAAGGAGCTTTCGAATGGTCGTTGGACCTACAGGCTGTTTTCGATGAGGCGACCTGTCTCGATAGACTCGATTTTGTCGTGCCCGTGCCTGACGTGCGAAGAAAGCATAAGGTGCGGGGCAGGCGGAAGAGTGTCCCCAAACGACTGCAGCACCCTCACAGACTGGATTCTCGGCTCTTTCCAAGGGGAGACGGAGCCTTCTGGTGACAGCTAGTTGCCTAGTGAATGGGTGAGAAAGCACAGGAAAGACTACTATTTCCAGAAGGCGAAAGAGGAAAACTACAGGTCGCGGGCTGCCTACAAATTAGACCAAGCAAACGAAAAATTCCTTTTCATTGCGCCGGGCGACGTTATCTTGGATTTGGGGGCTGCTCCCGGAGGCTGGTTGCGGGTAATAAAAAAGATAGTAGGCTCAAAAGGGTTTGTGTTGGGGGTAGACTTGACAGAAATTGAGCAGTTTGAGTTTGCCAATATTGTGACGATTGTAGGGGACATTACTGCTTCCGAAACAAGGGACCGTGTTGTTGCGATTCTTCCACGTAAAGCGGACGTTGTAACTTCGGACATGTCTCCGAACGTTTCTGGAATATGGGAGGTTGACCACGCTCGGCAGATTGACCTTGCCGAAAAGTCGCTGCAAATCGCTATTTCGGTTTTGAAGGACAACGGGAACTTCTTTGTTAAGGTTTTTCAGGGCGAACTCTTCAACCGTTTCCTTAACACGATGCGAAAGTGCTTTTCCGAAGTGAAAGTCATCAAGCCGAAGGCCAGCAGAAAAGAGAGCGCCGAAATCTACATTTTAGGATTAGGACTTAAGAGTCAAGTTAGACAAGCTAATTCACTAAAAATTTAATTGTCTTGGGCTACCTGCATTATCGTCTCGACTGCTGTCTTGAGCCCGTTTAAGCCTGAAATGTCTTTTTGGATTTCTTCGACCCTTTTTTGGCAGTTTTCGTTTGACAGCATTTCGTCAATGACTGCGGCAATGGTGTCCCTGCTTACTTCTTTTTGGTCCAAAACTTCGGCTATGCCCAGCTCCTTGACTCTCAGGGCGTTGTTGACTTGTTCAGTGTGGCTCGGGGTCGGAATCAGAACCATCGGTTTCCCGTAGCAGATGCCCTGCGTAAGTGTGCCGTGCCCAGCTCTGGACACGACGAGGTCGCACGCCTTGAGGTAATCGAACCTGTTCGGAATCCACCCGTAAATGTGCACGTTTCCTTTATGAATGGGCTTCAAGGGGGAGTTGGGGTACCCGAGAGACATGACAACTTCATAGTTGTCCGGAAGGTCCATCACAATCTGCCGAAGCAAACCCGTGATGTAGGCGCGTTCCTCGGCTGGACCGCTGATAGGCAAATAAACCAATTGTGAATCAATGTTAATTCCTAAACTTTTCCGCAGCTCTTCCTTGCTTGGAAGGTCATCTGGGTGAACGGACAAGATTGGTCCGATCAGTTTGACCCGTTTCTGGTAAGCCTTCGGAATGTTGAGGTTCCCCGCGGACAACACGTAAGGAGGCGGGAAATCGGGTATCATGAGATGCGTCGCTCCGCTTGTCCACAGTTTCCCAATCATGGCCAAGGCGCCCGCGTCAACGAGCTTGGCTAACCTCAGAAGCCTAGATCTTCGCGGGATAATTATTTGGAACTGGTTGAGGATGCAAACGTCAGGAATGCCCAAGGCTTTTGCTGCAAGCAACGGCGAGACCCGCGAGTCCGAAACGACGACGTCAGGTTTGAAGGCTCGCATGAACTTGATTTCGTTCTCGACTTGTCTCATTAGCGTGAATGAGGCTAGGATTGGTCCTGGATTGGCGACTGTCTGCCTGAAATCGACTGTTCCGTCCGCCTTGACCACGAAGCCAACTGCGGGGGCTTTAACGACAGGAAAGCCAGCTTGCTCTACATACTTAACGGCGTCTCTGTATGTTGAAAATAGAACTTCTGCTTCCTTCTCAACAAGTTTCTCAGCAATCGGGATGCATCGTCCAGCGTGTCCAAGTCCGATGCCGCAGACTCCAAAGTATATTCTCAACGCTGGGTCTCCTTTTAGGTTCTTTCAACTCGCCGATGTAACTAATGGATTGTTCACTTCTTGTTAGATTTAAAAGGCGTCCCGAAAGTTCTTAACGATTTTGGAAATGTCGAAATTACCATTAGACAAGATTTATGCAGTGTCCTGCGTCCGCATGGTTTTGTGTTAAAAAATTAGGTGTTCAGCTTTTTCCATGTAGGTGGTTGGCTCGGTTTCTTTCACTGTGCCGTTGTCAACGTCCAAGATGTAGATTGTGTGGATGCGGGCGTTCCTTATTTCTTCAAGGCTCACCGGAGGGTTGCTGTAGTACCTGTCGCACAGTTTTTTGACCGCCAATATTTCGTCGTTGTGGCGGCTGCGGGGAGGCTCAACCAAAACCTGAGGCACAGGCATAACGTAATGTGGCGGGACGGCTAAACCGAACTTTTCAGCGAAACCGCTGTAACGGGTGATTTTGCTTGCTATTCGGGCTCTAATGTATGTTGACGGGTTAAGCGCATTTTCGGGCGGGACAAAGCCCGTTTCCACCTCGACTATCATTGCGCCAAGTCCCTTCGTTGCATAAACGTCGCACGATAAACCGTTAAGAGTTCTTTCCAAATCGACGTAAAAACCAGCGTGAACCAGATATTTCGCGCAGACGAGCTCCATGACGGAATGGTTAATCTTCACAAGGTTACTGTCGTGAAGAGCGATCAGGCGATCTCTCAGCCTTACAATTTCTTTGGAAACATATTTTTCCTCGCCGAGGCAAAGCCTTTCCGCTAAGACGTTGAGGTCTTTTTCGAACTCCTTCAAACAGTGCGCCTACCGAATCGTACAAAATATTGTATAAAACCATTTAAATTTTTTTATTAAAGACCATGGTTTAGATGAGTCCGTGATTGAAAATGTGTCACCTAGACTCAGAATAGATAAAAACATGGAAGATATTTGCACCTAATATCTGAACCACGTTATTGGCGTGTTCAGCGGAAAAAACAGTTGTCGAACATCCGAATCCTCTATCGAATAAGATTCCGAGACCCTGATATCGGTTAAACTCCGTTCCTTCCGTCTCTAAAAAAAAGGATACAAAACAGTTCAACAATTTGTGCAAAAAATATAAATTTCAGTAAGAAACAAGTATAGAATCCCAAGCTGAGAAGCACGCTTCAAGCGTTGCATTGCAGCGACGAATGCGCCAAACGAAACGGCTGAAGGATGGCGCGTGACAAAGACGGCGCTTCAATGGGCTGGCCGACACTTAAAGCGCGATGCGTTAAAGCGTTGAGAGCACCGGACGAAACAGCTGAAGACCGATGCACGTCAAAGACAGCGCTTTGCACGGGCTGGGCAGCGCCTGAGGCTTAGACTCAGCTTGGAACTTTTACCCAACAAATACTCAGTAAATTTTTTAATAACTGTTCCTAAGCTTCAATGGTTTTTAGCTGGCTGCGGTACATCTCAACAACCTCGTCAACAGATGTAGCGTCCTCAGCTGACTTGTCAGGGCGGAAGTTTCCCGTGAACCTCGGGAACCGTATGGCTAAACCGCTGCCTTCCCTTACGGCGTTAACGGCGCAGGTGTGGATTGGGCTCAGGGTGATTTCGGCTCCGAGGATTTCGAGGACAACCTTCGGCTCGAACCACACGTCCGCCTCGAGCTTTGATTCAACTCTGGGATGGCGGTGAAGAATTCGGTGGCTTTCCAGCATTTTCGGAATCTTTTCTAGGTCTTCATCCGTGAATCCTGACCCGCATTTGCAGATTGTTTCAAACGCGTCTTTTCGCGGATTATATGTGGCTAAAAGAAGTGCGCCGTACGTTCCAGCCCTTTTTCCTCTTCCGTGGAAGGCGCCTACGGCGACAAGGTCAACCGTGTCCCTCATCTCGCTCTTGTAGTCCCGCTTGTATTTTATCCACAGCCACCCTCTTGCCCCAGCCTGATAAACGGAGTCGCTGCTGACCGATTTGCAGATTAAGCCTTCGCAGCCGTCCCCGATGGCTTCCTCAAAGAACCTTTCCAGCTCTTTGGAGTCTTCCGTCAACATGTATTTGGCTGTCCTTACATGGTTGTGCTCTTTGGTGAGGTTCTGCAGAGCCTCATGGCGAACTGGATACGTTTCTAGGGTCAGGTCTTTCCCGTCGACGTAGAGAACATCGAACACGAACAACGAAACAGGATTCTCCTCCGCTGCCTCCCTAATCCCGTGTTTCCGTCTGCGGCGCATCAGTTCCTGAAAAGGCTTCATCTCTCCGGTTTCAGTGTCAACCGCGACGCATTCCGCCTCGATTATGACCTTGTCTGGAATTACGCTTTCCCCAATAATCTTAACGATGTCTGGGTATTGGCTTGTGATGTTTTCTAGCCTTCTCGAAAAAAGCGTAACCTCGTCCCCGTCCTTGTGAGCTTGGATTCGTTCGCCGTCATACTTGTACTCGGCGATGCATTTTCCGCCTAGCTTTTCGAGAATTTCCTGCGGTGAGCTCAACCGTTCAGCCAGCATAGGTCTAATGGGCTCCCCGATTGACACCCCGAACCCCTTCAGCCCTTCCAGTCCTAACTCAACAACCGTTTTTGCGACCCTGCCCAAATCGGACGAAACGTTGTACGCCCGTTCGAAGAGGGGTCTCGACTCTTTTCCGCCACCGTAAGCGATGGCTAGAGCGTCCAGAACAGTCATGTCCGCTATTCCCACTCGGATTTTTCCAGTCACGGTTCGGATGATGTACTTTGCCTCCTTGGGCGTGGCGTCAGCCAACAGTCCCGCGAGGAGGTTCAGCTTCTGGTCCACTGAGCCTGAACCCGTTGACTCGGCAATCCTGTCAAGCAAGTCGTACACTCTTTCGACCGTGAACGGCTGCGGAAAAAAGGTTATTTGCTGTTTGCCTTCAAGGAACCTCTGGGCGGTTTCGCCAAGGTCTCCCGTTTGCCTCAGGTCGCCTTCGATTTTATCTTCGCTTCTTCCGGTTGCCTTGGCGACGGCTTTGACGGCAAGTTTTTCAGCTATGCCTATTTCGATTCCTGCGAAGTCGGGGTAAAGCTTCCCCTGTGTGAGGTAGACGACCTTGTCGATGACGGTTTTCGGCGTATTTTTCAGCAGCTCAACAAGGTAGTCAGTCATCTCCAGCCTTTTGGTCGTCGCCTCAATCTTCTCGTAAGCGTCCGCAACTAACGAGTACTTCAAGCCAAATTCCCGCTTTTAATTCTACAATTCACTAAGGGAATATTAAAGGTAGACGACTCTGACCAACGGTAGCCCACAAGTTTCTAAGTTTTTACGTTGGCTCCGCACTTGGGGCAAAAGACTGCGTCCGGAGGTACTCTTTCTCCGCATTTGATGCAGAAGTTGGGCTGATACATCGGGGACATCGGCGGAACCTGATGAGGAGGCATCACAGGTCCTCCGAGTTTCTCTTTTGCACGCAGCGAATAGTAGAACAGCGTCAACACGATCGGCTGGATGGGTTGGGCAAGCGACGAGATGATGCTTTCGATCACCAGCCCCATTATGTTATCGTATGCAGTGATGTAGCTGCCAACGATTCTACCTACAGAGCTTGATATGGCTGTCAACAGAACAACCGAGACAAGAACAGCCAAAGTTTTTGACCATCTGTTGGCGACCAGCCTCCTGCTTCTCCATAAGCTCGCAGAAACATTGTGGCGTTCAATCATAACAACCTCTACGGTTAAGCTGAAAATTATGATTGCGATGATTCCTGGGATCACAAAAAAGACTAACCCAAGGATCGTCAATGCAGACACTACTACGCCAGAAACGAGGAGGGTCGGAAGGCTGGACAGGACGGAATCGAATCCGATTCTGAAGGTTGCAGGTCTTCCTTCTAACATTTCAGAGGACAATTTTACGACCATACCATTAGATATTGTGCTTATGACCCAGCTGATGACGATAGATGCCACTAATACAGGGATGATGGCGACCAAGTAATCAAGCAGCCACGCAACGATTTCGGTCGTGTTCTGGGGCAGCTCAATGGCTGGCGCAAACCTCCACAGCGCGTAGTTCACGAAGCTGTTCAAGACGGCGGTTAAAAGGAAGGGAACAAGAAAAAGGTCAAACTTCGACGAATACAGGCTTAAGGATAAGCTCAGGATTTCAGTGGTCGAGAGCTCCCGTTCCGGTTTTCGAAACGCCATTTTTCCACCTTAACCATACTAAATCTTGGCTATGCCACTCACAAGAATATTAATTCACGTATTTAACTGAGCAGTTGAACAATTAACAAAAAAGGTAAATCCGAAAAACTTTATACTATTTCCCAATAAAAAATTGATTGACGACAATTGTTCTGGCGAACAAAGTCATTTGAGTGATGAACGATGGGCGTAAATTTGGGAGATTTGGTCCCGAAAACA
>CAZRIK010000061.1:0-12291 GCA_964600125.1 uncultured Candidatus Bathyarchaeia archaeon
CTGACGATTCGAAGCTGCAAGACAAAGACATCTACATCGGTCCAAGCGACTTCATCCCATTCCTGGGAAACACCAAGCTAGCTTTCATCAGGATAGAGGGAAGAATGTTCGCCAACATACCCTTCAACATGGAACTGAGGCTGGAAGTCAACGATAAGGCGAACTCGGGCGGAGTATCCATCGACGCAATAAGGTGCGCACAGATAGCCCTAGACAAAGGAATAGGCGGCAACCTGAAATACGCGTCAGCATACTTCATGAAGCACCCGCCAGTCCAGATACCCGACGAAGAAGCGAGAAGAAAACTGGACGAGTGGATTGCCGAAACCTCAAGTTAAAACCGTCTAATTCTCTTTTTTTATTGTACATAGCTGCAAATATTTGCCAATATCGAATCAATTACAAGGTAACTGCGTATAGATTTAAAGAATCTTAAGATCATTACGATAGATACCAAGTGAAGGTTGGAAGAAATGACCGACGTTAAAATAAGTATCATTGGGGCTGGAAGCGCCCAGTTCTCGATGAGCCTTATGAGAGACGTGTGCCTAAAAGAGGGATTGAAAGGCAGCACCGTCTGCTTCATGGACGTAGACAAGGGAAGACTTGACCTTGTTCACGGTCTCGCCACAAGATTCATGGGTGAACTGAAGGCTGATTTGAATCTCGAGAAGACTGTGGAAAGGGAGGAAGCGCTGAAGGACGCTGACTTCGTGATCAACACAGCGCTCGTCGGGGGACACTCGAGTGCGGAAACGGAGCGGGAGGTCGGCGAGAAACACGGATACCCCAGGGGAATAGGTTTCGGAGGATATTTTCATCAGCTGAAGCTGATGCTCAGCGTCGCAAGAGACATGGAAGACACGTGCCCCGACGCGTGGCTTATTCAAGCTGGGAACCCCGTCTTCGACGGTTGCACACTTATGACTAGGGAAACCAAAACGAAAGTCATAGGATTGTGCCATGGTCACCACGGAGCCTACCACATTGCAAGCGTCATAGGGCTTGACCCCAGCAAAGTCACTTTCCAAGCGCCAGGCGTGAACCATTGCATATGGCTAACTGACTTTCGTTGTGATGGTGAGGACGCCTATCCTTTGATTGACGAGTGGATTGAGGAAAAAGCTGAGGAGTACTGGAGAACGTGGGACGGAAGTCCCCTTGATGGCGAGATGTCCCGCGCGGCAGTGAACCTTTACAGGATTTTCGAGCGGTTCCCTGTAGGCGACACAGTCCAGCAAAACCCTACTTTTTCGTGGTGGTACCATGCTGACGACCAAACGATGAGGAAATGGTTCAACAAGTATGGGGGATTCCTTTCAAAGACAGGGTGGGACTACTACCTTGAGGGTTTAAGCAAACACATTGATAGAATGAACCACCTTTACAATGACCCGTCAACTTCCGTATCCAGCGAGTTCCCTCCGAAAGCAAGCAACGAACAGCACATCCCAATAATCGACGCTTTAGTCAACGACAACGAAGCAAAATACCAAGTAAACGTGCCAAACAGGGGCGCATTAACTGGATTCGCGGACGACGTGGTAGTTGAGGTTCCAGGTTTAGTGAGCGGACGGGGCGTTCAACCAGTCCACGTTGGACCATTGCCTAAACGTCTCACACTGCAGATTCTTGGAACGTGCGTGCAAAGAATGGAACTCGGGCTTGAAGCCTTCCTCAGCCAAAGCAAAGAAGCATTGCTTAACATGATCCTTTGGAACCACAGAACCAGAAGCTACGAACAAGCTGAAAAAGTCATGGAAGACCTGCTTGCTTTGCCGTTCAATGAAGACTTGAAAGCGCATTTCCGATGAAAATGTTGAAAGGCTTGAGGCGAACCTTATTAAGAAAAGGTTGATTTGAGTAACTGGAGTGGAGGATTCGACGTGCTAGGAAGCCAAGAGTCAAGCGAATTGGTTGGGTACCTGGAAAAGATGCTTAAAATCAGGTTCTTCGAAGAAAAAGTCAGCGACCTGCTCAGCCGAGACATCGTCAAGGGAGCCTCGCACCTTTACGTCGGGCAAGAAGCCGTAGCGGTCGGCGCAGTAGCAGCCATCCGAGGCGACGACTACATCACCAGCACCCACAGAGGCCACGGACACTGCATCGCGAAAGGCGGAGACCCAAAACTGATGCTTGCTGAACTGTGCGGCAAGGCTACGGGCTACTGTAAGGGCAAAGGCGGCTCGATGCACATTGCGGACGTCAACGCTGGAAACTTGGGCGCCACGGGAATCGTGGGTTCAAACATCCCCGTCGCAACTGGCGCTGGACTGTCCATGAAACTCAGGAAAACTGACCAAGTTGTGTTGTGCTTCTTCGGGGACGGCGCGACGAACACGAGCGCCTTCCACGAATCCGTGAACTTGGCTGCGATCTGGAACCTCCCCGTCGTCTACGTTTGCGAGAACAACCTTTACGGCATGTCCACCGCCGTGAGCAGAGCCTTCCCGTTCGCGGACATTGCTGAAAGAGCCAAGGGCTACAACATTCCGGGCGTGATTGCGGACGGCATGGACGTTCTGGACGTGAAAAGCAAAGTCCAAGAAGCCGTTCAGAGGGCTCGGAAAGGCGAAGGTCCAACCTTCGTCGAGTGCAAGACTTACCGATTTTACGGTCATTCTAAGGGTGACCCGCGAGCTTACCGAACAAGAGAAGAAGAGCAATTGTGGAGAAGCCGCGACCCCATAACGAACTTTGAGAAAAAACTCGTCGAACGGGGAGTCTTGACCCAGAAACAGGTTGAGGAGCTCGAAGAATCAGTAACGAACGAGGTTAACGAAGCTGAACGGTTCGCCCTCAGCAGTCCATATCCGCCCGTGGAGTCGCTTTTCGAGGGACTCTACACCGACGTCTACGTTGACCAAAAAACTTCCATCAAGACCCTAGCTGAAGCCCAGAAAAGGGGCGTGAAAACGAAGAAAATTAGGTATGTTCAGGCTTTGAACGAGGCGCTGAGGGAGGAGATGCTGAGGGACGAAAGGGTGTTCCTCATGGGCGAGGACATCGCGATTTACGGCGGCGCCTACCAAGTCACCCGTGGGCTTTACGACGAGTTTGGGGCTGAACGGGTGAGGGACACGCCAATCTCGGAAGCTGCCATAGCAGGCGCAGCGGCAGGAGCAGCCATGACGGGGACAAGGCCTGTCGCGGAGATCATGTACATCGATTTTTCAACGATTGCCACGGACCAGATCGTCAATATCGCAGCCAAGAACCGCTACATGTTCGGCGGAAAGTCGGTTGTGCCCGTCGTTTACCGTACCCAGGGAGGCGCAGGCAGAGGCATAGCTGAGCACCATTCCCAAAGCCTCGAAGCGTGGTACCAGCACATTCCCGGCATTTTCGTTGTGATGCCTTCGACGCCTTTCGATGCCAAGGGGCTGCTGAAGACCTGCATCAGAGACGACAATCCTGTCATGTTCATAGAGCAAAAGCTGCTTTACGGCACGGAAGGCGAAGTTCCCGAAGGCGAATACACCGTTCCGCTTGGAGTCGCAGACGTGAAAAGGGAAGGTGCCGATGTCACGATAATCGCCTATTCGAGGATGGTTCTCCTAGCCCTTGAAGCGGCGGAGGACCTTGCCAAAGAAGGAATCAGCGTGGAAGTGGTTGACCCGCGGACGCTGAAGCCGCTTGACGCCGAAACCATAATCGGTTCGGTGAAAAAGACGGGCAGAGCAGTCGTTGTGCATGAGGGCTACCGAACTTGTGGCGTAGGAGCGGAAATAGCGGCGCAGATAATGGAGAAAGCCTTCGACTTTCTCGACGCTCCAGTTCTGAGAGTGGCGGGAGAGGACGTGCCTATACCCATGAGCCCCGTGTTAGAGGCAGTCGCTGTTCCAAGTAAAACGAAAATCGTTGAAGCAGTCAGGAAACTAGTTTAACCTGCACCATTCTCAGAACGAACCAAAAATTGTTAACTTGCTCACATTCCAAAAACTCAACAAGTTTTACCAAAAAAAGGATTTATAACTTGTTTGATGCAGCTAAGATTTGCTTGTTTAAATGAGGAATAGGCATGAAGGTACTTGGAGTAAATGGGAGTCCGCACAGAAGCGGGAACACGGTCAAGCTAATAAACGAAATCTTCCGCGGAGCAGAAACGAACAGCCACGATTGCGAGATAGTTCACTTAGTAGATTTGGACTTGGACTACTGTAACTGGTGCGAAGAGTGTTACTCTGAAGGTGTCTGCCCGATTGACGACGGGTTCCAAGAGCACCTAAAGAAGGTTTTCGAGGCTGACGTGCTGGTTGTGGGGACGCCATCCATAAACCGTTCAGTAACGGGATACATGAAGAACTGGCTGGACCGACTGTGCACCAGCCAGCTCATCTACACAGTTGACGAGAACAAGAAAGTGACGATGCAATCGCGGGTGCCCGCTGGAAAGAAGGCAATCGTCGTCGTGCAGGGATGCACCAACCTACTGCAGGAAACCGTGGAACCCATAAACGTAGTACTGAACGTGCTTGGAATCCAAATCACGGAGAGACTCATAGTCCCCAAAATAGGCTTAACACATGAAGACACGGTCGACAAAGAACACGACGTGATGCGAAAAGCCTACGAAATCGGAAAAAAAATAAAATAACCCCAAAATCACTTCTTCAAGCCTATTTATCACGGTAAAACGTGAAAATGGCGCCCTGGCCGGGATTTGAACCCGGGTCGGGCGGGCGACAGCCACCTATACTAGACCGGGCTATACTACCAGGGCTCGGTTACATGGCGCCAGAATTTGCTTAAATTAACGTTATACTTAAGTTTATCTGGAATGGTTGATAGCTCAGATTTTTTTGTGGTTCGGTTCGCTTGCGTTGGTTTGTTTTAGGGGGGGCGTTTACATATGCATTACCGACGTGCAATCTGATTTTTTTTCTTGTATGGTTAGGCACTGGGGTCACCAGCGGCTTTCCCGCCTGAAAATCCAGTCGAAGTATGCTTTCAGTCGGACCAGCGAATAGTATGGTCTGTAGAACAGAACCACTGCTGGCAACAGATAGATGTTTTTGAGGTCTCCTTTTCGAGGTGACAATATACCAGCGGAGACAAAAGCCACGAACTCCAAAATCATGTAGAGGAAGACGCTAAATACTGTGACGTAGAGGAACGTCGGTTGATAAAACAGAAGAAGGTAACCATACCACACAAACCGTAAGAAAAGAACCACGACGTCTACAAGCACCATATCGAAGATAGCAACCACAAACCTCGCGTCGAAACCTCTTTCGAGCAACACGTTTCTGTGCTTCCAAAGAGTCTCCGCTTGACCCTTCGTCCATCTTGTTCGTTGACGCCTCCAATCCTTCCACTTTTCAGGCGCGAAGGTCCACGAAACAGCCTTATCAGCAAAGTAAAGCCTTTGACCCAGTTTCCTCATCTTGAACGTTAAGTCAAAATCCTCAGTTATGGTGTCTTTGTCATATTCGCCCAGCGAACGCACGTCCCCTTTCCAAAAAGCGCCAAAAGCCCCCGAAATTATGAGCAATGTTCTGACTATTGAGGAGAACCGTCGGCCAAGTTCCAGCGATATCAGGTACTCGTAGGTTTGAAGCCGCACTAGAAAGTTTCTTGACCCGTATTCGCCTCCCATGATACGGACGTTTCCAGACACGGCACTAACATTCGGGATGCTAAATGGTTTCACGATTTCCTTTAGCGAGTCACGTTCGATGAGCGTGTCAGCGTCCACCACAACTATCACTTCGCCAGAAGCAAAAACGAGACCATAATTCAACGCTGTTGCCTTTGAACCGCTAGCTACGTCACGGTGAAGAAGCTTAATCAAGCCTTTCTGAGAAAAAGGGTACGCCTGTTGGTAAGTTCCGTCTTTGGAGCCATCGTCGACGACTATGACTTCCTTGTATGGATAGTCGGTTTCAAGCGCCGATTCAATTGCCCTAGCAATCATTTTCTCTTCATTGTGGGCAGGAATTATCAAAGACACTTTTGGGAAAACACCATCTTTCAACTTCAATGGGTGAACTTTTTGGTACAAAGCGCACATTAGAAGAAACACGGATTTTCCCACGGTTCTAACAAAATCGATGACCAACAATGGCCAAAAAATGGAAACAAAATTCAGAACAGTAAGGCTGTTTAACCATTGGATAAATCCTTCTATAAAAGTAGTGACAATCCACAGAATAGAATCAGGAGACATCAAAGAACTTTATCGAGGCGTCTCAGATAAGATTTTCTTGCGGACCCAAAAAAGATGTCAGTATACAGAAACACCAATATGCTCCCAAGCAGTTGAGCAGTGTTAAGGTTGGTAAAACAGAACCACTGCTGGCAGATTAGGAAGTAAGTCTTTTAGAATTCGTTGTTTTGCTTTTTCGACTGACTCAGCATGTGTGGGGTAATTTCAAAAGGCTTAAAAGATTAACCAAAAAGACTGTGGAATCTGGGAAGCCCGATTTATGAACATGCTTAATGCTAAGCTGACAAAATCGAGAACCATATTCTTCGTTTTCATCGTTGTAATAGTCGCCTTTTCTGTAGGCACCTATCTGATACGAACGATGCCGGAGGGCATAACTTCTTACGCGTTCTTCGAGTTCGACGGCAGAACAAGAACGTACATGATTCATGTCCCGCTGAGTTATGACGGAAGCAATCCTACGCCACTAGTCATTTCGCTGCACGGATACACCGGAAACGCAAGAAGCAGCGAGCAAGTCACGGGATTCACCGAGAAGTCGGACAAAGAAGGCTTCATCGTCGTCTACCCTGAGGGAATAGGGCAAAGCTGGAACGGACCATACTGTTGCGGCGAGGCTTACTCGAGCAACGTTGACGACGTGGGCTTCATCCGCGAACTCATAAACAGGCTTGAACAGGAATACAACGTCGACCCAGACAGAATCTACGTGGCAGGATTCTCGAACGGCGCAATCATGGCGTACCGTCTGGCAGCTGAACTCTCAGACAAGATAGCCGCCATCGCTCCAGTCGCAGGCTCAATCGGTGGCAAGTTCAACGCGAACGCCCCGCTTCAAAGAATCGCAGAGCCCTTGAATCCAGTCTCGATCATAACCTTCCACGGCATAAACGACACATCAATCCTCTATTATGGGGGTTTATCCTCTAATGGGCTGTTCAGCCTTTCAGTCGCTGAGTCAGTAAGCTTCTGGGTTAGCTGTGATGGGTGCTCTGTGTTCCCGCAGACGGAAACAAGTTCCGACGGAAACACGGTTGTAGACATCTATGCAGGGGGCAGAAACGGCACAGAAGTCGTTTTATACACTCTTGTCGGCTTCGGCCACAATTGGCCAGAGACAGCTACTGACATAATTTGGGATTTCTTCGTCAGCCACCCCAAACAATAAGGTGTCTGTGAAACAAAAACACTTGGTCCGACACGGGTCTGCATGAGCGTGAGAACCAATATCGAAGAAGGAAGCCAAAAATATCATCAAAATAATGAAAATGATAACCTTTATTAGCACCGTCCGTCGTTTACTCATTAGCTTTCAGAAAAAGCTAAAATAATCGACTTCCCATCGGGCTGGATGGCCACAGGTCCGTTGGAGGAAAAAATCCTGAATAGTTCCGCATGTAAACATTTAGTTGTTTCAAACTTGAAAGGGGAATTTTCATAAATTGATTAATTCTGAAGATGCGTATTTGGTACAGAAGGCTCTCTTCGAGGAAAAAGGGTTAGTTAGGCAACATCTTGATTCATACAACGAGTTCGTGGAACGCGGTCTACAACAAGTAATAGATGAGGTCAGCGAAGTCGAAATCGAGGTGCCTGAAGGACCATACAAAATAAAGTTCGGCAGAATATTCATCGTGCGCGAAGTCGAAAACGACGTCATTTACGGTCCCTACGTAACCGAGGTCGACGGCACCCGACACGAAATCTACCCCATGGAAACACGGCTGAGAAACCTCACATACTCAATGCCCCTCTCCGTCGAGATGACGCCGATAATTGACGACAAGGAAATGGAGAAAGAACTCGTTTACATCGGCGACCTGCCGACCATGCTCAAGTCGAAATACTGCCTTCTTTCAGAACTTTCCGAGGAAGAGCTGGTCAGGCAAGGCGAAGACCCACTTGACCCAGGCGGCTACTTCGCCGTAAACGGGTCAGAACGGGTCATCGTCGCCATTGAAGACCTTGCGCCCAACCGCATACTCGTGGACATCGACTCAAGAGGAGTAAACCCCGTTTACCAAGCAAAAGTGTTCTCAACCACCGTTGGGTTCAGAGCCAGAATAGAACTCAGGCTGAAGTCAAACGGTTCACTCCACATTTCGGTACCAGGCGTCCCGTCAGAAATACCATTCATAGTCATGATGAGAGCCTTGGGTCTACAGTCCGACCGAGAAATTGCAGAAGCGGTCTCCGCGGACAAAACCATACAAAGCGAACTTGAACCGTCCTTCGAGATGGCGGCTGACGTCGGAACCGCCGAAGACGCGTTGCTGTTCATCGGCAACAGGGTAGCTCACGGTCAAGTGAAGAGCTACAGGCTCATGAAGACGGAGACCATTGTTGACAGAAACTTTTTGCCTCACGTCGGCAGAACGACTGACCAAAGAAAAGACAAAGCCTTCTTCCTCGGCGAGATGGCTTCGCGCGTAATAGAGCTGAAGCTGGGAAGACGAAAACCCGACGACAAAGACCACTTCAAGAACAAGAGGCTGAAACTCGCTGGCCCACTTCTCGCGGACCTTTTCAGGGTAGCCTTCAGAAACCTGTGCCGCGACATAAAGTACCAGCTTGAAAGAATGGGACTGAAGAGACGCATGATCAGCGTCTCAATAGCCGTAAGACCAGGCATAGTCTCAGACAAGCTTCAACACTCGTTGGCAACGGGTAATTGGGGCAGAGGACGAGTCGGAATCACGCAGCTTCTCGACAGAACGAACATGATGTCAGCTCACAGCCACCTGAGGAGACTGCAGTCCCCGCTTAGCCGCAGCCAACCCAACTTCGAAGCCCGAGACCTTCATGCGACGCACTGGGGAAGGCTTTGCCCAAACGAAACGCCTGAAGGAGCAAACTGCGGGCTCGTTAAGAATCTGGCTTTGTCAGCTGCAATTTCTGTCGGTTTAGACCTCGAAAAGGTCAAACAGACGCTTTACAGGAGAGGCGTTGTTCCCCTTACCGAAGCAAGCGAGACTATACGCACGTCTGGAGCCAAAGTGTTTATTGACGGCTGCCCGATTGGGTACCACGATTCTCCCAAGGAGTTCGTGACAGAGATGAAAAATGACCGAAGAAGGGGAGAACTCTCACCAGAAATCAACGTTGCATATTTTTCAAAGACTCACGGCATGAGCGAGGAAGCCTACGTAAACTGTGACGAGGGCAGAGTTCGGCGGGCGCTCATAATCGTCGAGAACGGTGTACCAAAACTTGGGAACGAAGAGGCAAGAAAAATCCGTTCAAAAGAATGGAATTGGGAAGACCTCATAAAACGGGGCATAATCGAGTACTTGGACGCCGAAGAAGAGGAAAACGCGCTAGTTGCATTGAACGCGGACGAAATCGTGCCGGAACGTACGACCCACCTCGAAATAACGACTTACGCGATTCTTGGAACCTGCGCTTCGCTGATACCTTACGCTGAACATAACCAGTCTCCACGCAACTCTTACGAGTCCGCCATGTCCAAGCAGGCGTTGGGCATTTACGCGGTGAATTACCCGTTAAGAGTTGACTCGCGGTCGCACATACTTCATTATCCGCAGACTCCCGTAGTACAAACTAAGCCGTTGGACGTCATTGGGTTCAACCTTAGACCCTCAGGGCAGAACTGCGTGGTGGCGGTTCTTTCGTTCGAAGGCTACAACATGGAAGACGCCCTAATCTTCAACAAAGCGTCAATCGAAAGAGGCATGTGCCGCTCATCATTTTACAGAATCTACGACGCAGAGTGCCGCCAGTATCTTGGAGGCTTAAGAGACCGCCTTGTGATTCCTGAGGCTGGCACCCGCGGATACCGTGGGGAACAGTATTACCGTTTCATCGAAGAAGACGGCGTTGTCAACGTCGAAGCAGAAGTCGCGGGAGGAGACGTCCTGATTGGCAGGATAAGCCCGCCACGTTTCCTCGAAGAATACAAGGAGTTCGAAATCAAAGGACCCACAATGAGGGATTCCTCGGTTGACATGCGACCCTCCGAAAACGGCATCGTGGACGCGTCGTTCATCACCGAAACAAACGAAGGAAGCAAACTCGTGAAAGTTAGGGTACGCGACGAACGCATCCCTGAGCTCGGAGACAAATTCGCGTCGCGCCACGGACAGAAGGGCGTCATAGGAATGATTGTGCCGCAAGAAAACATGCCCTTCAGCGTCGACGGAATCGTGCCAGACATCATGATTAACCCGCACGCGTTTCCCTCAAGGATGACAATCGGGCAATTCCTCGAATCTCTCGCAGGGAAAGTGGCATCTGCTAGAGGGGAAGTCGTTGACGGAACCCCATTCGTCAACATGAAGGGCGACGAGCTCAAACATAAGCTTGTTGACCTAGGTTTCAGTTACAGCGGCAGAGAAGTCCTGTACGACGGCGTCACGGGGCAGAAGTTCGTCACCGACATTTTCATAGGAGTCATCTATTACCAGAAGCTTCACCACATGGTTGCCGACAAAATCCACGCCAGAGCAAGAGGCCAGGTCCAAATGCTCACGAGGCAGCCAACGGAAGGAAGAGCCAGAGGCGGCGGACTGCGTTTCGGCGAAATGGAAAGAGACTGCCTGATCGGTCACGGCGCGGCGATGTTGCTTCGTGACAGGTTGCTTGAGGAGTCAGACAAGTACGTGCTTTACGTCTGCGAAAGTTGTGGACTCATCGCATACTACGACATAAAACAGCGGAAATATGTTTGTCAGATTTGCGGAGAACAGTCAAGGGTTTCGCCTGTTCAGATTTCGTACGCGTTCAAACTTCTGTTGCAGGAGCTCATGAGCTTGTGCGTGACCCCTCGGTTAGGGCTTAAGGAGAGGACATAAAATGGCTGTAGAGGAAGTTTACGACAAAATAATCGAAGAAATCCGCTTCGGCGTAATCTCCCCTCAGGAAATACGCAAACTTTCGGTCGTGGAGGTTCAAACCGCGGACACCTACGACGAAGACGGCGCCGTAATACCTTCCGGACTAATGGACAACAGGCTCGGAGTTCTTGAACCAGGGCAACGATGCAGAACCTGCGGCAACACCGCAACAAGGTGTCCAGGGCACTTCGGTCACATTGAGTTGGCGGTTCCGATAGTGCATGTTGAATTTACAAAAAAGATTCATGACTTGCTTCAATCATTCTGTAAAAACTGTGGGCGTATCATGCTCTCTGAGGCAACAACTGTACGGATCAAAAGACACACCATCCACATAAAGAGGTTGATGGGTTCAGTTCCCGACTCGTACTATCACAAGATACTTGATCACACCAAGAAAAACAAGGAATGCCCGTATTGTGGCGCCAGACAACACAAAATCGAGTTCGTGAAACCCACGGTGTTCTATGAGCACATAGAAGAAGGCGCCCAACGGTTAACCGCAAGCATGATCCGGGAAAGGTTTGAACGGATTCTTGACGACGACCTACAGTTGTTAGGGTTCGATCCGAAGAGCGCCCGACCGGAATGGATGATTCTCCAAGTTCTTCCTGTCCCGCCTGTTTATGTTAGACCTTCGATTACTCTCGAGTCAGGAATCAGGTCCGAAGATGACCTTACGCACAAACTTGTCGACATAATACGAATCAACGAGCGCCTTAAAGAAAACATCGATGCTGGTGCCCCCACGCTTATCATCCAAGACCTGTCGGAGCTTCTGGAATACCACGTTACCACTTACTTTAACAACGAATCGTCCGGGATTCCGCCTGCAAGACACAGGTCCGGAAGAGCCCTTAAAACCTTGTCGCAGCGGCTTAAAGGAAAGGAAGGACGGTTCAGAAGCAACTTGTCGGGAAAGAGGGTTGACTTTTCAGCCCGCACCGTGATTAGCCCAGACCCGAATATCGACATCGGCGAGGTTGGAGTGCCCCAAATCATCGCGTCCAAACTTTCGGTGCCTGAGAAGGTTACTCAGTGGAATCTGCAGGATATGCAACAGCTTGTCAACAATGGACCCGACAAGTATCCCGGCGCTTTATACATTATTAGACCCGACGGGAAACGGGTGCGTTTAGAGTTTGTAACAGACAGAGACAAGGTGGCTGAGGGAATAGAGCCTGGTTTCGTCGTTGAACGGCACATTCGGGATGGCGACATAGTGATTTTCAATAGGCAACCCTCACTTCACAGAATGTCCATAATGGC
>CAZRIK010000062.1:0-11840 GCA_964600125.1 uncultured Candidatus Bathyarchaeia archaeon
GATGATCAAAGATTTCTTTCACAGAACAAGAAAGCCCGTCAGCGAGCTCATCATGGAAACGACGATGGAGCTCGGAAAATGTTATTCTAGACTTGAACTTGCATCATCCAAGCTGTCGAAACGGGACGAAGACCTTTTCGAAGCCTGCAGCTTCTACATGGGAAAAGGAAACAAGACAAGGGCAACAATCTACGCCAACGAGATTGCTGAAATAAGAAAAGTTTTAACATTCACTCAACACACCCAACTCTCTGTTGAACGCGCCATCCTCAGGCTGGACACCCTCAAGGTTGTCTCTCCGACCCTTGAGTCGCTGGAAGGAGCGTTCAGCGACGTCAAAAACGCGTTGGGATTAGTCGCCAACGTCATGCCTTCCATTACACCTGAGATGAGTCGGCTGACCAGCGTTGTGGACGAAATATTAACAGGCACCCAGTTCACGCTGGACGAGTACACTCCCGCAGTCGTTTTGGACGAGTCCGCCGAAACCATTTTGCACGAAGCCGCCGACATTGCTGAGCAGGAGCTGAAGACACGTATTCCTGAACCGCCCGTTGAAGCGCCCAAGGCTGCTATTCCAGTTAAGCCTCTTGTGGCGTTGGCTGCGGACGGAACCGAGTTTGTTGTTAACCAGAACGGTGCAGCAATCAACGGAGACGGTTCACCGAACGCTTTTGACGTGTCCTCTTTTCTTTTAGAAGAGCTAGTCATGGACTACGTTGAAAGAAACAAAGGCGACTTAAACGTAGCCAGATGCTCTCAGGAGCTTAACTTGCCCTCAGGCAAGGTTTTTGAAGTTCTTGACGCCTTGAACGGAAAAGGCAAAATCGCAATTCAGCGGTGAAACGCATGAGCGCCATGGAAGAGCTTGAGAAAATTGCTATAAAGCATGCTCAAGATGCCGTGGTGCTGGACCGCGAAGGAAAAAAGGAGATGGCTATTTCAGCCTACCAAAAAGCCATCGAGTGCCTCTTAAGAATCGTGCGCACGTACCCAAATCACGATTTGAACCGCATTTACGAACAACGAGCTGAAGTTTACAGGACCCGCGTAAGAGTCCTCCAAAACGTTTGGGTAAGCGGCTCCGCAAAGGAGACAAGCATAAGCTACGACGAGATGTCAACGACGACCCAAACGACCGAGGTAACGGCGTTTGACGACATGATTCTAAAGAATCCCCCGAACGTGAAGTGGGGCGACATAGCGGGGCTCGAAGACGCAAAGAAAGCCGTCCAGCAGGCCGTCGTCTACCCCTCGTTGAGACCCGACATTTTCCCTCTCGGCTGGCCAAAAGGCATCCTTCTCTTTGGTCCTCCTGGATGCGGAAAAACCCTGCTTTCAGCTGCCGTTGCCAACGAGATTAAAGCCACTTTCATTACTGTGGACGCGGCTTCGATCATGTCGAAGTGGCTTGGGGAGGCTGAACGCAACGTTGCGAAACTCTTTAACACCGCCCGTAAGGCGTCCCAGAAGTCCCCAGCCATCATTTTCATTGATGAGCTCGATTCTTTGATGGGAATCCACCGATTGGAAGTCAGCGGCGAAACTCGGGTTCGAAACCAGTTCCTCAAGGAAATGGACGGCATAATCGACAAGAAAAATCCTATTCATGTTTACGTTATTGGTTCAACGAACAAGCCGTGGACTCTGGACACGCCGTTCATCAGGAGGTTCCAGAAAAGGATTTACGTGCCTCCTCCAGGCTACAATGAACGCCTCGAAATGCTTCGGCTGTACATAGGCGCCTTGAAAACCTCGGCGGACGTTGACCTAGAAAAACTCGCCAGCTTAACTGAAGGCTTCTCGGGAAGCGACATCATGGACCTCTGCCAGTCTGCCCAGCTGAAGGTCAACAGCGAACTATTCGAGTCGGGAAAGGCGGAGTCAGGCGGAGAACCACGCAAGGTTCACATGCAGGACTTCAATGAGATGTTTGAGAAGAGGAAGCCGAGCTTTTCTCAGGATTCTCTGGCAGCGTTCGAGAGCTGGTTCAACAACTACAAGGCTCTGTAAACTGCGGACTATAGCTTTAGATTAAGTTTATATTGTAACCCGCCTTTTTCAGCATAATAATAAGCAGGACAGTAAATGCTGTTTCCCGAAAACTGCGGATTTGGTGTATCATCATGTCGAACAACGAGGAAGAAATGGTCGTCACTCCTTGGACGGTCTCAGGCAAGATAGACTACAGCAGGCTGATAGAGGAGTTCGGAACCCAGCCTCTGACCGAAGACCTGCTTAAGAGGATAGAGAAGCACGCAGGCGAACTGCACCTGCAGCTCAGAAGAGGGCTCTTCTTTTCGCACAGGGACCTAGACTGGATACTCGACCTTTACGAGGCTGGAAAACCGTTCGTCCTCTACACGGGCAGAGGACCATCAGGTCCAGTCCACATCGGCCACCTTGTTCCCTGGATCTTCACGAAGCACCTGCAAGACGTTTTCGGTTCGAAGCTGTATTTCCAGATGACAGACGACGAGAAGTTCCTCATCCACCCCGAATTCGAGCTTGAAACGTCCACGAAGTATGCCTACGACAACGCCTTGGACGTGATCGCAGCGGGATTCGACCCGAAGAAGACAAAAATAATAGTAGACGTTGACTCAGCTGGCACACTGTACAACCTTGCCGTGAGGGTCGCAAAAAAGATTACGTTCTCAACAGTGAAGGCAACGTTCGGGTTCACGGACAGCTCAAACATCGGCATCATCTTCTTCCCCGCCATACAAGCTGTTCCATGTTTTCT
This sequence comes from uncultured Candidatus Bathyarchaeia archaeon, assembly GCA_964600125.1. Classification (GTDB taxonomy): domain Archaea; phylum Thermoproteota; class Bathyarchaeia; order Bathyarchaeales; family DTEX01; genus JAGTRI01. The sequence continues at coordinate 2,747 of CAZRIK010000062.1, forward strand.
GGAGACTGAACTGACAGGCGAAAACGTGCCTTGCCTTATTCCAGCTGCTATTGACCAGGACCCGTACTGGCGGGTAACCCGCGACGTGGCGCCTAAGCTCGGATACTTCAAGCCCGCCCAGATACACTGCAAGTTCCTTCCGGGACTGGGCAAAGGCGGAAAAATGTCGGCTTCGCTTCCCGAAACGTGCATCTTCACAACGGACCTGCCTGAAGAGGCTGAAAAGAAAGTCAAGAACGCCTATACGGGTGGCAAGCCGACGGTTGAGGAGCAACGCCGCTGTGGCGCGGACCCGACGATTTGCCCCATTTACTATTACGAGTATTACCTGTTCGAGGAAGACGACGCGAAACTCAAGGCAACCTTCGACAAGTGCAGGTCAGGCGAACTCCTGTGCGGCGAACACAAGGCAGCGCTCGCGGAAAAGGTTAAGAAGTTCCTGAAAGACCACCAGAAGAAACGCGAAAAAGCCAAAAACGTTCTGGACCAGTTCCTCTTCAAAAGTATGTGACCGCTTGTCTTCAGCCTTTCTTAAATACTAAAGCTATTATCTAGAGAATGGAAAGAAGACCGTTACCCAAAGAAGCCCGGTGGTGTAGTGGACAAGCATAGAGGGCTTTGGACCCTCCGACGAGAGTTCGAATCTCTCCCGGGCTACCAACCTTTAAAATCTGATTCATATGTTCTAAAAAGACGAATAGAGAGTCCTCCATTTCCTTTTTTTTGTTTTCGAGGATTCGCTTAGAAACGGTTTATTTTGGATTAATTCTGAAGATGAATAAGCGATTGTTAACGGAATTTTCAAAAATGTTGCATAAAAATGAGACGTGGGGTTGGATGCTCGTCTCATTTTGAGACATGAAATAATATTAAGAATGAAATAGAAACCCAGACAAGGAATTATAGTAACTTTTATCAGACTAATTGCTAAATATGAATATTGTAAGATTATCCTATGTTTGCATTGAGAAAATTGGGGGGAAAACATGACACATTATACTTTTTTGGTGAAGTCTGAAAAATTTGGAGGAGTCTGCCTTGCTTGTTTAAATGAAAGAAAACAATGGATTCGCCCAATTAAACCAGGCGGTTTTTTGGAAACTGATATAATAATGGATAATGGTAGTATGATCGACATCTTTGATGTTGTTGATATGAAATTAAGCTCTCCTTTTCCAATTAAACACCATACAGAAAACATAAAGTTTGAACCAGGTACGCAAATCAAATTTGTCAAGAAGCTAAACGTAACCGAACAAAGGACACTCCTTAAACAAATTGCAGATACTCAGTTACTAAAAAAGGTAGAATCAAGGTATGAAGTATATGATGAAATAATTAAGTCAGAGCGTTCACTTGTCTTGGTAGGTCCTATAGCTTCTTTTGACATCACACAGGACAAGCATCCGCGACTTTGGGTCATTGGTAAAAATGATAAAGAATTTGATATTCCTTGCACCGACATAAAATTTTGCGAATTTATTAAAAGCAAATCAGCTGACTTCAAGAAAAGTTCTTTTACTTGGATCAGTTCTCAAAATACATCTGGATTAAAAGGTAAGCAAATATATTTTGTAATAGGTTTAACTGGAGATTCTCTTGATGAAAACAATAAAATTAAAGATGGAAAGTATTCTCCCGATACATCTATAATTGAGCCGAGGTATTGGCCATTGGTTGTGAGTGTTCTAGCTGTTCCCAACGAGTCTAACGAGGATTAAATTATGTCTATTAACTTAGAAAGTTCTAATTCACATTGCATTCCAAAGGTTAAAACACATCGGCAGATTTTATCGAGGAGGTGAGTTTGATATGAAAATATACACGATGGGGTTCACAAAGAAAACACTGGAAGACTTTATTTCCCGTCTGAAAAAAAGCAATATACAAAGAATTGTGGACATTCGGTTGAACAGCTCTTCACAATTAGCAGGATTTGCAAAAAGCCCTGACTTAGAATTTATACTAAATCAGTTTGGAATCGAGTACATTAGTGTAAAGAACCTTGCACCAGATAAAGCTCTACTTGATAAATATAAAAAAGACAAAAATTGGGAAGAATACGAGGCTAATTTTAAAGTGCTGATGAATAAGCGTAATGCAAAAAAAACGCTAAATGATCTACAACTTGATAAAAAAACATCATGCTTTCTCTGTAGTGAAGATAAGCCGGAGAAATGTCACAGGCGTTTAGTTGCTGAAATGCTCGATGAAAACTTTGAAATTGTGCATTTGTAGTGTAGAATTGGTCGATTATAAACGAGTCTATCTTTTAGGAAAACAACAAATAATACTAGTCGGCACTTAATTAGTAGAGATGCAATGAATATAGATGAACGATTGGAAATTACAATCAAATACAAAGACTTTAAACAAATCATTTCAGGTTCCCCTAAAAACGTGACAAAAGAATATTTCAATTTCTTAAGTAAGGTAATTCCGGCATTCGACGTTGTATCAGGATTAACATTTAGCCCCGATCTCACTGATATGGCAGCAAAACTTAAAGGGTCGACTCACATCTACAAGGACAGGGTCTTTATTTTAAAGAAGAATCTTTTACTTGAAGATGCTATATTGCTAACTTTAGTGGCTAAGTATATTGGTTTTGGCTTAAAATTAACCTCAAATGACAGTATGTCATTGCAGGAAATACTTGATTCGACAGGTAAAAATAAAAAATCAATAGTGAGAATTCTAGACAAGCTGAAGTCAATAAAGGCGGTAGAACAGCTTCTTGGAGGTAGATACCGAATACTCGATTGGAAGGTATATGATTATGTGCTAAGAAAACTTTCCGATAAAAAAAATCTCAAACTTACCGACTTTGTAAAAGAAGACAATGCGCCAATTGAATACCGGCTTCCTGCTTTTACCATAGGTTACGAGGGTCAGGAACCTGACCAATTCCTTAAATTACTGAGCAACGAAGGAATAGAGATTCTAGTTGATGTTAGAAAAGACGCTTATTCAAAACAAGATGTGAGCTACAGTGAGGGCACTTTATCACGGATTGTAGCGGAAGCGCGAATTAAGTACATTCATATGCCCGAGCTAGGTGTTGACTACGACATAAGACAAGAATTAAAGTCAACCCATGATTATGAAACTTATTTCAAACGTTACTCAGAGTATTTAGAAAAACACTTAGACGTGGTAGAATTTATCGCCAAACTTGCTAAAAACAATGTAATTTGCTTAATGTGTTATGAAAAAGACTTCAAGCGTTGTCACAGATCAGTCTTGGCCAATAATCTTGAGGAACTGGGGATTACATTCCTCCATAAGTAACTTGGAAACGTAATTCAGCCCTTGACAAGAGTTCGTATCTCTCCCGGGCTACCAATTAATGAAAGATTGGCGTTCGAATCCTCACCGAGTATCAGTCCAGAAAGGCGGTGAGCTGATTTTTCTGCCCAAGCATTTAGCAAACTACGTTGAGTATTGAGTTTTTCTTTCTTAGAAAGGTTTATATCTTTTGGGCTATTCCATGAATGAGTTTAAAATTAAAAAATAAGGGATAAAATTGAGTAACGGTGAAGCCATCCAAGTTGAGAGCCTTAGCAAGCGATATGGCGATTTAGTCGCTGTAAACGGCATTTCTTTCACGGTTAGTAAGGGGGAGATTTTCGCTTTTCTAGGACCCAACGGCGCAGGCAAAACCACGACTGTGGAGATGCTGGAGTGTTTACGGAGACCCACAGGCGGGAAAGCCTACGTGCTTGGGTACGACATTTCGAAAGATGGAGAGAGCATAAAGAAGAGAACAGGCATCTTGCCACAGGACTTTGCCACTTACGATAGGCTGACGGTTAAGGAGACCATTCAATATTTTGCTGGAATATTCGATAGCCACCCAGACATTGACGGCTTGATTAAGCAGGTTGACTTGGAAGACAAGAAAAACACGCTGTTCAGGAACCTGTCAGGCGGACTGAAACAGAGACTCGGAATAGCTGTCGCTTTGGTGAACGACCCTGAACTCGTTTTCTTGGACGAACCTACATCAGGACTGGACCCGAAGGCACGCCACGTGGTCTGGAATTTAATCGAAGAATTCCACAAGCAAGGAAAAACCGTGTTCTTGACAACCCATTACATGGAAGAAGCAGAAACACTCGCCAACCGCGTCGGCATAATTCACAACGGCAACATCGTTGCCCTAGACACAACGGACAAGCTTATCTCTGAACACGGCAAAAAAAACCTGCTGATACTGAAAAGAACAAGCGCCAAAGCGGTTCCAACCATAGAAAAACTTGGCGTAAAAGCAAACTTCGATGGCGTCGACGTCAAAGTTCACCTCAACCATGCTGTTGCCGTTTCAGAGATTCTGCACGAACTTAGCAAGACCAACATATCCTTCGAGGAGCTGCAACTGAAACGCTCAAGCCTCGAAGACGTGTTTCTGAACCTCACCGGCGAATCGTTAGGGGAGGGCGACGAAGCATGAGCCACATAGCACTCGACCTCAAAGCTGCACTGAAAACCTTCGTCCGAAACAAAAGCGCAGTCTTCTGGACTATCATGTTTCCCTGCGTCATGATACTTCTTTTTGGAGCCATTTTCAGCCAATCCTCAACGAAATACGATCTTTACCTGCAAAACCAAGACCAAATCAACGGCATAGACACCTATTGGTCTGACACGATCGTTGAAGTCCTTAACTCCACAAACGCTTTCAACATCCACTTATTAGGTGCTTCAATTAACGCCACAGACTACGCAATAACAAATAGGATAAGTAGCCTGCTCATCATCCCCTCTGGATTTAATGATACTGCTAACATGGCGCTTTTCACCCACGGCAGCTCCACTGCAAACGTGACCTTGGTTTATGACCAGTCCACGTCTTCTGCGTCCATCGTTCGCAGCATTGTGATAGCTGTCATTGACAAGTTCAACTTTCAACTCTCACAAGGCGTGCAGTACTTGAACGTTGAAGACTTGACAATAGCGCCAAAACCCTTCAGCTACATCGACTTTTTCTTGCCAGGCATGATTGGAATGACGGCTATGACTACAAGCGTTTTCACTGCTGTTTCGATAAGCGCTCGATTCAAAGAGAATGGCGTGTTCCATAAATTAGCCACGACGCCGTTGAAACGTTACGAGTGGATACTGTCCAGAACAATATACAACGTTCTCGTATCCTACTTAGGCATGGCGGTGATGATAACACTGGGAGTCGCAATTTTCAACATGAAAATGACCCTTAATCCCATCTCACTACTCATGGTGGCAATGGCCTCGCTAATGTTCACAGGCATAGGAATGATTATTGCAAGATTCGTCAAGGACCCAGATGCTGCAGACGCTGCTGCAAACGCCATAACGTTCCCGATGATGTTCTTGTCAGGCTCATTCTTTCCATTAAGTCAGATGCCCCAGTTCTTGCAAATAATCGCCCAAGCTCTTCCACTCACTTATGTGAATGAGGGACTCAGAGCCACTATGATATTTGGCCAATCTCAACAGGCAATCTTTAACACTGCATTGATAACGGTCCTGGGATTACTGTTCATCGTCGTAGGCTCATGGATAACCAAATGGGAAGAAGACTAAATTCCACCTTCGACACCAGATGCTTTATGAGAGTTTAAATTTCTCCCGGGCTACCAATAAACACGGATCAGACAACCTTTTGAATACTCAGTTCAATAATAGTGGATGGGCGGGGGATTTGAACTCCGCACCAAGATGAAATGTATGTTTATATTTTTGTTTGTGTAGCTAAGAAACTACGCATCTTGTCGGGAGACTAACAAAATGGAAAAGAAGCAAGAAGAACAAGAAAAAAAAGGCAACGAACAGGTAGAAGCGCTGGAAAAGGCTCTTGAAGCCGAAAAGAAGCGTTCAGAAGATTACCTTACACAGTTGAAGTATGCCAGAGCAGATCTTGAGAACCTTAAGAAAAGGTTCGACCAAAAAATAGAGGATGTTAAGAAATATTCTAACGAACGCGTCATAACTGAACTGTTGGACGTCGTGGACGAGCTGGAGTTGGCTGTTAATTCTGCCCATTCTTCCAACTCTACAGAAATCCTTGTCCAAGGAGTCGAAATGACCCTTAAAAAATTCCGAAAAATTCTTGAAAACGAAGGGGTTTTTCCCATAAAAAGCGCAGGTGAACCCTTTGACCCCTTAAAACACTACGCCGTCGCAAAGACCGAAAAGGAAGGCGTTGAGGGATGCACAATTGTTGAAGAGATCAGAAAGGGTTACATCCTGAGGGAAAAGGTGATTAGACCGAGCATAGTTAAGGTTGTCGTACAACCGTCACAGTCACAAAAAGGAGATTAACCAAAATGAGTAGTGCTAAAACTTTAGAAAAAATTTTAGGCGTAGACTTGGGAACAACCAACTCCGCAGCCGCCATCTTCGAAGGCGGACGGGCAACGATAATTCCGAGCGCTGAAGGACCAACAATGGCGGGGAAAATGTTTCCTTCAGTCGTCGCCTTCACCAAGGACGGAACGCTTCTGATAGGCGAATCAGCAAAAAGGCAAACAACGGCAAATCCTGAAGGAACTGTTTACGAAATTAAGAGGAAAATGGGAACCGACTACAAGGTTAACATCGCAGGGAAAGAATACACTCCGCAACAAATCTCAGCGTTCATACTTCAGAAGATAAAGAAGGACGCCGAGACATACCTAGCGACCACAATAAAGAAAGCCGTGATAACAGTCCCAGCTCACTTTAACGACAATCAGCGGCAAGCCACAAAAGACGCGGGAGAAATAGCAGGCTTCGAGGTTGCAAGGATAATAAACGAACCAACTGCAGCCTGCCTTGCGTACGGGATTGACAAACTGGAAAAGGAGATGAAGATTCTAGTTTTCAGCTTCGGAGGCGGCACCCACGACATAACACTAATAGAGAATTTTGGCAAAGGAGTTTTTCAGGTGCTATCAACAAGCGGAGACACGCAAGTTGGCGGTGCAGATCTAGACAAAGCGGTAATTGACTACCTTGTCGGAGAGTTCCAAAGGCAAACAGGCATTGACCTCCGCAACGACAAGATGGCAATGTCAAGGTTAAAAGAGGCTTCTGAGAAGGCAAAAATAGAGCTGTCAACGCTAATGGCGACTGACATTGACTTACCATTCATATTCACTGATACCTCTGGACCGAAACATCTGCACTTCACGCTGTCCAGAGCCAAGCTTGAAGCGTTAGCCCAGCCCGTGGTCCAGAAAACAGAGCGTACAATTGTAAAGGCCCTTGAAGACGCTAAGCTAACCCCAAAAGACATGGACAAGATAATTCTCATCGGCGGAATGACGAGGATGCCTTACGTCCAAAGGTTCGTTGAGCAGATTATGGGCAAACCCGCAGAAAGAGGAGTAGACCCGATGGAATGCGTAGCGATTGGCGCAGCAATACAAGGGGCACTCCTAACAGGGGAAGTAAGAGACTTGACGCTGCTTGATGTTACGCCATTATCGCTGGGCGTTGAGACCCTCGGTCACGTATCCACAAGAATACTCGAGAAAAACGCCACAATACCTACCAGAAGAAGCCAAACATTCACAACAGCTGCAGACTTCCAGACCGCTGTTACGATCCATATACTCCAAGGTGAGCGCCCAATAGCAACGGACAACATTTCCCTCGGAATGTTCAATTTGGAAGGCATAGCACCAGCGCCCAGAGGGGTACCGCAAATCGAGGTCACGTTCGACATTGATGCAAATGGGATACTTAATGTCACAGCGAAGGACTTGGGAACTGGCAAGGAAGCAAAGATTACGATCACAGCCTCCACGAAGTTGTCCAAAGAAGAAAAAGAGCGCCTGATTAAAGAGGCGGAACAGTTTGGTGAGCAGGACAAAAAGAAACGTGAAGAGGCTGAGTTGAGAAACAATGCTGACAACCTAATCTACACTGCAGAGAGAACCAAGAAAGACCTAGAAGAAAAACTCACTCAAGACCAGAAGAGCAAGATAGACGCGTCGGTTTCAGCCCTAAAGGATGCTTTGGCAGGCGCCAACTTTGAGGAAATTAAGGCAAAGTCCGATGAACTCACGAAAGTTCTTCAGGAAGTTGGAACAGCAATCTACCAACAAGCAGCTGCTGAACAGGCAAAACAGAAGGGACAACAAGGCGAAGCACCACCATCTGGATCCGAACCCGGCGAAGATAGAGTGGTTGACTCAGAAGATTACAAAGTGAAATAGGGGTTCTGGACGAGTCGATCCGGTGCCTAGCGGTCTGATGGTTGAGAAATGGCGAACAAAAAGGATTACTACGAGGTTCTCGGCGTTTCTAGAACCGCTTCAAAAGAAGGGATAAAAGACGCCTATAGAAATCTGGCTTTGCAGTATCATCCTGACAGAAACAAGGCGCCTGAGGCAGAGGAAAAGTTTAAGCAGATATCAGAAGCCTACGCTGTACTGTCAGACGACGATAAGAGAGCCCAATACGATCAACTCGGCCACGCGGGTTTTGACCGACGCTATACAACAGAGGACATTTTTAGGGGCGCGGACTTCGAATCAATATTCAGAGACTTAGGCTCCGGATTCGACCTGAGAGACATGTTCAGCTTCTTTTTTGGCGGCAGAGGTTTTAGAGAAAGAGCCGCAAGAGGCAGAGACCTCGCTTACAACCTCGAAATCACGCTGGAAGAGGCAGCAAACGGTGCAGAGAAGGACATAAAGATCGAAAGAATAGAAAAATGCGATGTATGTATGGGCAGCAGATCTGCACCTAACACGTCGCCCAAACAATGCCCAAGGTGCAACGGAGAAGGAAGAATCCAGAGCACAACCAGAAACGCCTTTGGCACGTTTGTAAGAGTCATAATGTGTCCCACCTGCAGAGGTAAAGGCAGAATCATAGTCACCCCGTGCCCGAAGTGCAGAGGCAGCGGACTCACAAAAAGGCAACGAAAAATCACCGTCAAGATACCGCCAGGGATAGACGAAGGATACCAGCTGAGGCTGCCAGAGGAAGGAGAGACAAGTCCAGAGTCAGAATCTCCTGGAGACTTGTTCGTGCTAATCCACGTTGCACCCCACCGCTACTTCAAAAGAGACGAAGATGACCTTCTCTATAATCTCACGATCAGCTTCCCTCAAGCAGCATT